>NZ_JAUOEV010000005.1:0-222340 GCF_031932135.1 Shewanella vaxholmensis
ACGACAATACAGAACCAAGTGTATGCCCCTGAATTTCAGCCTCTAGCATCACGATATTCTCGGATGTTAAAAGGTAAAGCAGGCTTCTCTTTTCTTGGTTTTAAACTCTCTTTAGAGCCTTCAAATGAAACCATTGATGAGATGCTTCATGATATTGATGAAGTATTGAAACGTGCTGGGCGACGTTTAGTCGTAGTGGTTGACGATCTCGATAGGCTAGAGCCCAAGCTTGTTAACAATGTATTATTTACTGTAAGGCGGACATATAACTTGTCACAAGCTTCTTATATTCTATGTTATGACTTGGAAAATTTGCTCTTAGGAAAAGAAGATGGAGAAAAAGCGCGAGAGTTTTTAGAAAAATTTGTCATGATTCAGTATAGTTTATTTATTGATAGGGCTAGTATAAAAAAGTATCTCCTTAACAATTGGATAAATGAACAAGTTACGCAACTTACAGCCTCATCAGAAAAAATACTACAACTATCTTCGGTTCTAACTACTTTAGTTGAAATGCTTGAAGGTGATAAAGCCGATGAATATATGCCTATTGTTGGCGACTTACGAAAAGTTAAACGATTTGTAAATACACTTTTGCTTTTACAGATAGAGACTATTGATTTAGATAAAACCGATTTTTGTCGTTTTTCACTGATTAATTTGCTCTTGTTGCATTTGCATTACCCAGGGGTTTTTAGGAGAATTTATTCAGAAGAAACGGATTTTCACACTGGTATTTTTAGTAAATTTAATAATTTATCTAGAACTGATAGTACAAAAGTCGAAAGTGGTGATCCATTTATTCAATATTTAGAAAAACAAGAAACAAGTGCTAAGTTCTTGCTTAATGAATTATTCGGAGAAGGTGAAAAGAGGGTTCATACAGAACTAAAACAGAGGAAAGCTAGTCTTTCTAATGTTGGAAGCGATAGAAATCTCGAAAAGTATCTAAAGTTAATAGTGAGGCTGGCTATACCCGAGCCTAGAGATACTTATATTTTATATTGGAGTGCAGTTGAACGTGTAAAAGTCAATAAAGATTCCCATGTTAGTGCTATAGAAAAAGAGTTAAAACGTGATGAGTTTAGTTTAAAGCTTGGTGAGCATGCTCATAATAAATTCTGGAGTATTCTTGTTAATCAATCCCATGGTTTTACAAATATTGTAGTGGATGACGCGATTAACACCTTGATTGAACTTTTACCTCAGTACTCTCTTGTGGCTATGGATGGCATGCATATCGGCCAACGTCCTAGTTCAATTTATTCATTGATTCGTCTTTTAGATATCGCGGGATGGGGAAGAACTAATGCTCAGAGACGATCAAGGGATAATGTTGCTGAAGTTGCTTATCGGATCTTCGGCCAAAATATGCATGAAGGAAAAGGAATTATTGCAAGATTAGTTTCGTATGAACGTGGAGCATTAGCTTGGGATGATCTGCTAACTTTTAGATTATCTTGTTCCGTTAAAAGAGGAAATCAATTACATAATATCAACTCTGCATTGATTTTATTTGAAGAAAGTGAGGCTAAGACTGATGGCTTAGTATCAGACCTTGAACGAAATGGAATGAGAAAGTTATCACAAGAAATAGCTTCGTTATTTAAGGCTAGGTATATAGATACAGAACGCAATTTCCTTTCTGAAATTGATGATACTCCTAATAAAAACTTCTTGGGCAAAGCTGAAGAATACTTAGCAGAGCGAGTGGAAGAAACTCCGAATCAACGAATTGATATTTTAGTAAATAAAATAGATACTGAGAGATCTAGCTTAAAAACTTTTGTTACTTATCAATTGTGCAATACAACGCCACCTGAAAATGAAGTTGGTTGCGGATTTTATGATGAGAGTGGTACAGAGGATCTGGGGGGGATATCTAGGATTATGAATGATTACTTTTTTAATATATGTTTCAACCCGAAGATTGATGAGAACAACATATTTCATTTTATCAATCACTGTTTAATGAATTTTACCCGTCAATACGGGAGAGATTATGAAGATAAATATCAGCCAACAAAAAATGGATTAGCGGCTGGCTTTGACATTTCTGCAATGAAGCAATATTGGAGTGAGCATGGAGACTTAATTAAAAGTAAAAGACTTGAGAACCAAGTTGCAAAGATTATTACTTCTAATTACATAGCGACATACAAAGAAGATCTACCAGCAGTTTTTAACGTGCTCGATGGAATGCTTCAGCCTGATATAGATTGTACTTATAATGCATTATAGTGAAGTGTTCATTGTTTTGATAAAAATTTAGTACTAGATATGGCTAAATCGAAGAGACAATAAATCCAAGTGTAGATGCCGCAGCGGACATTTATGACTAGCGATGGACTCTGATAAGTCGCTAGTTTTCTAGATACGATTAATTTCGCATTAGATTTCGTATGGAAAATTCAAATGAATGAAGCTTAAATGAGTTTTAACTCTAAATGATAAAGGGGCAAATGCTTTTTAGGGCAGACATAGGTATTGATAACTTACTTAAGATTGTCATTGCTGCACCAGTGACCTTCTAAAACAGGGATGTTTTAGTAGAGCCCTCAAGGATGAGTTTACGGCGGGTCACTGGGGAAGTAATGATAATTAACACTGCAAAACCCAGTCGTCTTGTTTTGATCACTCGCTTTTTAGTGGAGCCTATAGGGATACCTCTTATTAGCTCAAAGGATCATGAGTCAATCGGGAAACAATGACAATGAATGCCATATAACTGTCGAGATTCTTATCGCAAACAACAGTGAACCAGTATAACGTCAGCTGCAGTTCTGCTCGCCGCGTGCTAGCAGAACTGCTGCTGATATTGCCCCAATTCGTTTATCCCGTGCAGGCGGGCAAATATTCTGATAACTCAAGCAGGTTACAATCGGGGTCTCGGATATAGACAGAGTTTATCCGGCCTGTGGCGCCGGTTCGTAGCACTGGGCCTTCAATGATTTCAATCTGAAGAGCGTTTAAATGCGCGATCACTTCTTCTATGTTATGGCTGACTACAAAACACAGATCGGCACTGCCGGGCGTGGCTGCTGCGGCCTTAGGTTCAAATTCGGCGCCCGCTTGGTGCAAGTTAATCTTTTGATCGCCAAAACTTAACGCAATACGCTGATTGCCAAATACCACTTTCTTCATTCCGAGTACGGTTTGATAAAATTCGACACTGACGGCGATGTCTTTTACGGTTAAGACCAAATGATCTAAGCGGGTTACGCGCATTTTACTTTCCTTAGAATGGCTCAGAGTGGGCTCTGATTTTGAACGCTATCTCTACACTTGAGACGAATAAGAGTCAGATACCTTACATCATGTGCTGGTGCAAAAGTGACTCTGTGGTAGCATTTGTGGCGTTTTTTTGCGTAAATATTTTGTGCCTACTATATCCCTATGACCGAATGAGAGAGTGATGAAGAAAACCTTAGCCCGCGGCTTGATGAATCTATTACCTATGGCCTTGAGTTTGTGGCTGTTTTGGTCGTTGTTTGTATCGTTAGATGGTTTAGGAATTGTGATTTTAGAGTTGGTAGGGATTAACCAACACTTTGTCGGCGCCGGTTTTATACTGGTGGTGGCATTAGTTTTTGCGGTGGGCCTGTTGTTTTCAGTCAGCCCGATTGTGTGGCTTTATGGCTGGCTTGAGCGCCAGTTGATGCGTTTCCCATTGTTTAAATCGGTTTATGGCAGTATCCGTGATATTGCTTCTTTGATGAATCGTGATGGCAAGCCGACCAGCCAAAAGACAGTGTTAGTGAAGCAGGCGAATGGCAGTTTTGTGGTGGGATTTATCATGACAGATACGCCGCCGCAGCCTTTGTTAGATGCGTTGCCTGAGGGCGATTGGGTGCCTGTGTTGTTCCAATTGAGTTACCAAATGGCGGGCGTGACTAGCTTGATCAAACGGGACGATCTAATCATGGTCGACTGGTCGTTTGAAGAGGCGATGCGCTTTAATTTAACCGCTGGCATTTCGCAAACACCTACTAAGTAATCGGATGTTGGTTCAAGCGATTTAGCGTTTAAAATTAAATTTGATGATTTTTGTGGTATAATTTTTTGGCGACCAATATGGTCGCCATTTTTTGTGCTAAATATTCTAATTATAAATTTGTTTTATGCTAAAGGCATGCTTTGACTGCCTTAGTGGTGTTAACGCTATTTATCCATCAATCATCGGCTGTCAAAGTCGTGTGTTGTTAATCCCGTTTTTCAGATCCTGTCACGTTTAGCCATAGCGAGTCGTTGCATTGAGCTGTGGGATTGAGCCCATACTGGTCATAGATGAGCCCCGCAGCATTAAACATATTATGAGTATAAGTTTTGTTCTATCTCTCCGTTGGTGCGCTGAGATATTTGGAGAGTGAACCCGCTAGAAATAGGGAGAGTCAATGTCGATCAAGTCGAGTATTAATCCGCCGGTATTTTATTCGTCGGTCTTTTTCATCATCTTGATGGTGATGATTTGTGCAGTATGGCCCACAGAGGCTAACACCGTTTTTAGATCAATACAGTCATGGATAGAAGTGAAAGCCGGTTGGCTTTACATTCTGAGCGTGGCGTTTTTCCTGATTTTTATCATCTTTGTCATGGTCAGTCGCTTTGGTGATATCAAACTCGGGCCAGATCATTCTGTGCCGGATTACAGCTATAAAAGCTGGATTGCCATGTTGTTTTCGGCAGGTATGGGTATTGGCCTGATGTTTTTTGGGGTTGCCGAACCTGTAATGCACTATCTGGCGCCGCCAGATGCTACGCCTGAGAGTCTCGCCGCCGCTAAAGAGGCGATGAAGATTACTTTCTTCCATTGGGGACTGCATGCTTGGGCGATTTATGCCGTAGTGGCATTGAGTCTGGCCTACTTCTCCTATCGTCATAAGTTACCGCTACTGCCACGAAGTGCTCTTTATCCCTTAACTGGTGAACGCATTTATGGTCCTATTGGCCATATTGTCGATACCTTTGCCGTGCTCGGCACTATGTTTGGGGTGGCGACATCACTGGGTTTTGGGGTGTTGCAGGTTAACTCGGGTTTGAGTTATCTATTTGAAGGTTTACCTAATAACGCAGTAGTGCAAGTGTGCTTGATCATCGGCATTACCTTGCTCGCGACGCTGTCGGTGTTTTCTGGCCTCGACAAAGGCGTCAAACGCTTAAGCGAACTCAATCTTGGCCTCGCGATTATCTTATTGCTTATCGTCTTGATCTTGGGCCCTACAGTCATGCTGTTGCAGGCCTTTGTGCAAAACACCGGCAGTTACTTAAGTGATTTGGTTGGTAAAACCTTTAACTTGTACGCCTATCAACATAAGGAAGATTGGCTCGGCGGCTGGACCTTGCTCTATTGGGGCTGGTGGATTTCTTGGTCACCTTTTGTCGGTACCTTTATTGCGCGTGTGAGCCGCGGTCGTACCATCCGTGAGTTTTTGATTGGTGTGTTATTTGTGCCATCGGCGCTGACCTTCCTATGGATGACAGTGTTTGGTAACTCTGCGATTGATTCGATTATGAATCAAGGCGCAACCTACCTTGCCGAGGCGGTGAATACCGATGTGTCAGTGGCCTTGTTTGTGTTTTTCGAGCACATGCCGTTCCCGACCTTACTCTCAGGGATTGCGATTTGTTTAGTCGTGACCTTCTTTGTAACCTCGTCGGATTCGGGATCCTTAGTGATTGATAATCTGACCTCGGGCGGCGATAACAATGCGCCTGTATGGCAGAGGATCTTCTGGGCTCTATTGCAAGGGGTTGTGGCCTCGGTATTGTTGTTGGCTGGTGGTTTACAGGCGCTGCAAACGGCGGCTATCGCCAGTGCCATGCCGTTCCTCGTGGTGATGTTATTCATGTGTCTGGGATTATTTAAAGCCCTGAAGAATGACTGGCTTAAGATCAACAGTGTGCAGTTACACAATACCAGTGTGCAGTACGCCAAAACCAACATGAGCTGGGAAGAACGCATTGGCGTGCTCGTCTCGCATCCCACCCATGAAGAAGCGCAAGTGTTCTTGAACAATGTCGCGACACCCGCTTTATCTAAGGTGTGTCAACACTTTATGACCAAAGGTATAGTGGCGGATCTCGAATACTTAGATGGCCGCGTACGCTTGGTGATCAGCAATGAGGTGAACTTGCCCTTTGTTTACGGAGTACGCACCCGTTGTTTCGAAATCACTAACCCGATAGGGACTGAAATCGAGCAGGGCAATACCTTGTATTACCGCGCCGAAGTGTATTTAGAACAAGGTGGTCAGCATTACGATGTGATGGGGTATACCGAAGAGCAAATCCTCGCGGATGTGGTGACTCAGTATGAAAAATACTTACACTACTTGCATCTGTCGAATGCCGATCATGCCCACATAAGCTAAGTAACGTAAGCTAAGTTAGCTAAGCCAGTAACGTAAGTCGGTTTAGCCATTTACGTCTACAAATCGCGCACCATTAACCCGCAAAGTGCGGGAGATATTGCCCCAAGTGATAACTCGGATTATCCTTGGGGCAATTTTTTTAGGGTTTGTTTTAGGGATTACACTATGTCATCAGTGCCAGGCCAGAGTAAGTTAGATAAAGTATTAGCCGATGCGCGGGAGTACAAAGCTAAGCGTGAGGGCGGTTACCGTGAGCAGGCGTTAAAACTTTATCCTTGGGTATGTGGCCGTTGTACACGCGAGTTTACCCCGAAAAACTTAAGTGAACTGACAGTGCATCATCGCGATCATAACCACGATAACAACCCGTCAGACGGTTCAAACTGGGAGTTATTGTGCCTGTACTGCCACGATAACGAACATTCTCGTTTCGAAGAACTGATCCGCTATGGCAGCACCACTGAAACGAAACAAGCGGCGGCGACCTACAATCCCTTTGCCGACTTGAAATCAATGCTTAAAAAATAGTCTTGCAGTTTTTTAGTAGGATGATATTGCGGAGAAGGTGGCGTTAGCGGACGGGTTTAGTCCTTGTCGGTTAAACGCGCCTCGGCAGCTAACCATTTATCGCGGCTTAAAATATGCTGGTTTTCACTGCCTTCAAATAAGGCTTTGCGGGCGGGGAGTTGCTGACAAATGGCCGCCTGTTGCGCTTCGCTACTCGTGCGCCAACTGACGATTTCATCGATATGTCGAAAGCAGCCCATGCAGTAGTCTTCGTCATTTAAACCGCAGCGTGCGACGCAAGGTGAAAGCATAGGTGTCCTCTGGAGCCTTATGGTTAGTTAACCGAGTCTTCTCAGTTAACAATATGGTTGAGTGTTTAAAGGCCGTGATACTAACATTTTTTCGCATAAAGTCATCTTTAGGGCGCATTCCCTTGGCCTAAGGTTAGACATGTATTTTTTACACTGGGCATGACGTGAACCAAGATAATCTGCAGCAACAACTCACTTACTCACAGAAATTTAGCGAACTTAATCAGTTGCTTGAACAGAGTGCAGCCCTGTGGCAAGTGCGTGCATTTGAAGTGAACGCTTTACCTTGGGCACAGGATTTTCCGCAGTTGGCCGAAGCTGTGTGGGCGCTGGCTGACGATGAGCTGGATGGACTCGATGCCGAGCAATCTTTGCTGGTTAAAGCGTTGTCACCGGCATTAAGTCACGATCTTAGGACATTAGGCCAAGATTGGGACTTGTCATTGCTCACCGCATCCATTGCCGAACGTACGGTTTTTAACGATAAGACGGTTACTGATAAGGCTGGCGTGGCTGAACCGTCGCTTGCGGATAACACCGCAGCGCAGCAAGGTGGCTTGTCCTTTGACGATGAAGCGCATTTCAGTGCGCACATCAAAGGCCGTAAATGGCAGCAAATTACCGCCTTTGTGCAGCATTTACCCCAGCTTAATTTACCTGTGCTGGAATGGTGTGCGGGTAAAGGGCATTTGGGCCGCTTGATTGCTAAAGCCCGCGGCGCCGAAGTGGTGAGCTTAGAATGGCAAGCGCCATTATGTGAAGCAGGGCAGGCCTTTGCCGATAAGTGGCAGTTGTCACAAACCTTTATTTGCGCCGATGCCTTTGCTATTGGTGCAGAACATGCCGCGACAAACACATCCATAACCACATCCATTACTACAGTTGAAGCACCAGCTCAACACGCCGCAAAAGCCAATCCGTTAATCGCACGGCAGCAAGCGGTTGCATTGCATGCCTGCGGTGATTTGCATGTTCGGCTGTTAACGCTGGCGGCCGAGGCGGGCACGCAGGCGCTGGCGATTTCCCCCTGTTGTTATCATTTAATTCACGCGAGCCATTATCAGCCGTTATCCAATCTTGCTCAGCAGAGCAGCCTAAAACTCAGTCGCCATGATTTACAGTTACCGCTGCAGCAGAGCGTGATCGCCAATCCCAAACAACAGGCGCTGCGCCATCAAGAAATCGCGTGGCGCTTAGGCTTTGATGCACTGCAACGTCAATGTAGACAAATCGACGCATATTTACCTTTACCCTCGTTAAAACAGAGTCAGTTGAGCGGCAGTTTTACTGATTTTTGCCTGTGGGCGGCCGAGACTAAGGCCGTTAATTTAGCCAAAAACAAGGATTTTGAGGCTTGGCTTGAGATAGGGCGACAAAGACAACAATTAACTCGCCGCATCGATTTAGTGGCGCATTTGTTTCGCACTGTACTCGAGCAATGGTTAATCTTAGATCGCGCTTGTTTTTTGCAGGAACAAGGATATGGTGTTTGCGTGGGTGAATTTTGTGCAAACAGCGTCACACCAAGAAATTCGCTGATTTTAGCGCAAAAAATGTCAGTATAATTTTGAGTGTCTGAAAATATGCTGTACTGTGATGTTTTTTATGAAGTATTTCTATATTAGCGCATTTAAGTTTAGTGATAGTGAATTCAGGGCCGTCGTGTTTGGAACCTGCGCTGTGAGACAAGTCTTACACTGAAGATGGTTTTTTATTGAATCATCGGGCTTTTCTTGTTCAAATGTCGCATTAATGACGAATAACAACTGAAAGCTGACCTGTTGGTCAGTCATTCTAGTGAGCGAATAAAACAGTTTCATGAAATATTCCCGCGTATTTATTAATAGCCTGGCCTATGAACTGGCGCCTGTTGTGGTTTCCAGTAGTGAGCTAGAGTCTCGTCTTGCTCCTTTGTATCAAAAGTTCCGTATTCCAATGGGACAGCTTGCCGCATTGACTGGGATTACTGAACGCCGCTGGTGGCCAAAAGGACATCAATTGTCCGACGGTGCGATTAAAGCTGCCCGTAAAGCCATGGTTGAAACTGGGATTGATGTCGCCGATTTAGGTGCTGTTGTCTATACCGGCGTGTGCCGCGATCAACATGAACCCGCGACCGCGTGTCGTGTTGCTGCCGAATTGGGCGTGTCAAAAGACACCGCCATTTACGATATCAGCAACGCTTGTCTTGGGGTGTTATCGGGTATTTTAGATATCGCTAACCGTATTGAGTTGGGTCAAATCAAGGCGGGTATGGTGGTGTCCTGTGAATCGGCGCGGGATATTGTCGATGTCACTATCGATAACATGCTGGCCGATCCCACTATGCAGAATTTTGCCCAGTCGCTGGCGACCTTAACCGGTGGCTCTGGCGCAGTGGCAGTTATTCTTACCGACGGCAGTTTGCCGCTGACAAATGTGCGTCAGCATCAATTGCTGGGTGCATCGCACTTATCGGCGCCTGAGCACCACCAGTTGTGTCAATGGGGTCTGCAGGAAGTGGGGCACAATCTGTACCGCGAGTTTATGCGTACCGATGCGGTGACGCTTCTCAAAGAAGGCGTTGAGCTAGCTAAACACACTTGGGAGCATTTCCTTGAGCAGCGTAATTGGCTGGTTGAGCAAGTGGACAAAGTGATTTGCCATCAAGTGGGCGCCTCAAACCGTAAGCAAGTGCTTAGCGCGTTAAATATTCCCCCCGAGAAAGAATTTCCTACGTATCAGCTGCTGGGCAATATGGGCACAGTGTCGTTACCTGTGACCGCCGCCATGGCGCACGATCAAGGCTTTTTACAAGCGGGCGATCAAGTGAGCTTTTTAGGCATAGGCAGTGGATTGAATTGCATGATGTTAGGCATTAAGTGGTAGGGTGCAGTGCACCTTTTCACGCCTTTGCTTGATGGCTAGAATACATTCGAGTAAATGAAGTCAGTTCATGATTCAGTTGATAGCTCAGTCTGTCGTTCAGTCGATAAGCTAAGCCTGCTAAAAATAAACCATTATTCGCTCTCATAAATAGAACAAAAGATAGGAAGCGTCATGTTAGACACTCTGTTGCCTTTTAAACGTCATTTTCTTAGCCGTAATGGCAACAAGCTGCATTATATCAACGAGGGCCAAGGCGAACCTGTGGTGATGGTTCACGGTAATCCTAGCTGGTCGTTTTACTACCGCAATCTCGTGAGCGCCTTAAAAGATACGCATCAATGCATAGTGCCAGATCATATCGGCTGTGGTCTGTCGGATAAGCCCGACGATAGCGGCTATGACTATACCCTTAAGAACCGTATCGACGATCTCGAAGCCCTGCTCGATAGCCTGAATGTGAAAGAAAACATTACCTTAGTTGTACACGACTGGGGCGGCATGATAGGTATGGGTTATGCGGCGCGTTATCCTGAGCGTATCAAACGCCTAGTGATTTTGAACACGGGTGCTTTCCATCTGCCTGAGACTAAGCCGTTTCCTTGGCCGCTGTGGATCTGTCGTAATACCCTGCTAGGCACAGTGCTGGTGCGTGGTTTTAATGCCTTTTCGTCTATCGCCTCATATGTGGGCGTGAAGCGCCAGCCTATGTCCAAATACATTCGTGAGGCGTATGTCGCGCCGTTTAACTCTTGGGCCAATCGCATTTCGACGCTGCGTTTTGTGCAGGATATTCCGCTGCGTGAAGGCGATAGAAACTATCAGTTAGTCTCTGATATCGCTGCGAGTTTACCGCAGTTTGCCAAAGTGCCGACTTTGATTTGCTGGGGCCTGAAGGACTTTGTATTCGATAAGCATTTTTTAGCAAAATGGCGTCAGCATATGCCCCATGCGACCGTGCATGAGTTTGCCGATTGTGGTCACTACATTCTGGAAGATGCCAGCGATGAAGTGATTGCCTATATCAAAGGCTTTATGGCCGACGACCAAGCAGCTGCGCAGTCCGAACAGGCCGTAGGTTAATGTCGACCTTGCTTGAGACTGAAGTGACTCCTTTGTTGGCTGCTGTAGTGACGCCGTTGGAAAAGTCACTTTTAACGGGCACTTCTGCGTCAGTATTGACCAGTGACGCCAATATTTGTCGTCATCTCAAGCAAGCCGCCCATGCTATTCCCCATCATCTTGCGGTAGCAGTACAAAGCGCTCAGGGCGCTTCTGTGGCGAATTTGCGTTACAGCGAGTTGGACTTTCTCAATCTAGATAGACAAAGCGATGCGATAGCCTTTGCGCTAAACGCCCATGGTATTGAGCGCGGCATGAAAGCTGTGCTTATGGTCACGCCGAGTCTGGATTTTTTTGCACTTACTTTTGCGCTGTTTAAAGCGGGGGTTATTCCTATCTTAGTTGATCCCGGCATGGGGATTAACAATCTTAAGCAGTGTTTTGCCGAAGCCGCGCCCGATGCCTTTATCGGTATTCCTAAAGCCCATATCGCCAGACGGTTATTTGGTTGGGGTAAGGGCAGCATTAAGTCATTGCTCAATGTTGATGGCGGCAAAACAGGCTTAGCTGCACGATTAATGCGCATCGCTACTGGCGCCATCAGTTTATCGACTCTGCTGCAAAACAGCTCTTCACGAAACGCCTCGGCTCAACATACCCAAGCCCAACATGCTGAATACCCCATGGTGATGCTCAAATCTGATGAGATGGCGGCCATTTTATTCACCAGTGGCAGTACCGGCACGCCTAAGGGCGTAGTGTATAGCCATGGGATGTTTGAGGCGCAAATTCAAGCGTTAAAAAACGATTATGGCATTTGCCATGGAGAGCGCGATTTAGCGACGTTTCCGCTGTTTTCACTCTTTGGCCCCGCACTGGGTATGGCGTCGATCGTTCCAGAAATGGATGCCAGCAAACCCATCACCGCCAATCCCGAATTCCTGTTTGCCGCGATTGAGAAATATCAATGCAGCAACATCTTTGTTAATCCCGCCTTGCTGGAACGTTTAGGCCGCGCAGGTGAACAAAAACAGCATAAACTGCCCAGCGTGCAGCGGGTCATTTCTGCGGGTGCGCCAGCCACCATTGCTTCCATCGCCCGATTTAGCAAGATGCTGAGCCAAGGCGTGCCGATTTTAAATTCCTACGGTGCGACCGAATCTTTGCCGATCAGCATGATTGCTAGCGATGCGTTATTTGCCACCACAGATATCACAGATAACGGCGGCGGCATTTGTGTCGGCGGCGCTATCGATGGCGTGACGATTCGTATCATAGGCATCAGCGAAGCCGTTATCCAAGAGTGGGATGAGGCCTTAGTGCTGAATAACGGTGAAATCGGTGAAATCGTGGTGCAGGGGCCTATGGTGAGTCAGTCCTATTATCTAAACAATAGTCAGCACGATAGCCAAAACGATAGCCAAGGTAATAGCGCGACTGCGGCGGCCAAGATTTGGGACTTGGCAACCAATACCGTTAGACACCGCATGGGCGATTTGGGGTATCTTGATGATCAAGGTCTTCTGTGGATGTGCGGTCGCAAGGCCCACAGAGTCGATACCACCCGTAAAGGCCAGTTGGTAAAGCGTTATTATTCTATTCCCTGCGAGCGCATTTTTAATACCCATCCCAATGTGAAGCGCTCTGCCTTAGTTGGAGTGAAAGTGGCGAACGAGATAGAGCCTTTGATCTGTATCGAACTCGACCAATCATTGGTGTGTAATAAGAGCGAGCAGCTTTATCAAGATTTGATTACCATCGCTGAGCAATTTGCCCAGACGCAGGGCATAAGACGTTTTCTTATTCATCCTGATTTTCCTGTGGATGTGCGGCATAATGCCAAGATTTTTAGAGAAAAATTAGCCGTTTGGGCACAATTGCAAACGAAAGGTTGATACCTAAATGACGATAAACCCAATCAAGAGCACGACGCTTGCGCAATTTGATGCTGCTGAACAAACGGCACTCGCGCAGCTCGCCCTTAAAGTGCAACACGCCTTTGTCACGGGAGCGGGGGGATTTTTAGGTAAAGCGATTTGTTTGAGATTGTTAGCCGCGGGCATTAAGGTCACAGGTTTTGCCCGTGGGCACTATCCCGAACTTGAAGCGCTGGGCGTAGTCATGCTGCAAGGGGATTTAGTCAATAAAGACCAACTGCAACAGGCGATGCAAGGCTGCGATATCGTGTTCCATGTGGCGTCTAAAGCCGGCGTTTGGGGCGATAGAGACAGTTATTTTTGCCCAAATGTGAAGGGTGCTGCCAATGTGATTGCCGCTTGTAAGGCATTAAAAATAGATAAGTTAGTTTATACCAGTACCCCGAGTGTGACCTTTGCTGGGCAGGATGAATCAGGTATTGATGAGTCTACTCCCTATGCCACCAGATTCCTGAATCATTATGCCCACTCTAAAGCCATCGCTGAAAAGATGATGCTCGATGCCAATCAAGTGGGTGACATGCCACTTGAGAATCCTGATGTGACTCAATTATCTAGCCAAGTGACGACTCAAGCCACTGCACCCTATGCGTTAAAAACCGTCGCGCTCAGGCCGCATTTGATATGGGGTCCTGGCGACCCCCATCTCGTGCCTCGAGTTCTGGCGCGCGGCCGTTTAAATAAACTTAAACTGGTTGGCCGCGAAGATAAGCTAGTCGATACCATCTACATAGACAACGCTGCCTATGCCCATGTGCTGGCCGCGCTTGAACTTTGCCAAGCAAAGCCTAAGTGTCAAGGGAAAGCTTATTTTTTGAGTAACGATGAACCCATCACTATGGCCAAAATGCTCAATCTGATTTTGGCCTGCGATGCTTTGCCGCCAGTCACTAAGCGCGTGCCGCAATCTGTGGCCTATGTGGCGGGCACAGTGCTGGAAACTGTGTATTTTCTGCTAAAGAAGCAAGAAGAGCCCATGATGACGCGCTTCGTGGCAAGGCAGTTATCCTGCAGCCATTATTTTGATATTAGCGCCGCCAAGCGAGATTTAGGCTATCGCGCACTTGTCTCTATCACTGAAGGGATGGCAAGACTTAAAGCGTCACTCTAGTGTTATTAGTCATGAGTTTCTGAGTGTGCTTGAAATTCAATATGCCTGCTCTTATTTGCACTCTTATTGGTACTCTTATTGTGGGCATAGTTTAGCTGGGGACTTATGAGTTGCGGTGATTGTAAAACGGAGATTTTCAGACAAAAGATGGGTCGCTGTAAACGCTGTATGTGGCAGCTTACCGCTTTGTCGGCTATCGGTTGGCCGCTATGGTGGTGGCTTTATCGTGATGCGCCTAGGGATGTAAACTCGATTGCATTACTGTTTTTCTGCGCGGCTTTTACGGGGCTATTGGCTTTGCACCTCATCGTCTTGGCTTACCGTCGCCTTAGAGGGCGAAAGTAAGCCAAGTTTCCTTTCTTTTCTTTTCCTTTTAAATTCTTTGACTTAATTTGTTGCTGTGTTCTCGTGCATCATTTTTTTCATTAATGGCGCAAGGGCAAAGAAGACTAATGCCATTACCACACCAATTTGCGCCGAGAAGATAAACAGTTGCTCATATAGCGCCATCGCACTCGGTACGTCACTTATTACGCCACCTTGGGTATCAATCGCGGCGAGCTTGTTTAATTCGGCGGCTAAGATTTCAGAGTATGAAGTGCCGAGGAACCAAGCGCCCATCATCAGGCTGACCACGCGTTTTACCGACAGCTGAGTCACGGCAGATAAGCCTATGGGCGAAAGCAATAACTCGCCGATTTCTAATACAAAATAAGCCGCGACTAAGAACCAAATACTCACTAAGCCATTCGATAATGGCATCTGGATCCCGAGCACAAGCACCATAAAGGATAAACCAGCGAACAAAATGCCGAGTGCGGTTTTAACCGGTTTACTCGGATCGCAATTTTTACGGGCGAGGGCAGGCCAGAGCCAAGCGAAGATGGGCGATAAACTGATCACAAAGAAGGCGCCGAGGAAGGTTAACTGTCCCGCACTCCATTCGAGGCCGAGCATATTACGGTCCATCACTCGGTCCGAAAATGCCACCCATGAGCCATAGGTTTGTTCATATAAACCAAAAAAGATCAAACCCGCAACGATGAACAGCAGCAAAGCCGACATCTGTTGACGTTCAATCGGATTACAGTGTTTCACCATAAACCAGCCAATCCCGAGGGCGAGCACCAGAGATACTGAGTGCAAAAACCAGATCACTGGACTCACAGCGGGTAATAAACTGCTAATAGAAAGCACAAGGGAGTGGGTTTGAATCAACCCCCAGACTATGATTACGCTGCCAATTGCGCTTAAGTAAATCCATTGCTCTATGGTGATGCCGGCGGTTTTCTTTAAAATTCTTGCGGGATCTCTGGGTTCGGCGAAACCTTGTAGATGTTTCTTACCCCGAATAAACACCAACAATCCCGCTAACATTCCTAAACCTGCCAAACCAAAGCCGTACTTCCAGCCATAGGTTTCACCTAAATAAGCACAAATCAGTGGGGCCAAGGTGGCGCCTAAATTGATGCCAGCGTAGAAAATGGTAAAGCCTGAATCCCGCTTTGGAGATGACTCGGGATACAGCTGACCGACGATGGTTGAAATGTTAGGTTTTAAAAAGCCCACTCCGACAATAATTAAGGCGAGGGATAAATAGAACACCTGCAGTGCTTGCTCATCGCGCTGAACTTCACCGGCGACGATAACCGCTTGATGGCCTTCAAAGGCCATGCCTAAGTGGCCGAGGACCAACAAAATACCACCGAAGATCACCGCTTTACGCATGCCGATATAGCGGTCGGCCAATAAACCACCGACCACGGGCATGGCGTACACTAAGGCACCGTAAGCACCAATGACGTTATAGCCAAATTCGTCGGTAAACAGATGATATTTAATCAGATAAAGAAACAGTAACGCTTTCATGCCGTAGAAGGAAAAGCGTTCCCACATTTCGGTAAAAAAGCAGACAAACAAGCCTTTAGGATGCCCAAAGAGCATTTCTGGCGGGGGCGAACCCTGTGGGCCTTGCATAGCGTGTGGCGGATGTTGTTCTGTTGACACTTAAGACTCCCAATGCTGGCACTTTATGCGCCGAGCAGCTAATGATTCATTTTATCGTAATGAATTTTATTAATTATTTTTCATTATTTGTGATTATCGCGGCGCTTTTGATCGCTAAAAGACGGCGCTGTTGCAGCAGTTAATCACACTCGGATGATATGGAACAGCCAAGGGGGTTGAAACTGATGAATATTTTGCTTAGTTCACCATTTCGCCATTGTTTGAAACTGTGCTTAACCTGCTTTTGAGCCAGATTCTGTGGCTCAATTAATTCATTTCCAGTTAAGAAATGAGTGCTACATAGTGGCCAGAATTCAACTGTGGCAGTTTTAGGTTAGCGTCTTTAGCCTTGATTTCGCTGTTGTTCGTCCTTCTATAGACGGTGTGGCGATTTTGTACTATTTGAGAACATCTTCGTACTCGTTCGAGGCCGTCATCTAAATGAATCTGACGAATAGATGGGTTAGATGATTTGCTTAGGGAAGCGCTGTGATTGAGCTGTGACTTTATTCTAAGAATAAGTGTAAGTATGTAGTGAAATCATATTGATTATAAAAGAATTTTAATCTTGATGGTTGCGTTTTTATATATGGTTTCACAGTTTATATTTTTACAATGAGTTAATGTCTATCTGCTCAATTGTACTGATTTTACTCAACCGTTATGTTGGTTTTTAAGGAGACTTATGGAGTTTTTTACCACCCTATTTGTGGGTTACCCGCTTTGGGTTTGGTTGATGTTTTTCGGTTTTGTGCTGGCATTATTAGCCTTCGATCTTGGCGTATTACACAAAGAGCAGCATGAAATTACTGTGGCCGAAAGTTTAAAGCTTTCAGCCTTTTATATCTGTATGGGCTTACTGTTTGGGGCTTGGCTGTGGTGGTACAAGGGCTCAACGGCGGGTATGGAATATCTGACGGGTTATCTGATTGAAAAATCGCTGTCTATGGATAACGTCTTTGTTATCGCCTTAATCTTCAGTAGTTTAGGCATTCCGCGTTTATACCAACACAGAGTGCTCTTCTGGGGTATTTTGGGTGTAATAGTGCTACGCGCGATTATGATTGGCCTTGGCGCAGTGCTCGTTGCCCAGTATCAAGGCGTACTGGTGTTATTTGGACTCTTCTTGATTTTCACTGGTGTGAAAATGCTCTTCTCCAATGACGAGCACAGTGATATCCAAGATAATAAGTTTTACAAATGGTTACGCACTAAGATGCGCCTTACGCCGACACTGCATAAGGAGAAGTTCTGGGTACGGGGTGAAGATCATCAGTTATCAAAAGGATGGTGGGCGACGCCGTTATTTTTAGCGTTGATCTTAGTGGAAACCGCGGATTTAGTGTTTGCTGTCGACAGTATTCCAGCCATTTTTGCGATTACCCAAGATCCTTTCATCGTTTATACCTCGAATATCTTCGCGATTTTGGGGCTACGTGCCTTGTATTTTGCCTTGGCGGCCATGGTGCACCGCTTTGAATACCTTAAATACGCGTTGTCGGTGGTATTAGTATTTATCGGGGTGAAAGTGGGCTTAGTGTATTTCAATCACGAGGGAATAGTGGACTTTACTATTCCAACCGCACTGTCTCTTGGGGTGACGTTCGGCCTGTTAGTCGCAGGGGTCTTGTTCTCGTTGTGGAAAACGCGCGGCCAAGAAATCGATAAATAGGGAAATAGTTTGCGTGACTCGTGGCGAGTCCAATAACGAATCTCTTGGCCGTTTAGCCCATGCTAAACGGCCTTTTTTATATTCTTACTATCCGAATCGTTAAGCTTTATAGAGGATGTTAAAAAATGAGGATATTAAAAATTAGTCTATGCTTACTTTGAGTCGCCGCTTGTGCCGAGACTCACAAAGGGAGTTTTTAGGACTAATACTCTTCAAGGACGATATTATGAAACTTAACATTGCCGCCATACTCATGCTCTCAGTTTGTTCATTGACTACTGTCAGTGCAAAAGCTGCAGACAAACAAGCAACTGATACAGCATCTAATGTAACTTCCACTTGTACTGGAGCTTACCCAAGTTACTTCCAAGACCCCGCGTTCAATAAAACAGGTATGTGGGACAATCAAGTCATCATCAACCAAGCTTATTCGGGCTGGAAGGGACCTATTTTTAGCTTGAGCGACGCCTATTCGAGTGCGCAGCAAGATAATGCTGCACCTTGGCTTGAATTCAATCCCTTCGATAAAAGTCTGAGTGAGTCAGAGAAAAATACCCAAGCGTGGAAATACCTTTGGGCTGTGATGAAGTATATTCAAGAGGGGAACATCGACAAAGGCGATATCAGTAAGGACTGGGATTTGTGTAATAACAAGGTACGCTCTTGGTACCATATTCCCTATCAGACCTATGATCCTATGAGTGGGCGGGAATTTATCCACGGCTTGACCCGCGAAGCCCCCGTCACTATGGAGATAAAAGGCCAAGGCGATTTGAAAACCACTATGTGGGCGGTGGGGTTTTATAATCCTCAGGCGGCAAATAGCATTAGCAAGGTATGGACAGGAGCGCCGTCACCTGTAATGCCGCAGCAAAACTTTGTATTTAATGAAGGCAGTGTGATCGGCAAATTACTGTTCACCACAGCAACGCCCAATAATTATCCTTTCCTCGAAAACGTACCCGTTTGGCAAGCCAATATCAGTGCCAGTGATTTCTGCGAATGTAAAAATGCCGATGGCAGTGCTTGCAGTTTCCAACAGGAAACAGAGCAATGCCCGCGCTCTGTCGCCGATGTGTACTTATTACAGTTTGACATCGCAGTGCGTGACAGCCGCTCGCCCGTGGGCTGGGCCTATGGCACTTTTGTCGCCGATGGTCAGTTTAAAGCGAAAGAGAAAAATCCTTGGGATCGTATCTCCCCACTGGGGTTAATGTGGGGTAATGACACGCCGCCAGCCACAGTGGGAGCGGCAGCATTCCCTCAAAACCCAATCACAGGGCTTAAGGATAGCGCTGTATTTCAAGAGGTCGTTGGTCGCTTGAATGAGCACACCAATGCGGGACACTTAGGGTGTAACGGACGTTTAAATGGCCCTGCGGATAACGCATTAAGTAGCTGTTTATCTTGCCATCAAACCGCATCCGTTCCTGATAGCACTAATAATACTCCGGCAATCATGTACCAATTTGCCTCGTATCAAGAGCCGGGCAGTGGTCAATGCTTAACATCGCCCAGCGCCCTCGATTTATCGATTGACCAAGTGTATTTCAAAACCTTTATGTGCTCAGCATCCTTTGTTGGACCAAGCAACATAGTCCCCGTACCTAAATATGCCCAAGGGCAAAAAGAGTGGATTTCTACTGACTTTTCATTGCAGCTCAGCATCAGTCTCACCCAGTGGCAAGAATGGCAAGAAGACCAAGATAACCTGAAAAAGAACATCAAAGTGCGCGTATTCGAGGGCACTTTACCTTCTCGCTAATGTTGAAGTTTATGTAACTAATTGTATTTAGTACGCCATCTCAGATTTGACGGCATATTTCTACTTTTATATTGTATTTCAATAACAAGGGACTCAAATAGAGTCCCTTTTGCTATTTTAGTGATTCACAATATACAGTTTGTTTTTCTGGCTAGCATTCTGTAAGTGCATGAATATCTTGATAACTACTGTAAGGGTTAAGTTTATGTGATAGTTTGTCGGTATTTTGAACTCACAGAAGCAAGAGGGAAGCATGCTGACTATTTCTAATCTCACTAAAACCTATGATAACGGTGTTAAAGCACTCGATGGTGTTGATTTAACGATTTCCAAAGGGATGTTTGGTTTACTTGGACCCAATGGCGCGGGCAAGTCATCACTGATGCGTACCATTGCCGCCCTGCAAAGTGCAGATAGCGGTAGCATAGTATTTGACGGTATTGATGTATTAGCCGACCCTCAAGCGCTGCGTAAAACCTTAGGTTATTTACCCCAAGACTTTAATGTTTATCCGCGTATTAGCGCCTATGACCTGTTAGATCATTTAGCCATTCTTAAGGGGATTAATCAGAGCAAGCTGCGTAAAGAAGCGGTTGAAGGATTACTGGCTCACACCAATCTTTATCAGCATAAAAATAAAGCCGTGAGTGGTTTCTCTGGCGGTATGCGTCAGCGCTTTGGTATTGCTCAGGCCTTACTTGGTGATCCTAAGTTATTGATTGTTGATGAGCCTACCGCGGGTCTTGATCCTGAAGAACGTAACCGTTTCCATAACTTGCTGGTGAGTTTAGGCGAGGAAAAAGTGGTGATCCTCTCGACGCATATTGTTGAGGATGTGTCTGAACTCTGCGCCAATATGGCGGTATTAGCATCGGGTAAGATCTTGCTTCAAGGCAATCCCCACCAATTAGTGAGTGAGTTAACGGAAAAGATTTGGACTAAGACGGTGAGTCAAGCGCAGGCGCAGGAGCTCGAAGCGCAATTGCCTGTGATTTCTAAGCGTTTATTCGCGGGCCGCACAGTACTGAATGTGATGGCAGAGACCTGCCCCGAAGGATTTATCCCAGCGACAGCTGGGCTTGAAGATCTGTATTTTTCTACCTTACACAGTCATCGCCGTCAGGCTGCCTAAGGAGATATCAATATGTTGTTATCAATGCTTAGGTTTGAGTGGCGTTATTATTTACGTCAGCCATCCTTTTATGTTGTTTCTTTTCTATTGTTTTTAATGAGTTTTCTATCTGTCGCATCTAACAATATCCAAATTGGTAGTGGCGGCGAGGTGATGAAAAACAGCCCATTTGGTATTACCCAAACTATGTTGATCATGGGATTAATTTCCATGTTTGCCGTGGTGAATTTTGTGGGCAGCACGGCTATCCGCAATCATCAGCATTTGATGGAAGAGCTGATTTATAGCAAACCCCTATCGCCATTTGCATATCAATTTGGCCGCTTTTTAGGCAGCTTTGTTGTAGTGATGATGGTATTCGCGTTTATTCCCATAGGGTTAATGCTCGGTTCCTTTATGCCATGGGTCGATGCGAGCCGCTTTGGGCCATTTGTGTTATCGAATTATCTTGTGCCGTATTTTTTGCTCGCCATGCCGAGTTTGCTGCTGATCTCCACTCTGTTCTATGCGATGGCAAGTCGCTTTCGTTCTTTAATGGCGCTTTATCTGACTGCAGTAGCTATGTTGGTGCTCTATACCCTAACGGGTGAAATGGCGAGCCAGCCACAATATCGCACCATAGCAGCTTTACTTGATCCCTTTGCGCTGCGCACTTTTGCTGAAGTGACCCGTTATTGGACCATTAGCGAGAAGAATAACCAGTTAATTGAATTCTCGGGGCTAGTGCTGCAAAACCGCGCGTTATGGTTTGGGATTGCTTGCGTGTTACTGGCGGTTTCTGGGATTTTTCGTCAGCCGAGCTTGACTAAGAAGCGTGAGAAAAAATCAGACAAAGCGGGAGTCATCCCCAGCTTAGTGCCTTTGGCACAATTGGCTATGGCAACTGAACCTAATGGTCGTCAGCAATTTTGGACGCGCGTTAAATTTGAAGTACGCCAAGTGCTGTTTACCGCACCATTTGTGGTGTTAGGCGTGCTGACTATTTTCAACTTAGTCGGCCCCATGTTCGATGATTTTGGTTGGTATGGCACATCTAACTGGCCACTAACCCAAGATATGGTAGATAACATTGCCGGCGCGACGGGGTTATTGATGGTGATAGTGCTGATTTATTACAGCGCAGAAATCGTCTGGCGTGAACGCAGTTCAGGAATGGGGGATATCGTCGACAGCGTTCCCGTATCAAACTTAAGTTTTTGGGGCTCTAAGTTCGTGTCAGTGGTCATAGTGATGACCTTGCTGTACGTGCTCGCCATGTGTACCACCATCGCCTTCCAACTGATAAAAGGTCAAGCCAATCTTGAGATTGCTCAATACCTTATTCGATTGGGATTTTATTACCTCTTGCCGCTGTTGATGACTGCTGTGCTGGCGTTTTTCCTGCAAGTGCTTAGCCCAAATAAGTACGCTGGTATGGGGCTATTTGTTGCTTATTATCTAACGACGTTTGTCATGGCAAGCTGGGGATTTGGCCATAGCCTGTATAACTTTGGTCAATCGCCAACCTTAACTTACTCCGATATGAACGGCTACGGCTGGGGCTTATTAAGCCATGCACTCTATATGATTTACTGGGGGGCTTTTAGCCTTATCCTGTTTGTTTTAGGTTATGGTTTGTATCATCGCGGACCGAAGCAGAGTCTTAAAACGCGTCTGAGCTTACTGGGTTATCAGCTTGGTTATAGTGGTAAAGCCATTGTTAGTGTTGCCTTAGTGGTGTTTTTGGGTATGGGTAGTTATTTGTTCTACCAGACCAAAGTGGTGAATCAGTTCCTCACTCAAGATGAGACCACAGATCTGCAAGCCGATTATGAGAAGGCTTTTAAGCAATACCAAGACATGCCGATTTTAGTGACCACTAAGGTCAATGCGAATGTCGATATTTTCCCTGAAGATCGCAAAATTGTCGCTAAGGTGATGTTTGAATGGCAAAACAAGTCGGATAAACCGATCGAGAAGATGCTAGTGCAGTTGCCTGAACACACTCAGGCAGATACGGTAAAAATCAATATTCCTAATGCTAACTTAGGTGAGTTTGATAGCCGCTATCGTAATACTTGGCTGACCTTTTCGACGCCAGTGCAGCCTGGGCAAGTGGTGCAAGGGGATATCCAATTAGTACGCGAGTCGGTGGGTGTTGCTGAATCTGGCTTTGATATGTCAGTGGTTGAAAATGGCACTTTCATCAATAACTTCGAGCTATTGCCGCTCTTTGGTTATCAAGATGGCTATGAGCTGATGGATCGCCACGAGCGCCAAAAGCGCGATTTAGCAGAAAAAGCACGTGCGAACAAACTTGAAGACAGCCGCTATTACACGCAAAACTTCTTTGGCGTCGATGGCGATTTCATTCAATTTGAAGCCACTATTTCGACAAGTGCTGATCAAATTGCATTAGCACCAGGATATTTGCAAAAACAGTGGCAGCAGGATGGGCGTCAGTATTTCCATTATTCGATGGACAGCCCTATGGTGAACTTCTACGCCATTATTTCGGGCCGTTATCAGGTAGAGAAAACCGAGCATAATGGTGTCGCCGTTGAGGTCTATTACCACGCAGATCACCCTTGGAACGTTGCCCGCATGATAGAGTCAGTTAAAGATTCTATCGATTACTACACACAAGCATTTGGGCCTTATCAGCACAAACAAATGCGGATCATGGAGTTTCCGGGTTACCGTAGTTTTGCACAAAGTTTCGCTAATACAGTGCCTTACTCTGAACGTATTGGTTTTATCACTGATTTACGCAACGAGGATAATATCGATCCTGTGTATTACGTCACCGCCCATGAAGTGGCGCATCAATGGTGGGGACATCAAGTGGGTGCTGCTGACGTACAGGGTAGCGCTGTGATATCCGAAAGCTTGTCACAGTATTCGGCGCTTATGGTGTTGGAGAAAAAGTACGGCGATAAAATGATCCGTAAATTCTTGAAATATGAATTAGATAGATATTTACGTGGCCGTTCATCCGAGTCCATAAAAGAGATGCCTTTGCTGCGCAGTGAAAATCAGCAGTACATTCATTATCAGAAAGGCTCAGTGGTGATGATGGCGATTAAAGATGTGTTAGGTGAAGCGAAACTCAACGCTAATCTCAAGGCATTTTTAGCGCGTTATCAGTATCGTAACGATCCTTTCCCAACCACATTGGATTTGGTGAGTTACCTTGAGCAAGGGGCAGATGAAGCGCAGGCTCGCTTTATCGATGAGTCTTTTAATGAGATTACGCTCTACGATCTCAGGTTAACCAATGCGGTAATGACGACTCTGGCTGATGGCAAGACGCAAGTTGAGCTGACCGTCTATGCCAGCCGCAAGGTGGCCAGTGGTAAAGGTGAAGAAACCGAACAACCTTTAGATGCCATGATTGATATCGGTGCCTTTAGTGCCGATCCCGATAAGCTGAAGGACGATAAACAGGTGTTATTAATTGAGAAGCACAGACTGGTCAGTGGTGAAAACAAGCTGACGATCACTTTGGCTCAGAAGCCCAGTTATGTGGGAGTCGATCCCTTTGTGAAACTCATCGACAGAGATGCGAAGGACAATATTTTTAAACTGTAAATCAGCTATCAAACAAGCTCGTTAACACCAACGCACTATCTGGCATGACCTGTTAGATAGTGCGTTTTTTATGGCTATACCCTTGGCTCATTTTGAAATTAATGCAAATTAGCTTGTTCTTCTACGTGCTTTTTCCTAATGTGATTGCAAATGATTTTCAATGAGGCGTGATATGAATACCCATCTGCAGTTACAGGTAAACCATTGGCTTGAAAATGATCCTGACCCTCGCACTCAAGCCCAGTTACAAACCCTAATTGATAGCGGCAATGAAGCTGAACTCGCAGCGCGCTTTGCGGGTCGCTTGGAATTTGGTACCGCAGGATTACGCGGTGTTGTCGGCGCTGGGCCTATGGGGATGAACCGTCTAGTGATCCGTCAAACCTCGGCTGGCCTTGGTGCTTATCTACTTGATCAGATTAAAGATGCCGCCGAGCGTGGTGTGGTGATTGGTTACGATGGTCGCCACGACTCATTCAATTTTGCCCATGATGCGGCGAGCGTACTGACCGCTATGGGCATTAAGGTGCGCTTAACGTCTAAAGTGGCGCCGACACCGCTGGTGGCCTTTGGGGTGAAACATTTTAATGCGGCAGCAGGCATTGTGGTGACCGCGAGTCATAACCCGCCGCAATACAATGGCTATAAAGTGTATTGGGAGAATGGCGCGCAGATTATTCCGCCCCACGATTCTGGCATTGCCGCGCAAATTGAGCGCGCCGCGAATCAAGCTATTCCGTTTTTAGAACATGATGAGGCGGTAAAACAAGGTAAGTTAATTATTCTGCAGGACTATTTTTACCAAAGCTATCGCCATGGCGTGCAGCAAGCTGAGGTGCTGCAAAACCATACGGCTCCAGAAAAGGTCAGTTTAGCCTATACCGCCATGCACGGTGTGGGCGCAGATATGGCTGAAACCGTATTGAAAGATGCAGGCTTCACCCAAGTGTATTCGGTTGCCTCCCAGCGCGAACCCGATGGTGATTTCCCGACGGTGAACTTCCCCAATCCGGAAGAAAAGGGCGCGATGGATTTAGTGATCGCCGAGGCGAAAAAACACGGCGCTATGCTCGCCTGTGCTAACGATCCCGATGCCGACCGTTTTGCGGTTGCAGTGCGTCGTGATGATGGCGAGTACCAGATGCTAACGGGCGATCAAGTCGGTGTGCTCTTTGGGCATTACTTGTTATCTCACGCTAAAGATAATCAGCGACTTACGGGCACTACGATAGTGTCATCGAGTCTGTTATCTAAAATTGCTCAAGGGTTTGGCACGCAAAGCTTTACCACGCTCACCGGCTTTAAGTGGCTGATGAATGTGGGTATCGCGAAAACGTCCCCTGAGGATCAATTCCTGTTTGCCTATGAAGAAGCCCTTGGTTACACAGTTGGCAGCATGGTGTGGGATAAAGATGGCTTGTCGGCGCTGGTGGCATTTGCCCAATTAACTGCCGAGCTGGTGGCGAAGGGGCAAACGATTTGGGACAGACTCGAGCAAATTTACCGTGAGCATGGCTTCCATCTCAATGCACAGGTGAGTATTGCACTAAAACCTGACACGCCTAATATTGGCGCCTATTTACGCGAACATCCCCCCGTGAAGATTGGTGAGCATGACGTGCTCTCAACCGATGATTTAAAAGCCCTTGAGCGTCGTTTTGCCGATGGTAGCGTTGAGAAAATCGACTTGCCACCGAGTGATGTATTGACCTATTGCTTAGCGGGTGGCGCTCGGGTGATCGTTAGGCCATCTGGTACTGAACCTAAAATTAAGTGCTACTACGAAGTGGTCGAAACTATGGTCGATACGGATACCTTAGCCAGTACCCAAGCGAGGGCGAGCAAAGCCATGGAAGATTTTATTCAGGCGCACCAAGCCAGTTTGCCAAAGTAACGTTTTAACTAGGCCAAAACCCTCAACATTCACTTTTATTAAAAGGCTACTGACATCATGCTGTCAGTAGCCTTGTTTTATTCTTGTTGTCGCCCGTTAATGATTCAGTCCTGAATTTTATAAATAAGGTTTTGAATCATTGATATTTTTCAACAAGGAGAAAGTGAAAATGTTATCTATTGCACCGTTAGTTTGGGGTGAAATTCCTGTCAGTGACATGAACCGTGCCGTTGCTTTTTATCAGCAGCATTTTGGGGTTGAGTTTAAACGTGACGATATGGAAGACATGGAATATGCGACGATAGTCACCGAAGATGCGAGCGCGGCGAGCATAGGGTTAGTCAAATGCAGCATGAGTCAGCCATCGATGCAAGGCAGCACTGTGTATCTGCATTTCAGCGCACAATTGCAACCTTTAGTGGATAAACTTATCGCAGCAGAGGTGACGATTATCCTGCCAGTCACACCGATAAAAGACGGTGAGTGTGGTTATATCGCGTTATTTGCCGATAGCGAAGGTAACAAAGTGGGTCTGTGGTCTAAGGATAAGTAGTCTCGAGTGATTAATGTATTAGCGTCGTGGCCTTAAGGCACGACGCTAAAATCACGCAATTAACTAAAGTATGGGTTTAGATTTTTATGGAAGAAACAAAGATGGACGTGGTTTATATTGATGCTCGACCGCTACTTGGGCTGAGCACCCGCACGAACAATCGGGCCGAAATGTCCGCCGATGGCGCTAAAATTGGCGGTTTATGGCAAGCCTTTTTTGAATCATCACAACTCACCGCTATGCTCAATTCGCCCATGTATGGCGTGTATTACGACTATGAGTCAGACATGAATGGCGAGTTTGCTGTGCTGGTGGGCAAGGCAATTGATGCCCCTGTTGAGGCAAACCACTTCACGTCGCTTGAGCTTGAAGCCGGTAAATACCTTAAATTCACCGGTCAAGGTGACATGCCCCAGTGTGTTATCGATCTTTGGGGACAAGTGTGGGGCTATTTTAGTGCTAACGATTGTCCGCATCAGCGACGTTATCAAACTGATTTTGAAGTCTATCTCAGCGCCACTGAGGTTGAGATTTATATTGGGATTTTATGATTTAAATCGTAAAATATCACTCAAGTGAGTATCAGGATATGTCAGTGATTTATGTAAACTCACAATGCTTAATCAACTGATAGGCAACTAAAGGATTGAATCAGAGTCAATGCGCCGCGCCGACCGCCTATTTCAAATAGTGCAAATTCTTAAACATAAACGCCTGACCACAGCCCAAGAGTTGGCTGAACGGTTAGAGGTGTCCACGCGCACGATTTACCGTGACGTGCAGGATTTGTGTCTAAGTGGCATTCCCATTGAAGGGGAGGCGGGTGTCGGCTATTTGTTGCGCCACGAGGTCAATGTTCCGCCCTTGATGTTTAACGAAGCCGAACTCGAAGCGATTCAAGTTGGCATGCGTATGGTGCAAACTTGGGGTGGCAAGGAGCTTGGTAGCGCCGCGAGGCAGGCGATGATTAAAGTCGAAGCCGTACTACCAAAACGACTACAAGCCTATCAATCCTTGATGTTTTCACCGGATTTTTACCTCGACTCCAATGAGTTCCAATTCCTCGATCCGCTGCGTAATTCAGCTCAGCGCCGCGAATACGTCAAACTCTTCTATCAAGACGTCAAACTCGATGTCACCGAGCGTGAAGTGCGCCCGCTCGCCATCTATTTTTGGCGTGGTACTTGGACCTTACTGACATGGTGTGAGCTACGTTCGGCTTTTCGTAATTTCAGGGTTGATCGCATCACAGGCCTTGTGCGGCTGAACCGTCATTTTGAACAAGCACCAGGGCAAGAGCTGGAAGATTATATTTGCCTGATGGATGAACATGCGAAGGCGCGAGCCGAAGCAAAAGATAAGCCACTCGAATGAGTGGCTTATCTTACATTTCTAATTTTCTAGTAACATTCTAGTATTTTGCTAGTTGTATCGAGATCTCTCTGAAAATCGTATCATAGCTATTATTGAGAGCCTAAACTCACCGTTTTTAATTGTTTAACATGACTTCGCTTGATTGCGAAATATTCAGTTTTTTGATTAAACCATCTTCATCATTATTTTGGATTTCGCCGACGGCAACTTGAATATTACGACTCAGT
The DNA here is from genome assembly GCF_031932135.1 of Shewanella vaxholmensis. Lineage (NCBI taxonomy): Bacteria > Pseudomonadati > Pseudomonadota > Gammaproteobacteria > Alteromonadales > Shewanellaceae > Shewanella > Shewanella vaxholmensis. Next base: position 28,359 of record NZ_JAUOEV010000005.1, read on the forward strand.
CCTAATTTTTGAGCGCTTTTAGGACGATTAGCAATGTCTTCATCCGTTAGCGGATAGGATTCACTGGCATCGATATTAAATTGACTCGAATCGATTGCGGTAAATTTACCGCTGATTGGTGCGCCATGTTGTCTAACTATATTCGCCAATTGCCACTCAAAGCCACTTTTTGACTGTGCCGAATTAATCGCTGCAGGCCAATCCCAAACACCATAACCGTTTATATCTTGATGAAGATATTGATCGACTAAGGCTTCTGGCCCATTAAGATTATTCGCATTCGCTCCGCCAAAAGTGTAAGGGAAGTTAGGTCTGTTTGTCGGGTGATTAATATGTGCATTACCTCCCCATTTTAAGAAGTTCTCATATTTTATATCGTACATCATATATAAACTTGAGGTGTATGGGACATCCGCCTTTTGTTTAAACAGAGTGATTGAGATATAACGTTTGCTGCGAGGCGGCATAATTGCTCGGTACTGCGCCTGACTAGAAATCGTTGTACTTTTGCCGTCGGTTTCACTCCAACCTTGGCTGGCGGAAAATTCGGCACTGATTTCAGAACTCGCTCCACCTATTCCTGGAATACCCACTTCATATTTATTGGTTACGCCAATTTTCTCGGAGAAAGAGAAATTATCGGTTTTGGCCCAGCTAGTGGTGTAATCATAGTTTAGGGTGGCTACACCGGTATCTTCGGTATCTCCCCAGTTGTAAATCACTACGGGAGCTGTATAAATAGCTTCACGATCATAAACTTGAGGTGAACCTAACTGAAGGTTTTGAGGATTAGTTACAAAATGGATATTTTGTAAATTCACCTTCAAACGCTCATTCGCTCTGTAGCCGCTTGCATAAGGATCATTTCCGTTATAGCGGGCTTTAAGACTGTATTCGTTGCTCGATTCTCTTCTGACTTCGATATCTTCACCAACATACTGGGATGCCGTACCGCCAGCCCATGCATATCCAAGATGGTGTCCCAAGGAGAATAACGAGCTGATAAACGAGGGGTCGTTAATCACATCATTTTTAAGCGAATCAAGATCAGGGGCAGCGTGTTCTACCATTGACAGTTTTGGAATAGTATTAGGAATAGCTGCTTCGGCCAACAAAGAAACAGTTCCAAGTGCGGTTAAACAGGATAAAGTTAATATACTCAGGCTAGATTTTGTTCTCATGATTGTTCCTTTATTTTAATAAAATACGTCCTTTCATTGAGAGCGCCGATGGCAATTATATGTAGTCCTAAATCATATAAATAATCATTACTGCTAGGCACATCTAAAAACTAGCACTTTTATTTTTATTAAACAAAGTAAAAATAGATTAATTTAAATAGTGTTTATTTTAGGTTAAAAGTGTTAATTGCTTTATTTTTAAACGGTATTTTGAACTTTATAATGTAGTGTATTTACTTTAATTTTTAATGAGTTTAATTTTGTGCGTGAATTAATATTAATAGCATGGCGTATTTAATATTTAAACTGACTTTTATATAAAAAACTTTTAAATGGATAATTTATGCAAAGAGTTATATCGAGTGCGATATCGAAAGTTAAACCGAGATCAATACCCTAATAGATACAGTCATAAGGGTATAGGACATGAAGACAGTGGAAGATAATGTGAAAGTGATTTTCTGATACACGAGTATCTGAGGGGATGAGGTTGGGTAAAAGTGTGGTAGAGGCTGTATAAGTGCTTGATGCAAGAGCCAGTGCCGCTGTTTGGCACTGGCTCTTTGTTTTCTTAATGTTGTTTACTTAATGGATCAAGAAAAACAGTCCCATACTCAACACTGTGGTCAGCAAGGTGTTACGGGTGACGAGCGCGAGTATCGTCGCGACCACGGCGCAGATGAGATAGCTGTTGTCTAAGCTCAGATCGAGCTGGCCTTCTTGCACAAACACTATGGGCGCGAAGATAGCGGTCAGTACTGCAGGGGCTGAGTAACTTAAAAAAGTTTGGGTGCCCTTACTTAATCGCAGCGGTAATTTAGGTTCGAGCAGTAAATGACGACTAATAAACACAACCGCTGCCATTGAGAAAATCATTAACCAAATCATGCTTTTTCTCCTGATGCAGATTTTGTTTCAATCTCAGTTTCGGTCTGACTTTCAGTCCCAGTGCCTATGTCAGCCTCTGTCTGGGCCTGTGTGTTTGCAAGCTCAGTTGCGGATTGTTCTGCGCGTTCCGCTTCCTTGGTCACTTTGGCGTAAAGTACGCCAGTTGTCATTCCGGCTATGGCTGCGATCAGTAATCCCGCTTGAATTTCAAACAAGGCGCATACCACAGCGAGAGTGAGCGAGACTAATACACAGACGAGAATCGACGGCTTTTTTACCGTGGGCACGACCAGTGCGATAAAGGTGGCGGCGATGGCGAAATCGAGCCCAAGTTCGCCTAAATTCTCGATAGCATTGCCCGCCACTATGCCAAGCAAGGTCGCTATGTTCCAGCCGATATAAAAACTCAAGCCGCCGCCAAGGGCGTACCAGCGATCGAACTTATGCAACTTGCCTTGATTGGCGATGGCAAACAGTTCATCTGTGAGCAAAAAGCCCAATGTCAGGCGCCACTTTAATGGCAAGGGACTGATTTGACTACGCATCGCCATCGCATATAACAGATGGCGCGAGGTGATGAGTAGCGTCGTAATTAAGATACTCCACAGACCAATACCGGCTTTGACCATGCCGAGCGCCACTAACTGAGCCGCGCCCGCGAAGATAATGGCTGACATGGCTTGGCTTTCAATGGGCGTGAGCCCAACCTCAATGGCGAAGGAGCCCGCTAAAATTCCCCAAGGAACCACTGCTATTGTCAGCGGCATCATGGCCAAGGTGCCTTTTAAAAAAGCCTTGGCTTTTGTGGGATGCGCGGGAGAAACATCAGATTCTATAAGCTTGTCGGTTGTCACTTTGGCTCCTAAAAATAGCGGCGACGCGAGGATCGCTGTTAAACAATGAATGCTTGGATAAGGTCTGCTTGCTCTGTTATTACCGCTCAGTTACGACTATTTCTTAGAGACTAGTGTTTAGTTATGGCAGACCTGTTATTAGCGGCCTGTTATTAGGGATAGTAAGCAAGCTGAGCATGGCAGATTAACCTAAAGTGGTTGTTTAGGCTTGGATAATATTGCGGCCTATTTCTTTGGCAAATTGTCCTGGGGTTACGCCGACGGTCTTTTTAAAATGCCGATTCAAATGGCTTTGATCGTGAAAACCACAATCGAGGGCGACATCGAGCAGCCGTGTGCCTTGCTTGATTTTGCCCTTGGCCAGTCTGACTCTGGCCTGAATTTGGTAAGCGTGGGGCGGTAAGCCGTAATAGCGCTGAAATTGCTTGAGTAAATAATAGGGGCTTAATCCCGCAAGCGTTGCCAGCTCTTCAAGGGAAATATCGGCCGCAGGATGATCGTCGATAAAGGATTTCACCAGCGCTAATGCAGGCTTAGCGACTGCCGCGAGATTGTCGCTTGGGCGATGTTTGCCATGGCGTGCCATTAACTGCATTAGGCTTGAATAGACTAAGCTTTCACGCAGTAAGCGATTATCCGATGTATCTAAGGTATTAAAGGTGAGGCGCAGCAGTTCGGCTAATTCAGGATCGTACACTACGGGATCTGGGAAATAGGGCGCTCCGCTGTTTGCTAGCTCACTGTTTATATTGGCAAACTGCGCGGGTACTGGATACATGGCACGATAGGACCAACCGCCCTCGGTGGCGCTACAGCCATTATGCACTTCATCGGCGTTGATGAGAATGATGCTGTGCTTTGGCGCCACATGGTTGCCACCGGTGCGATAAAAACGCTGCGCACCCGCTTCAATCACGCCTACTGTGTAACCTTCGTGGGTATGCCTACTAAAATTTTGTTTATGGTATTGGGCATTGAGTAACTCGAGGCCACCTAATTCATCGGCAATCTGGTAGGCCGCATGTTCTGTGTTCATCAAGCCTCCTTTCTTGAATGGATGAATGGGCGGGTTGTACCTGATAGTAACCCAGAAATCCTCAGCGCTTTTGTACAAAATTGCGCATATTGGATTTTGTTCTGCGCTTAATGGTGGTTTCTTAATGTTTGTTGCTTATTGCTGTCGCTTGAGATTTTTCATCAAGCTTGCTCGCGACCCGCTTGTCTTAGGTCGCTTGCTTTAATTGACTCAGATCAGCGCCCGCGATGGCGTGTAGGTGCTGAGTGATTTTTTCTATCGGCCAATCCCACCAAGCGATGGTAACGAGCTCATCTATCACATCTTGCTCGAATCTCAGCTTGATGACAGTGGCAGGATTACCGCCAACAACAGCGTAGGGCGGTACATCTTTTGTTACCACGGATTGACTGGCAACAATGGCGCCGTGGCCAATTTTTACCCCAGGCATGATAGTGGCGTTATAACCAATCCACACATCGTTACCGATACAGGTGTCGCCTTTATGGGGTAAATCGGTGGGATCTGGCATTACCTTTTCCCAGCCATTGCCAAAGATATAAAAGGGATAAGTCGAGAAGCCTGACACTTGATGATTGGCGCCATTCATAATGAATTTCACGTCTTTCGCAATAGCGCAGAATTTACCGATAATCAGTTTATCGCCAATAAAGTCAAAGTGATAAAGCACATTCGACTCGAACCTTTCAGGCCCCGCAGGATCGTCATAGTAGGTATAATCGCCGACAATAATGTTCTCGCGAGTAATAAAGTTTTTAAGAAAGCCAACCTGAGGGAAGCCTTTCATTGGTTCTCTATCGATAGGGTTTGGGCCTAATTGCGGGTGAGTGTGGGTACTTGGCATGAATACCTCCGTGCTTAAAAGAGTTGTTTACTAGGGTAATGCATTGTCTTTTTTGAATCGTCGTACTTTGGTACGTATATTCTTCATCGGGGAGTAAGTGTTGAACTGGATCATACGGCCCAGAGTCCATTTATCGTACCAAGTTATGCCGTACAGTTGCTGATCACTGAGACTCGCAATCAGCGTTGACAATTTTTCCATTGTCATTTCATATTCATCAAGTAAATCAGTATATTGCCATTGGCTATATTCATGATGAAATCGCTCTGCTAATAATCCCAGTTGATTCCATTTATAACCCGTATCGGGAAAATCAACGGGGAGTGCTTGCGATGTTAACTCGTACCATTTGAGCACTAATTTACCCCAGCCAATAAGGTAAGCGACTGTATCACTTACACTAATTTGTGTACCTTTGATGTTTCCTTCTATGCTGCACACACGGGACATTTGGGCTGGGATTGAGCGATAGTCTGCCATCAATTTTTGGAAAACTGACTGAATAGCCAATTCAAGTTCTTGTTTTGATTGGGGTATAGATGACATCACTACCTCGTTTACATTAGATGCTTAGGCTGAGTTTAACATCATCTATTGGGCAGTTTAGTATTCACCTGTCACAATAAGCTCTTGTTCAATAGATTCAACCACTAAGGCAAGCGTAGTTTTGTCTCGCTTAAAGCCGACAGAGCAAATTGCCATCGCGCCGCTACCACAGGTTATTTCAGGGTAAGCTTCTGTCATTGGCGTTTCATCTTCCACTACGGGCGTTAACACCCAGCCTGCAGCCAATAAACTCGATTTCACCTCAGCGTATTTTTTGCCCCATAACGCGCTGGTGTCCTGTGCTTGAGCAAATAGAGGTAATGCGCCAAGGCTTAACATGATCAGTGGGAGAATTATCTTTCGCATGGAAAACATCTTAGTTCCTATATAGTTCCAGTTGATCGCTTAGCGCTTGTGAGCGTGTTAACAGAAAATATTATTCATAGTCCCTATGCGCATTATCCCTATGTGCATTAGTTGGGGAAATCATGGCTGTTCTTGTTTATTCGTTTTATCAAATATTTTTTCATACAGTATCTGTGTCGATATAAAAATAATAACGAACACACCCGTATCAATAATAAATTTCAATGGATCCAAAGGGTCGCTAAAAATTTCGTAGTGAAAATCGAAGTATTTGAATAATAATTTGGAGCCAATAAAAGCAAAGATAAAAGAGGTAAAGAACTTCAATTGTTTTCCCTTAAAATATGTTGATAAATTAACCATTCTTTTTGGCGCGTTTGTACTCTTGTTGGGATTGATAAATTCCCAGAATGATCAGGCCAAATACGAAATAGAACATTTTTTGCGCTGAAAACTCGATTGTCAGCGTAGGATGTTCTAGGTGGCGGTATAGAATACTGTGAGAAATTACCTCTGTTATCGTCAGAATAAATGGATAGCTAATTAATGCGATAGACGATATTTTTGCGAATTTGTACGTTTGAGGTTGTTTAATGAATTTTGCAATAAATAGTAACCCAAATGATAGCGTCAGATTGCTTATCCATAAAATAGCCGCCGTAATTCGTACTTGAGTATGACTGGCTTGTTCCGCATCGGGATAAACCTCTAATATCTCCTGCAAGTAGCTTGCTGGGCTCACTAATCCCCAAACAGGGTAAAGGCATAGCAGCACGGCAGTGAGCATTAAAATATATCTGATAAACATCCTTTTTCTCCGACAGATTCTGCTTAGAAAGCTATATTTGTTATACGAATTATTACCTTAGCATTGTTTTTTACAAGTGGCGATGCTTTAGCTAAAACTAAATTATTGTGACAAAATCCTTGTTGTTGGATTGCATACTATTTTTTAGGCGCCAACAGCAGAATAGATAAGTAGCAAAGATAGCGGGATCGAAAATAGACCAATTAAACGGAATTTATTGTTGAAGTATTGAGCAGACCATAGCGCAAACTTTCTATGTAACCTTGGATGTGTTAATGCCAAGCCCATTCCGACACAGAACAACACAATACCTATCGCAAAAATGGTCTGTGGAAACTGAGTATCGGTTGAGTAATGGGTAAAAATGAGACCCGCAATAATTCGGCTGGTCACCTCAGCAATATGGAAGTAGGGCTGCTCGCTAAATGAAATAATCCCCTTAGAGAAAGACTCAGGCTTTACAGCCATCACTAGACTTAATAACAACATCAGTAAACCAAAAGCTGCAATAAAGTACATAGTCGTTCCTTGATATAGTGATGTTTTGATGTTTTGATGTTGAAACTATAAATCCAGCGACACAATTAAGCACTCTCATTCCAGTGACACGCTCTGCTTAAATAATAAAAGTCATCCCAGAGGGTCGACGGCGGCATCTACTGCATATGGATGCGCGAATGCCACGGTCACATGGTCAATTATGTTCCCGACATAATAGTGATCTTCCCCATATCCCTATGGGTCAGATATGAATGAGCGGCCATGCCGCCAACGGCCACTTCCATAAGAGTGCTTAATTTCGTTAATTCCTGCGTACCTTTTTAGCCAGTTCCCACACTATCAGTTTCCCTTTTCAAGTCGGTACATCAGGGCATATATTCACTTTTAACCTTAAAAATATGTAGGTGTCCTTACTCTTTTTATTTTTTTGAGGCTATAAGTCCGTCTTTACAATTAAGCACTTTCATTCCAGTGACACGCCATTAACTCATCCCTGAGGGCTCGACGACGGCATCCATGCCGTCAACGGTCACTTCCATGAGAGTGCTTAATTTCGTTAACCTTGGTGTACCTTTTAGCAAGTTTTTACACAATTAACATTCAATTTAAAATAGGTCTTTAGATGGGGCTTTGCATTTTTGAAGCTTAGAAATATGTCCTCACTATTACTTAATGGTTACTTTTCTAGATACAGGTTTGGATAAATGTATATACGCGTTTTTTCCTTATGGTGAATTTAATAGAAAACTGATAAGTTCTAGTAATACAGTTAGTTATGAAATGCACTATTTAAAGGTTTGCCCACTAATGACAATCAATATAGTAAAACCTTTTGAATCTTGGAACTGTGACGTTGTCATGAAGACAACTCCTTACAGGGGTAAGTGTAACCCGTTCAGGGAAGCCGTTCTTAATCCACCATTGAGAACACAATATTGGAACGAAATCACATGAGTGAGCAATCTTTTACGTCCAAACTACGGGCTATTTTTGAAGAGCGTCGCGGTACACACGTATCAAGCTATGATCCAACTGAACTCGCAGCTATTTTGACCGAGCGACAGCTTTTCCCGCAACTAAATGAGATTCCAGAACTCACTAATTTACTTGCGATGTATTCTGGGTTTCATACTAGCCTGATGCCCATTCCGCATGTGCTACCGGCGGTCATATCAAAGATTCTCTCCACGCAGTCAGCAAACACGATATTGGATCCTTGCGCAGGCGTAGGTTCTCTTTTAGCCATTGCGCGACAGGCAACTTCAGCAAAGCGGTGCATCGGTTACAACTCAAGTAGGTCGGAGGGGGAGCTGGGAAAGACGCTATTTCCCGAGGCTGAATGGTTTATTGGCCAAGCTTTGGAATTACTGCCTCATCACGAAAACAATTTAGATGTAGTTATCAGCTTGCTACCTTTTAGTGTACCAACCAATGAATCAATTCAATTGCTGGACACAGCAGGAAACCAGATAGAGTTAAAGGGCGACCTTGGGAATTTAATTCTTGCTGCGGCGATGGCTCGGCTTTCCGAGAACGGTGTGGGGCTTTTCGTTGTTCCTCCTTCGTTCTTTCATTCCACTCGCTCAATTATTAAGCACATCCCATACTTGGGATTTAGTTTAGATGCTGCACTTTTTCTTCCTCCTGGATCCTTTTCGCCATACACATCTATTGGGTCTTACCTTTTAGTTGTGAAAAAAGGATTAAAAAAAAGGATGTTTGTTGGTGAGTTAACTAACGACCATCATACTAATTTGCAAATTCTGGAGAACTTCAGCAAAGGTGAACAAGGGGACTCTGTGGACCTTGGTTGCTACGTTGATGCACTTGAGTTTCGAGGCGTCGATTTACTTCGTGCAAAAGATTATTTTGAATCTGCAAGTAAGCATTTCGGTTTCCCTACGTTTGTTCTCGAGGATTTAGCAACGGAAATTAATCTTGGAAGGCTTGCTGATGGGGTCTGTTTTCCCCTCGCTTCGAATGCCATATTTATTCCCATGATAGGGAGAAGTGAAGTAGTCGATTCTATCGAAGAGTTTACTTTGAAAGCGCAAAACTACGCCCAAGTCATAATCGATCCTTCTAAATCCTACGCCAAGTTTGTTATGCAGTTCTTGAACAGCGAACTTGGAATGAAAATTCGAGAATGGGCACCATCAGGGATCATTCCAAGACTGAATAAAGGGAGCCTTAAAAAGCTTCAAGTCTTAATGCCTGACTTGGAGACGCAACAAAAGATGCTGGAAATTGATACGCGTTTTTCTGCAGAAGAGAATATCTTGCTTGGTCTTCAAAATGATTTGACGAAACTGAGACGTGACCTCTGGAAGAGCCCACAAGCGGCAAATATGGTGAGTAATAGCTTAGAAGTGTTTTCAGAAAGAATAGCGGGAGTGTTAAAGGGGCAAGTTAGCATTGGCCTTGATCAATGGATTGAAACCATTCCGTTCCCCATAGCGTCTGTTCTTCGCGCTTGGCAGTCCACGGCGAGTGATGATTTCAAGGCCAAATATGAGCATCTTCTGCATTTCTTCGAAGCTACCGCTGAGTTTCTCGGAGTTATTCTACTAAGTGCTTTTTATGGAAACGAGGGACTGTATGATTTGCACAAAGTGAAGCTCAAAGAGTCAATGGCTAAGCAGAATCTTAGTTTCCAGCGTGCAACATTTGGTACTTGGAAGTTAGTTGTGGAATATCTTGGAAAACAGACTCGATCACTTCTGCAAGAGAACGGAAAGAAGTTTGACGATGCAAAGAACGACAGATCAATCTGTGAAACGATATTCGCTGACCAAACGCTAAAGCTTCCGCGCCTCCTATGTAGTAAAGAAATCATTGACGTCCTCCAAAAAACTAACAGTATGCGTAACAATTGGACGGGACATGGGGGTATTGTTGGACAAGAAGAAGCGCAGCACCGTAATGAGCAACTTTTCGGACAGGTGGAAAAACTGAGGCAAGCGATGTCGGATGTGTGGGATACTTCAGTGGTCGTGAATGCACTTAATTGTAAGCCTCGCAAAGGTGTTTTTGAGAATGAGATCGCTATGCTAAAGGGTAGCAATAGCGAGTTTCTAAAGGAATCACGGACAATGTCTACTTGGCTAGATATAGATAGTCTCTACATAATCAACGGGAAACAGGAACGTGCTCTTAAGTTGCTGCCGCTTATTTCTATGAAGTCATCACACGGAACAGCGAAAGATGCATGTTATTTCTTTAATAAAATAGAAAAAGATAAAGTGCGATTTGTTTCATATCACTTCAGCAATCGACCAGAGCTCGTTGGACCAAACGACGAGGTGTTTGACACAATCAAACAACTTTCTGAATAAGAACGTTTTGAAAAGAGCTGGTGCACCTACCCCCTTGGTTTTTTTCAAGCTAGTTTTCACACTTAGTGTGGAGCAAGACTGCCTATGTGATAGTGGTATGTATTTTTCCATATGCAGTAGATCACGCAGAAATTAGCTAAGGCGAATTCAGATGCTGACGTGACCTTCGATGACATGGATGTCATCGTAGAGCCGCCATGGATGGCTTCACGGCGTGTCACGGAAGCAGTTGAATTCGGCGAACGAGTGATGGATAAGCGCTTTGTCTTGTCTCTTTAATGTTCAGCTTATTTCGTGTCGCGTAGCAAACAGCCGCAAATAATTTGCGGCTGTTTGCTATTAACACACTGTATTTGAACTGGGATTTAAAGCTTTCGCTAAACAACTCGCTATTGGGCAACCATCGCCATGAGTGCGGGTAAAAACTCGTTATCTAGTGCAGCGATTTCACTTTGCTCGACCAGCACTTGATTGAGGATGTCATGGCTGGTGAGGGGGTTGGCGAGTACTACGCGAAACACCACGGTCGCTTGTCTAAAATAGCGGGCTGGCTGAATGCGGGTGCGGGAGACGAAGGATTTACCCTGTTCGCGTTGGTGCTTTTGAATAAACTGGGTGAGGCCATCAAGCAGCTCGTTAAAGCGGGCGAGTCTTAAGGTGTCTGCTTGCTCACAGGCAAGCTGCATGGCGGCTTGGACGCAGGCGGGCACATAACGGTAAGTCAGCAGACACAGTTCTGGTTCAGTAACCAGCTCAAAATCCTCATGGGCTTTGATTTGCTCCGCAAAATAGCGCGCTTTCTCAAGGCTGTTGTTGATTAAGATTTCATACCCATCGCGGCCGATGATCTGCAAGCAAGCGTGCACTAACATCGCCATGCCAGGGCGTGAACCTTCCAGCGTTTGGCTGCCTAAGTCCTTTGAACCACGGCGCAGGATATATTCGGCGTGATGGGCGATGGCGTGGGCGAACTCTGGGTCTTTAAATAACACCATGCCCGCGCCCATGGGCACGTACATTTGTTTGTGGGCATCGATGGTGACTGAATCGGCAAGTTCGATACCTGCGAGTAAGTGGCGGTATTTATTGGATAATAAACTTGCTCCGCCCCACGCTGCATCCACATGGAAATGGCAGTTTAACTCTTTTGCCAGCGCCGCTAACTCTGCCAGTGGGTCAACATTACCGGTTTCTGTGGTGCCTGCCACGCCAACAATCGCCAACACTTTGATGTTTTTACGGGCAAGTTCAAGGGCGGCTTGGCGCATTTTCGCGACATCGACCTTGTTATCGCTGCCCGTGGAAATGCTGATGATATTGTCGCGGCCGATACCAAGCAGATCGACGGCTTTGCCCAGCGAATAGTGACCGCGCTCCGAGACCAAAATCGCTAAATCGTCATAGCCATAGTGGCGCAGTGCCTTGAGTAAGCCTTCGCGGCTGACGCCTTTAAACTCGCCATCGGCTTTCAATAATTGGTTACGGGCGATCCACAGGGCGGTGATGTTGGCCACTGTGCCGCCGGAGCAAAATGCGCCGAGGGAATGATTGGCGCTGTGCATCCAGCTTTGATAAAAATCCGTATCTTGGTCATAAATCAAATGGTGCATCATGCCGAGCACTTGGCGCTCAAGTGGCGTAAATGCCTTTGAGGTTTCGATTTTGACCAGATTTTGATTGAGTCCCACCATCATTTTCGACAGTGGCAACACAAAGTAGGGCAGTGCCGACGTCATGTGGCCGATAAAACTTGGTGCCGCTGTGTGTACCGAATGCGCCACCAGATTTTGCATAATTTCGTCGGTGTAATCGGAGACAAAACGCGGCTGAGTTGGGATCTCAAAGGCTTGAAAATCGGTTTCAATTTCCGACAAGGGTTTTTCGAGCGCGGCGATACTATCACCCAAAAAGCCTGCTAAGTCCTCGGAGAGCTTCTGCTCGATAATACTCAGCGTTGATCCTGCATCTTCCGGTGCAGTAAAAATGCGGAGCAGACTTTCTTCGGATGCTGTGGCTTGGCGAGGGAGTTTCTGGGTCATGGGGCTTGCCGTCTATTAATTTTTATAGTGAAACCGCAAATTTGCTCGAAGAGTATAACCAAATCAGTGACTCTCAAAATGTTCAATCAGCGGAATACCAAAAAGGGAGCTCACTTTACTGCAAGGCCTTTTAGGCATCAAGCACTAAAATTTTGTGTTGCCAAAGCGTTGCGGCCTAAATAAGCAAAGGCGCCGTTATGGCGCCTTTATGTTTAACTCGACGAGCAGCTCATCAAGCTTGAGCATTAGCCCTAAAATTCATGTTAGCCCTAAAATTTGCGTTGGCCCAACATGAGTACCGCGCCGATATTTCGGGCGGTATTGCAAAGGTTTAGCTTGGCATTGGCCAGTACATCATCGAGCGGACTTAAGTGCGGAATGATAGGGAAGATAGCCGCCATACCGTGATCCAATATGGCATTGGCGTTGTCACCCAGGCAGCCCGCGATACCGATAGTAGGAATGCCCTGCAGTTGGGCTTGCTTTAACACACCCATCGGGGTTTTTCCAAACACGGTTTGCCCGTCGATGCGGCCTTCACCTGTGATCACTAAATCAGCGCCACGGATTTTGTCAGCAAGGCCAACGGTTTTCATTACAATTTCAACACCGGGTTTAAGTTCGGCATTTAAAAAAGCCATCACGCCAAGACCCATACCGCCCGCAGCACCTGCACCCGCATGTTCACGGTGATCTGTCATGCCACTTTGGGCAATCACATCGGCATAATGGGATAGCGCTAAATCGAGCCGCTTAACCATCGCAGGCGTTGCGCCTTTTTGCGGGCCAAAAATCGCCGATGCACCACGCTCACCGCACAGCGGATTATCAACATCGCAGGCGACTTCGAAGCTGCACTCACGTAACAGCGGATGAGCGTTTGAGACATCGATTTGGGCAAGGTTCGCCAGTGCCGCGCCGCCAGAAGGCAAGGTTTTACCTTGGCTATCGAGCAATAAAATGTCCAGCGCTTGGGCCATGCCCGCGCCGCCATCGTTGGTGGCACTGCCGCCTAGACCTAAAATGATGTGCTTTATCCCCCGATTAAGCGCATCACAAATCAGCTCGCCCGTCCCATAACTGGTGGTGATCAGCGGATTACGTTGCTCCCTTGGCACATGGTGCAGACCAGAGGCCGAGGCCATTTCAATCACGGCAATCGCGCCAGTATTTGGAACCGTTGCAGAGCCATGATTAGAGCGACTATCCAAGTCATTATTCGAGTCACTATTTGATAAATTACCAAGAATGCCATAGTGCGCTTGCACCCTATGCCCCAGTGGGCCCATGACCTCTAAGCTGACAATACTGCCGCCCGTGGCATCGACCATAGATTGCACTGTGCCTTCGCCGCCATCGGCAACGGGAATTTTGACTATGTCGCAGTCGGGTATCACTTGTCTTAAGCCTTGCTCGATGGCGTTGGCCACTTCGAGTGCGCTTAAGCTTTCTTTAAATGAGTCGGGGGCGATAACTATTTTCATTAAAAATCCTACAACTAAATGGGCGCGGTTTGCGCCCAAGGGACAAGCTTGAATCAAGGTTAACTCACTAATTACTAATCACTATCAGAGCAAGACTAAGCTGAGCACATACACAGTCAACATAGCGGTGACACCTTGAATAAGGGTTGCCATGGTTTGTGCTTTGTAAGCTTGTTTCACACTCATGCGGCTAAATTGGGTGACGACCCAGAAGAAGCTGTCATTGGCGTGGGAAACCGTCATCGCACCGGCACCAATTGCCATTACCGTTAATACGCGGCCCATATCGCTGCCAAGGCCGATATCACCGAGCATAGGCGCAACCAGTGCCGAGGTTGCGACTAATGCCACAGTCGATGAACCCTGCGCCGATTTAAGCGCCGCGGCGACGATAAAGGGCATAAAGATACCGATACCGAGTGCCGACAGTGATGTGCCTAAAAAGTCACCGATAGGCGTAGCTTTCAAGACAGCACCAAAGGCACCGCCTGCACCTGTGATTAAAATAATCGGCGCGGCTGTGACTAACCCTTGGCTGATACGCTCGCTAAATTCGCTGATCTTATTCTCACCTTTTAATAACGACAGGGATAAGAATAGACCAATCATCAGAGCGTTAACCGGTTGACCGAGGAACACTAGCGCGTCAAATAATCCTGCTTTACCTAAAGGCGCTGAAGGGAAGTTAGCGATAGAACCTAAACAAATTAATACGATAGGCACAAAAATCGGTGCGAAGGCTTTTAATGGGCTAGGTAGGGTGCCATAGCTTTTTTTCAGAGTTTCATAGTCGCTAATCTCCGCTTTAAGCTCCTCTGCACCTTCACCATCGGGCTCAACATCGGCAAATCGGTTCGCCCATAACATGCCCGCTAATGCGGCAACGGCGGCCACAAACAGACCCACGCCGATCACTAAGCCTAAGTTGGACTCTAAGCCTAAGTTGCCTGCGGCGGCGATAGGGCCAGGCGTTGGCGGTACAAAGGTGTGAGTAGCATACAGACCTGTAGCTAAGGCAACGCTCATGGAGACACTAGAGACCTTCATGCGGTTCGCCATCGATTGTTTTAGCGAGTTTAAGATCACAAAGCCCGAGTCACAAAAGACTGGAATAGACACGAGATAACCGATAATCGACATGGTTAATGTCGGGAAGCGTTTACCTAATACCTTGATGACCACATCAGCCATAGTAATGGCGGCGCCGCTTTTTTCTAGAATGATACCTATGATAGTCCCTAAGACGATCACAAGGCCGATATAACCTAAGATGCCGCCAAAACCTGTGGTGATGGTTTTAGCGATTTCTCCGCTCGGTAAGCCATACGCGAACGCTGCGATAAAGGCGGCCAGAATTAAGGTTAAAAAGGGGTGGAGTTTAAATTTTGAGGTCGCGATAACAATAAATGCAATCACGCCGATGAGAATAAGCACTAAGTTCATATTATGTCCCGTTCAGTTCTTGGCTGAAGTTTTTGAGTAAGTTTTTTGATTAATATTGTAGGGCGCAGTGCTTATTTGGGCCTGAGTCCAAATGAGGGCTGCTTTAAGGTCATCCTATTATTGTGCAGGTATGTTTGAATAGCTTTGGCTAAATCCACGGAATTACCGCGTTATATTTCGCCATTTTTGTGCTCATGCACAAAAATGCTTAGGTGAATTCGAATGCAGGAGGAGGTGTTTTGTCGGTAAGGGAGGCGCTTGTCGATAAGGATTGGCAAATAGGGCTATTTGCCAATCCTAAACAGGAGGGACTTAACTCGACATCTTTATTGACGACGAATAAAGGATTCGACATAGGCGGCGGTGCGGGCATTGAGTATCGGATCGGCAGATGCAGTAATGCCCTTAGGCAATAACAGTGGGTTAAATATGCCTTTATCACACTGCTGTACTTGGGGATCGCTATCTCGCTCGCCGTTAATCATCACTTGGCCTACCAGTAAACGCTGGCGAGTTTCAGGCCAGATCACGGTTGGGTCATTAATCTCATCACCCATTTCGGCGAGTTGAATATAGAGGTTCCATTGTGCTGGCTGGGTTTTAATGCGCTCGAGTAATTCTGCCTTTAAAAAATCATCACTGAGACTGGCAAGTTCACTGGCTGACAGCGCGGCAGTACCTGCGACAGGTTCAAAAATCCATTTACCCGCGACCGTTTCACCTTGTTGAACACTGTTTTTTTGCGTGCTGAACAGGAAACTATTTACACCGAAGTAGCGGCTGTTGGCAAAACTTGGGCTGGGAGGCAACTGTCTAACATGGTCGAAAAAAGCTTTGGCGCTGGGTTGATTATCAATAAGCCACTGTTTACCTTCAGGGCCTTGTTTCACTTTGGTCTGAAAGTTAAAAAATTCTTCGAGATTTTTGGCAAAGAAAACGGGAACGTTAGTGGTGACAAAGTTAAGGTTTTCTTTATCGCCGTCAATTTTGAGTGACATAAAGCGCCCAGCGGTTTTATCGGAGATCTGCGGATTTGTACCGCCGAGGGAAAAGCGGGCTGTGACCTTGATACTATCTTGATTAAAAAATGGAATTGCCAACGTTTGTTGTAATTGTGGATTCGGTTTAAAACTGCCCGAGGTACAAAATCCCTTAGTGTGATTACGCAGTTTGACATTTTTACCCGCCTCGCGACTTGCCGCATCGGGTGTGCCGTTGACGGCATCGACCAGTTCGGGAATGGTTTTCTCGGCCGCGATTAACGAAGGTGAAGTCAGCGCAATGCCGCTAATGAGACAAGCTTTGGCGAGTAAAGTCAGTTTGATTGAGGTCATTATCATTCCTTTCAATGGACTAAGTAGAGAGCGCTAGCATATCGACGCGATACTATATGAAAGGATAGGAAAGGGGATACGGTATAAATCTTTCAATTAATTTTTTAGTACAGCCCAAGTTTTACTCAATTGATCTGGCCATCAGGTCTGCGCCGTCATCTGCGGGCTTTTTTCTAGCTAATCTGTTGAGTTGCTAAGTCATTTGAGCGTTAAGTTAAGCGAGTCGAAGTATCAATTAATTGCCCAAGATACAGGCTCAATAATCCATGCAGGGATTGAATGTCGGCTTGGGTGATTTGCTGAATTTTATCAAGGCGATATCTCAGTGTATTGCGATGAATAAACAGGGCATTAGCGCATTGCTGTGCATCGCCAAAGTGGGTGATGTAAGCCGCTAAGGTTTTTCGTAATTGGCCGTTTTTATCCGCCTTGGCGAGTTGCTGATAGGGCGTTGCGAGTGCCTGACCGCGCCAGTCATGTTTTAGCCCTGCAAGTAACACTTGTAGGGAATAATCTTCAAATAGGTATTTATTCCCTTCTGCATTGAGCTGCTTACCGAGTGCTAAAGTTTCTTGAGCTGTGTGATAGGAGCGCGCTATCCCACCTTTTTCGGGGAAGAAATGGCCGAGGGCAATCTTAAAGTTTAAATCCATCTGGGCGGGTAAGCGCTGCAACAGCTTATCAATGCGCTGATTTTCAAGCTCAGGATCCCATTGTTTTCCATCTAAAAAAGCAGGCTTTAGGATCACCAACTGCGACATTGAGGTCATGGCAATCAAGTTACCACGGTCAGGATATTGCAATAGATGCAGCACTTGCTTGAGGGTTTCACTGACTCTGGGGCTGCGTTCATCGGCGGGCTGAGTGGATGCCTCAGCTAAGAACAAGGCCGCTGGGGTTGTGTCGGTTTTTAAATGGTGTTTCTGAATGTTTTTCTCGCTGATCTCAATAATGGCCGCGACTCTTGGCAGGCTGATATCAATGTCGAGCTGTTTTGCCCAGCGGTGCAACTGTGCATCATCGGTTTCAGCTTTGATCAGTTGCAGAATAAACTCTTCACGCTGGCGATTCTCCCATTGCAATTTATCCTGCAGGTTGGCTTGTTCAACAATCATTTCGGCGGTCATTTTGAGTAACTCACCATAATGGGTGAGCTCACGTGGATCACCGGTAATGCCGACAACGCCGATAATTTGTCCTTGATAATGTAAGGGTAAATTGATGCCTGGCTTAACGCCATGCAGCCCTGAGGCGACTTCTTGACTGATCTCAACATTGCGATTTTGGGCAATCGCCAGCAGCGCGCCTTCGTGGGTTGACCCTATACGCTTAGGGTCGCCTGAGCCTAAAATCACCCCTTGGCCGTTCATCACATTGATATTGTGGCCAATGATTTTCATTGTGCGACTCACAATTTGCTTAGCAATGGCAGAATCAAGCAGATACATACAGGCGCCTAGTAGTGTTGAAGGTTTAATAGGGATGCAATACGCATTCTTAATCTGGGTAGCATATCGCGTTCAAACTCAGGATGCTGCTTAAGCCAAAGATTATTACGCGGGCTTGGGTGCGGCAAGACAAGATACTTAGGCCAATATTGCTGCCATTGCGCGCATGCTTGGGTCACTGTTATTGGTTTCAGTTTGGGGATGGCTTTTACTTTAGCGTTGGTCGAAATTTTACTGCTGGTTGTTTGAGGCTTAGTGATCGGCGAAGTGGGGTTTACGGTCTCGGACGATTCGCGCGGTAGATGATAGTCGATGGCATATTGGCCGAGGATCACAATTAGCTCTATTTGCGGCATTAGGGCGAGCAAGGCCTGATGCCAAGTGGCAGCACATTCGGGGCGCGGTGGTTTATCACCCTGCTTTTTACCGTTTTTTTCGATACTGCCCGGAAAACAAAATCCCATAGGGATAATGGCAAAAAGATTGGGGTCGTAGAATTGCTCCCGCGTGACATTCAACCAAGTGCGCAGCCGTTCACCGCTGGCATCGTCAAAAGGTATGCCTTTATGGTGGGTTTTCACGCCCGGAGCTTGGCCGGCAATCAAAATCCGCGCTTGGCTACTGGCCTGCAATATCGGTTTGGGCGCTAAGGGCAAATCAGCCTGACATAAAGTACAGGCGTTAATTTTTGTCAGCAGCGCTGTCATTGATGCAGAACTGGGCGGCGATACCGTTTCGCTTAGCGGTGATGACGCCGGCGCGTTAGTGCAATGTGTTTTAGTCAAAATTTGTCTTAGTCAGTGGTCAGTGCCCGTGGTTAATTGTAAATGTCATCGCTCATTCATCGTTGCTTATTCATGGTCGCTCATTCATTTTCAATCAGGATTGGAACATCATCGCCGTTTGATATAGCCAGTAGCCAAAAAGACCGTAGCCAAACAGCAAGCTTATATAACTTAATAGTTTAGGCACTCGACTTGGGCTTGAAGCCAAACAGATATGGGCCAGCACAAGGGTAAAGAAGGCTAATGGGGCAATCACATAGCTCAAGGCGAGGATGAATAATGCCCCTAGGCTGATGATCCAATCGGCATTGCGATTGCTGGGCTTATCGATTTGACACAATTGTAGCGGCAATAATATCAGTCCAATCGCCACACAAATAATGCCTAAGTTCAGGGCGAAATCACTCCAACCTCTGTGATCATATATGGCTAACGCGACGGCAATCAGCGGTACGATTAATGCGCTTAATACATGGCGTTTGGCAAAGGCGGCGCTGCGATACTGACCCGCAAAAAAGAACAAACCCTGTAAAAATAAATTGATCAAGGTAAAGCCGCCGAGGCCGAGAATGATAAACAGGCTGGCGGTGCCGCCCGAGGGGTCGAACGCCAAGGCGGGTAAGGGCAATAGACTCAGTCCCAGTAGGGCGGGAAGCGATGACAACCACTTAGATTGGCAGAGGGGAGAATAAATACGCATGTGCTCAGAGGATTAACCAAAAGATTGAATTAAGATCCGCTAAAGTGAGCTAAAACTCAAGGAATAAGGTTTTTATGGGCGGACTTTTGCGCCAGAGTCTGATCTTATTCAAGATTTTTACTTTTATCTGTGCCGATGTAATGATTTTGCATGTGACTTTGGATGTGACTGCTGCGGTTAAACAAAAGCCCGCAAGATGCGGGCTTTTGGATTGTCTATCGTTGAGGATTAGATCTTGTAGCTCATGCTTAACATGATCATCTGCGCTGTGTAGTCATGGCTATTATCACCAAAACCTACGACGTTCCAGATCCCATTGACGGCGATATCATTGGCAGCGTCATTGTCCTTATAGTTCTCAATTTTATAATCGAAGCGCAGCGCCATTTTCTCGGTGGCTTGATATTGAGCGTATAAGTTAATGTTGTGTACTTTGGCAAAATAATCGCCGTAGTCGCCTGTGATACCTTGTCTAACTTGGGTGTTACTGTTGGAGTCTGAATAGGTGTAATCCAGTCCCATGCGTAACTTGTTCTCAAGTAAGTTGTTGTAGCTAATGCCAGCGCCGACAACATCGACTTTATCTTCGATGAAACCTGTCCAGGTTGGGGTGCTGTAGTTGCTGCTTCCCGCTTGTTCAGATTCAATGATTTGATAGTTGTAGAAGGCGTTCGCCAGTAAATCATCGGTGATCATGTAGCTGATGTTGGCATCATAACTGGTGTCTTTTGACTCAGTTAAACCGATGACAGTATCTGTGTAGTCATCTAATGCGTAACGGGCACCGAAATCTATGGTCAGGCTTTCGATAGGCGAATGAGTGACTCGCGCTTCCACTTGGGTTCTGTCACGGTTCGCCAGATTGTACTTACGCAACAGGCTGTTGGTTTCAGACGATGTCCATTCAGAGGCTTGATATTCAGAGCCGTCACGTTGACCGTAACTGCCCTTAACCCACATATCCCAAGTTTCGAAGCTGTTGACTCTGAAACGCGCCCAAACCGTGTTCTCATCCGTAGTTTCACGGTCTTGATAATTACGTTCGTCACGTCTGAAGTCATAGCCGCCATCGAGTTTCATGCCGCGGGTAAAACGATAATCCGCCGCCACTTTGAAGCGTTGGCTAGTGTTATCGTAAGGGGTGTTATAGGCCACCTTACCGTTGACATTGTTGATGCTGACTTGGGTCCACTCTTCAATCTGCGTATTGTTATCGCGGTCGTTGTAGTCGTAGCTACCACTTAAGCGCAGTGAATTGGTGACTTTGCTGACCACTTTTAAGTTCAAACCGATAAGGTCGACCTTGGCATCAAGGGCTTCAGTTGGCACTTGATAACCATAACCTGAAGTCACTAACGCTTGGTCTTGACTCATTTGTCCGGTAAGCAAGCGAGCCGATAGCACATTGGTACTGTCGTTGTATTGGCCCATTAACGATACTGTGTGTGACTGATTGTCTGGGTCTAGGGCGATAGAGCCAGAGGTTTGCGCGCCAAAGGTTGGATTAAACGCACTGTCAAAATTTAACTGGTTGTACTCGTTCTTAAAAATCGAGCCATTGTAGTTAAGTGCGGTGAACCAGTTGTCGCCTTTAAGCTTGATACCCGCTTCAATGGAGTCAGTGGTGTAATCGACAGGCTCGGCTAACATCATAGATTGATTAAAGAATCCACCTGAAGCTTTTTTCAAGCCGGTTTTTTCTTCACGCATGTAGCTCACATGTGTGCTCCACAGCGATTCACCTTGATAATCAAAACCTAGCCCAGTGCGCTCACGTTTGAGCGACAGTTCTAAGGAGTTCAGGCTGTCCATCAGTAATGGCATTTGGCTGCTTGAACCCGCCGTCACCCAGTTGTCTGGCAGCGTTAAATTATCGCTGCCCACACCCGAGTAGGGCGTTAAGGCACTGTTGCTGTTGTAAGTGGCAATCTGGCGATAGTTCACATTGACATTGTACTGGCCTTGCTTGCCGGCATTCACCTCTAAGCGGCCGCCATCCATGCCCAGTTGATAGGCTTCAACGCTGGCACGATAGCCTTTTTCACCGCGAAAGGTGACATCAGCATCCAATTTCCCTGCGACTTCGTTTGAAGTCCCAAAGGCATTCGCCGAGCGAATGTCCTCTTCACTGTTATAACCTACGCCGACACCCACAGTACCCGATGTGCCCGTTTCAACGACGCAGCCTTTACAGCTCCATGCGGACATTTTGACTTTTTCTGTATTGGCATTGGCCAAGCCATACCCATCGGCCGCTATCGCAAAACCTGTGTTTGCCAGTAACGCAAGAGTGATCAAATTGAGTTTAAATTTCATTTTCTCGTCTCCTTAGCGCTGTAATAGCTTGCCAGATGGATGGTTTGAACCATGAACCTGACTGTGGCAATTTAAACAGCTTCTTCCACCCGTGAAGGCATTGTCACCGACGTTTGAACCTAAACCAGTGTTACCTAAATAAGCATTGCTGGCATGGCCATCGCTGGCGTGACATTGCTGACACAGCTGCGGTGCGCGGGTTTTCAACATGGCATCATTCACGCTGCCGTGAGGATTGTGGCAAGTGACACAGTTCTCAGTGACGGGTGCATGTTCCCACAGTTTGGGGCCGCGTTTTTCGGCGTGGCAGGAGTAACAGGTTTCGTTAATGCTCGGCTTGTTCAGATCGGAATCTGTCATGCTCCCATGGGGATTATGACAATCGCTACAGGTCATTTGAGCCCATTTTAATGGGTGACTTGAGCGTTTGTTCATGTCTGCTTTTTGCTTAGTGTGGCAGCTAGTACAGACTTCCATTTCGGTGTTTTTTGATAACACAGGATCTTTTGCCACATGCACTTGGTGGCAAGAGGCACAAGCGACATCGGCATTGTCATGGTGACTGCCGTTCCAAGACACACGTTTATCATCTTGGTGACAACTCATACAGACGCTGTTTTGTTTTTCAGCACTTAAGGTCGATTGCTTACCGAAAGTGATCATCGGCTCGTTGCCGCCTTTATTGTGTTGACCTAAAGGACCATGACAGGCTTCACATTGCAGGCCAGCCATTGGGCTTTTTGATGAATCAATGGCGCCGTGGACACCTTTGAAAAGGTCCATCACTTTTTCAGATTTTTTATGGCACATCAAACAAGAATCGGCGCCTTTAGGGGAGTAGTTGCCTTCGGCAAACTTCTTATCTAAGGTGGCTTCGACTTGCTCTGGCGTCATTTTCGCATCCCACTTCGACGCATAAGCGTTTGGTGCAATGCATAAAGACATGACTGCTGACATTGCCATGGTGATGGTGATGACAAGTGCCGGCAGTAGGTTTTTCATTTTTAGGCTGTTCTTCATAATAGGCTTCCCAATTTGTCCCAACAAAATTCAAGAAAGGGGGAGCGAGCTCCCCCTGCTTGGGCAAATTACATTTTCACCTGAGTGTGATCTGTTGGTGTGGGTTTGTGACAGTAGAAACAGGTTTCTGACTGCGCCGCTTGGTTAGCTTGAACATAATCACCGTTCACAATCGCGCCCATGTTTTCTAAGCCGTGGCCAATGGATTCTGGCGCGTGGCATGAAGTACAAGTGGCTGTGATTGGCGTGGTGTATTTACCTGCTGATGTTGCCAGCGCGCCTTTCACTTTGAATGCATCTAGGTTGAAATCGTTGTGACATTGGGTACATTCTTTGATGACACCTTGCTCGCCGTGGATCACGTGCAGTTTCATCTCGAATGCGCCTTTGTTAGCACCAGAGGCATAAGTACCATCAGGTGTATGACACGCGACACAAGCATCAACACCGACGATCGCTTTACCGTTCGCATCTTTTGCGTGTGATACTTGCTCTGTCATCACAAAACCTGAATGGTGGCCTTTGTGGATTTCAAAGGTATCGCTGTGACAGCCTTGACAGGTGTTGAAGTTAACTGAGTTAACATGGCGCATGCTTGGGGCGTTGCCTGATTTAGTACCAAAGGCGAGCTCTGCTTTCATACTGGTGGTTGCGCTATCAACGGTACATGCCGTTAAGCTAGTACCTGTGCTACACATTTCCAGACCGATAAAGGTAAAGGCCGTATCTGTATCGCCAGCACCGAAAGGCAGGGCAGGTGTCGTGAAAACCAGTTTGCCGTCAACTAAGGTCACACCAGCTTGTAGTGCGCCATCTTTGACTAAGTCTTTAGCAATTTTCGCAGCACCACTACCAGGGCTCTTGTTGTAACCCATAATAGGGAAGTTAGGGCCAACGTTAGTGACAGTTTCTAAACGTTTAATCTTGTCTTGAACCGTTGCCGCATCAATCGCGTTACCGTCTTTGTCAAAGACAGACACAGTTAATACCGCAGTATTGTCTTCTTGACCCGCAAGCGTTGCAGACATACCTAACTGAGCCATAACAGCTTTCTTCTCAGCGGTTTTGCCTGTGTGTAGCTCGGCAGTCCAGTCGCTGTTATGACAAGCGATACAGTTAGAGTTATCTAACTGCTGAGAGTGGCCTTTGCCTGCGGCAAAATCGATGTCTACGTGACAGCTAGAGCAAACTTCCATTGTTGGAATACGTGACCAGTTTTTTGCCTCGGTGAGCATGTCAGATTCAACGTGACAGACTTGGCAATTATCTTGGACTATATGTTGTGCAACTTCTGGAACTTTATTATTTTTGCCCCACGCTTTGTTGGCGTTGTGCACATTATGAATTAAGTGACTAAAGGTGACATGGGGTTTACCGCGACCATCCGCAAATTCTTGCGTATGGCAAGAAATACACGTTTCGACTTCAGTCGCTTGGTGATAAATCTTTTCGCCTTCCACGTGGCAAGTTGTACAGACTTCATGGCTGACAATATTTTTAGTGTATAGAGGAGCATTACCTTGGCCGTCGAAATCTTCGACCATTTCGGCAACGGGGACCGAAGTTCCGTCTGGTAATTTTCCTGCTGCAGACACGACGTTAAAACGTTGCGTTAATTGCGTATTAAAGACCTTATTGCTATCGAATGTGTCGAATTTAAAGGTATAACTACCGTTTTTATTATCAACATAGTTTTTCGATGAGCCTAGCCCTTGCCAGTTAGCACTATTACCAGGGCCAGTCGCCCCTTGAGGTATTAATTGCAGTGCTTTTTTGATTTCTAAATTAGCAAGACCAACAATTGGAAGGTCGTCTTCGTTTGTGGCGAAAACAGTGACCACAGGTGAATCATTTTCATAGTTTACTTTAGTAATATCAAGGTTTAACTTGTGGATGGAACCAGCGGGTTCTCCACCAGGTTCACCGGGATTACCATCATTACCATCGCTGCCACCACAGCCAGTTAAGGCCATAGTGACTGCACTTGCTGCTAACAGCAGTGCAATTTTAGTTGTTTGTGCGTTCATCATTTTTTTCCCTGCATAGGTTTGGCATTGCTTAAACGCTGTGTTCTAGAGCCAACAGATTCTATGTCTGTGTTTTTGGTCACTAGAAGCGACTTAAGTGGATGCTGGAAATAGAATTCCCCAAGGAAAGGCTAACCTAACATGACCTTAAAATCTCCAAGGCCTTTGCTAATGTGTGACTTGGATCTTTCTATTTCTAAAGAGGTATTTAAAGCAAGAGGTAAAAACGATTTCAGATCAAAAAAACAGCGGATTTTTAAATGGCAAGAATATAAAGAGAGAGGTAAAAACCTCTCTCTTTAGTAACGATAAAACATTGCTCTGAATGAGAGCGTTATATCTGCTTAATTACCGTGAACTTTACTTAATTGAGCTGGGGTATGACAAGTTGCACAGCTTTCTGATGCACGAGTTTGCACATCGGCTGCACTACTGCCATTTAAAATACCACCGTTAGTCTCAATGTGAGATTTTGTCGCATCAGTCAGATATTTTTGGTGACAGCTTAAACACGCACCCGCATCTGAAGATACCCAAATATCGGCACCGTTATTATTGATATCACCGTAGCGCCATGTGCGATTAGGCTGACGTCCTAAGGTAATACCTGTAATGACGTTTGCTTTATCAACTGTATGGCATGTCGCACAATCGGTTTTTAGCACAGTGCCTGATTGTACACCCGCATATTTCAGGTAATGGCCTTCACGTTCGTGAGCTTTCCACGCAAAGCTAGTTGGGATCTTACCGCCAGGATAGTTGGCATCATTTTTCAAGGTTTTATCCGAAGTATGACAAGTTTGGCAATTTACACCGTTGTCATAGTGGTGGATTTCTTGATTGTGACAACCTTGACACTTAGTTGCATCAATAATGTCGCGACGTGTCGCTGCCTTGGCAGTGCTGTCCACTCCTGTATCTTTCCAAACGAAATGATATGGTGCTTGTTTAACCGCGACTTTACTTACACTGTCAGTAGAGCAATCTGTCATAGCTACGTCAGCAACGCCATAACCGCCATTGTTGAAGCACACTTCTAATGTTGACCACAGCTCGAATGTTTTACCATTTGCATCAGCGGGTAAACTGAACTTAGTGCCTGTTAATGAGTAGGTTTTATTCGCTTCATTATAGGTACCTTCACTTAAAGCGATACGACGATTGCTATAAGAGGCATCAGCATAGCTTGGGTAATCTTTATCAGAATCCCATGCTACGACAACGCGTGAGCTTTGATTTACGAAGGCTTTATCAATGGCATTGCCATCTTTGTCAACAACTTGGACATCAAAAGTGATTTTGCCCGTGTCATTCACGCCGACATTAGTGAACTTAATGCCCATGGCTTTAGTTTCTGTGTAAGCTTTCAGCACATCACCATGACGTTTAGCTGCACTACCTGTGCCATTGTATGGTTCAGTTGCATTATGACAAGCGACACAATCACTGCTGCTGTGGTGAGCAGACGGTTTTTCTGTGTGGCAACCAATACAGGCTTGATTGCTTAAGTCGGCTTTAAATAAATCGGCATTAGCTGGTGCACCCGCTCCTTCAACGTGACAGGCTGCGCAATCCGCTGCAGGTTTTAATGGGAAACCAACCTTGCCGTAGTCAATTACTTTGCCACCATAACCGACAATCTTGTAAGGGGCTGGTACTTCAGCGCCTGTCTCATCAAAGGTATGACGTTCGCCACCTTTGTGGATAGCATGGATCATGTATGTAAATTCAATGCTATTACCTGACTCAGGATCGCCAGAGGTTGCCGTATGACAAGATGCACAGTTCTCAATATCAACTCTACGGCCACCGTGTAACTCTAAACTTTCTGGTTGGTGACAGGTATAACAGGCTGTTATTGAAACAACGTTGCGTGTTTGAATACCTTCAGTTTTGCCTGTAGAAGGCTGCCAATCAAAATGGGCGTTGGCAGCAAGCTGTGGTAATTCAAGTTCTAATGTTGCCCGTTGAGTCGCTTCAGCACTGTAGGTAATCGCTAAGGGTTCAGTGACATTGGCGATATTTGCTTGATAGGTATAGCTGTAGTTACCATCACCATGATCCACTAAACAGGTATCACACTTGGCAGCGGCTTCAACGTTGGCTTGATATTGAGCTGATGGATTGAGGTTATCCACGCCAGAAGGCACTGTGCCAGGCTCTTTTTTGGCATTGATATAAGCTTGCCATTGGTAACCGCGGTCAGCGGGTTTGGCTGGATCCTCAGTTGCTACTGTAACGTGGCTAAGCTGTGCAATACCAAAACGTATGTCGTGATCTTTATTTAAGCCTAGTACTGCTACGCCATTCGCATTTTCTAATGTGAAATCGACTGTAACCTTACCTGCATCGATAGTGGCATTAGTGAAACTTGCTTTCAGTGTAGGAGTTGTATCGATATTGACACCAACAACACCCGGTTTACCGTCTTCACCATCTTTACCGTCACTACCACCGCAACCGGCGAGTAGTAGAGAGAGTAAACCGGCACCCAACATCGCTTTTGTTGCGGCATTGAAATTGAACCGTTTCATCATGATATTTCCCTGCAATAGTTGTAATCATCATCAAACGCTTGGTAGATAAGAATAAATCTCATTACCCGCATAAGATGTGTGGAATTAGTTTTCCATCTGTAAGGCTAACTAAGTCACTGGTATTAATCAGTCACTTTAGGTGGGTAATGTGACTGAGATCTGACTATTTCTTTAGGAGTAGATGACTGCATAGTATGAGTTCCTTTTATATCTGCAGTTACTGGCCTTTTTAGGCCAGCATCATAGGCTTAGTTTATGGGATGCACTTTTAACACGTCCGCGACTCCGCCTTGTCCATGACAGAAAGCACAGGTTTCAGTTCCTGCGGTTGCATCAGCTTTTGTGCCAGCAAAAACAGCACCTTGCTGAGCCATGTGGTTATGAGTGCTGGTATCTGAATGGCAGTTGCTACACACAGCGGCAATCGGGCTGGTAAAAGTGCCGTTATCGAGGGCAAGGGGTTGTACTGCTGAATTTAAAGGAAGGGCGACGGTAGATATCCCCGCAGAATCGTTAACATGGCATTGGGCACAGTTACCGATTTTTCCTGGGTAGTTTAGGTTTTCAAAACCTGCGAATTGGCTGGTGTGAATACCGTGGATCAGCTGCTTAAAGTCAAATGACGTGGTGGAAGGATTTGCCGCCGTCGCATCGGCCAGCATATTGGCGTTATGACATAGTTGACATTGACCACCGAGATCGTTACGTGAGCCATGGATATTAAGCTTTTGATCGCCATGGCAATTACCGCAGCTTGCATTACTGACAACAGTGCGGCGACCCGTACTGCTTAATGCTGCCATATCAAAATAACTGTGGCTGGCTTTAATCACTAACACTTCCGCCAGTTCAGTGGTGCAATCAACGAGTACTTTGTCTTTGGCGCAGACTCGGCCTTGAATCGCGAGTCCGCCGTGATCCGCTTCAGTGCCCGCAGGCACAGTAAGACCCGAAATCGTATAGGTATAAATGCCATTTAAGCCTGACACTGGGGTGGATTCCGGCAGCTTAATCGAGCGGGCAGAGCGAGTGGCATAATCAAAACTGGTTCCCCAGTTGGCATATACCCTTAAATCATTGATGAATTTTAGCTTATCGGCACTGTCGCTGTAGACGCTGCCAGTAGCTGGGTTCATCAATTTAACCGCGACTGTGACTGTACCATTGGCATCCATACTGGCGCTGGTGATGCTTGGGCTAAATTGCATCAGTGCCGCAGTTTTGTCTTCATCACTGTGAACGCTTACGGTCCAGTCTGCATTATGGCACGCCACGCAGTTACTGTTATCGGCCTGCGCTGGGTGTCCTTCGCCTGCGGGAAAATTGATTTGTGTATGGCAGGCGCCGCAGGCTTGCATGGTTGGGACTCTGTGCCAGTTTTGCTGCTCAGCTAACTCTGCCTTATCGACATGACAGGTTTGGCAGTCACTGATGGGTTGCGGGAAACCGGTTAAATGTTTGCTGTGGATCATTTGCGGGAAAATATCCGCAGGATTACTGACTTTTTTGCTGTTATGACAGGTGACGCAGGTTTCGATTTGATTATATTTACTGCCATGGAAAGCAAGATTGCTGTGGCAACTATTACAAGTTTCTATTGTGACTAAGTTGCGGGTGTAAGCGACATTATCCCCAGATGATTGCCAGTCATAATGTTGATTGGTAATAGGCAAGGGCGTGTTATCGGCAAGTTTATCGCCGCCGATTTTGACCACCATTCTTTGGGTCGCTTCTGGCATAAACGTCACCCCATTCATGCCATTAAACGGTGCGCTGAAGGTGTAGCTGTAGTGACCGTTTTTATGATCTGTGAGACTGCCTGGGCAAGTTGCCGCGCAGGTTTCAGCGGTAAAATGTTGCCATTCACTGCTATTTCCCGCGCCTGTATAACCTTGGGGAAGAAGCTGCGCTGCAATAAACGTTGCCGATGGGACACCAATTACGGCTTCATCATCTTGATTGCTCACTTGAAAATCCACTTGAGCAATGCCATCTGCCATCTCAACTTTATCGACCGTGACCTTTGGGCTAGTGATAGTTAACGCGGGCGGTTTTGCGGGTTCACCGGGATTACCATCTTGGCCGTTATCACCGCCACAGGCGCTTAATAGCGAGACTAAGGCCAGCATCAGACTGAATTTCGAGCTCATTTTTGCAAACTTGTTCATATTTCTATCCTTGGAATGCGCTGTCAGTGCCTAAGTTACATTTGGTAGCTTAAGGTCAAGCCTAAATAGTGAGCGTTGTAGTCGTGGCTCATATCCCCAAAGCTGAGTACGTTGGGAATCGTGTCCCAATTTGTGCCTTGGTTTTGCCAGTTAGCATCTTGATACTTTTCGAATAACCAATCGACGCGTAGCGACATACTGTCGGCAAACTTATATTTGGCGTAGGCATTAATATTGTGTTTGCGGGCATAAAAATCGCCATAGGGACTGGTGATGCCGTAGACGATCTCGGTATCACTCTGTCCATCGGAATAGCTGTAGTCCAAGCCAATGTTGAGGTGATTATCGAACAGGTTTTGATAACTAAAACCTGCCCCAATTAAAGTCGATTTTTCCTCGGCAGTGCTGTACCAATCGGGCGTTGAAAAGTGGTTGCTGCTTGCTTGATCTGAGTCGCGCCAATCTTGGTTAACAAAGGCACTGAAATGAAGATCGTCACTCAGCGCATATTGGGCCGATACGTCATAACCTAGGTAGGACACTTGAGTAAGACCCACTTGGGTGTGGTGATAATCGTCATCTACACTGTGCAAGCTGGCGCCCAGCGAGAGGCCGATATCAGTTTGATAATCAGTGTGTAAGGTGACTTTTTGCCTTTTTCTGTCGGCAAGGTAGGATTTACGTAGCCAAGGATTGCTTTGGCTTTGAGTGGTCGTGACGGGATCGTATTCACTGCCATCGCGCTCTAGTGCTTCTCCTTTTAACCATGCTGACCAAGCAGGGGAATAGCGATAGCTCAGTTTGGCAAACACGCCTGACTCGTCGACGGATTGGCGGTCGAGTTCAGTGTAATCGTTTTCGTTACGGCTGTAGCCTGCTTCGGCATAGGCGGCTGAAGTAAAACGGTATTTGCCTTTAAGTTCGAGTTTTTTGGTTCGCTTATCATAAAGGCTATTTTGAGCAGAGCCTTGGTTAATACTGTCGGTGATGATTTGTGGGAAGTCTAATTTGGCCGTTTTGTTATCTCTGTCTTGATAGTTGTAGCTTGCCTGTACACTTAAATCTTGGGTGATCCGGCCCGAATATTTAAGGATCATTTCAATAATATCCACTTGGCCATCTAAGGTATCCGCAGGCAGGACAGGTGACGGGCCATTGATGGTGGCTGGAATAAAAGTGTCATCTTGGGTCATACGGCTAAAGCCTGCGTGCATTAGCACATTCTGACCATTCGCTCCCCCAGAGGCTTCTGCGGCAACGCGATAGGCTTTACTGTCGGGGTCGACTGCATTTTGGCCTAAGTATGCCGCGCCAAAGGTGGGCGTGTAGGCGGATTGCCATTGCATGGCTTGGTGATCATTTTTATATTGGCTGACTTGGCTATTGATGCCAGCCTGCCAGCCCGTGCCATTAAAATAGACTCTGGCATCGATTTCATCGGTACTGTCATCAATAGGTTGGGCGAGCATAACGCTATTGGTGAGTATATTGGCGCTGGTCTTTTTGGCGCCGCTGCGGTCTTCATGCTGATAGTTTAGCGAGGCTTTGTAGTGACTGTTATTGTCACCTTCAGGTGATATTTTGCCCGCGTAGTAACCACCGATCATAAAGCGATCACGTTGAATACTTAAATCTTGGCCAACAAGGCTGCTCTGTAGCATAGGCATAGATTGTGTTGTGCCACCTGTTATCCAGTTATCGGGCAACAACATCTTATCTTGCGATGAGGTATAAGGGCTTTTGAGTTGATTATGGTTATAGTTAGCTAAGCCTCTATAACCTAAGTTGATTTGATAGTTCCCTGGCCTTCCTGTTGTGAGCTTAGCTGAGCCCGCATCAAAACCTAACTTATCCGCGATCAATTGAGTTTGATAACCCGACGGTGTTTTGTACACCATATCCGCACCGACAGCGGCAACGAGACCATCGTTATCTGTCCCAGTGCGGTTACCGAAACGACTGTCCTCGCCATCGTTGTAAGCGAGGGTGGCACTGACATCACCACTATGCCCTGACTTAGATTGGCATTGTTTGCAGCTCCATGCTTCTGTTTTTATGCCACTTCGATTCGCCTGTTGTAGCTCATAACCTTCGGCATGTGCCTGAGATAAAACACCGCTTATCACCCATGCGAGTAACGTGAGTGAAAAGCAAGCACTAGGGTGAGATAGTTTAGCTGTTGGCATGATCGTTCCCTTGTTATCTCTGTAGCAATTTGCCAGAAGGATGGTTAGAACCATGCACTTGCCCGTGGCAATTCATACAGGAATTACCTGAAGTAAATGCATTGGTTTGATTGCCAAAGTAGGCATTGCTGCTATGACCATCCGAGGCGTGGCATTGTTGACAAAGCTGCGGCGGCTTACTGATCAGCATGGCTTCGTTCACGCTGCCATGGGGATTGTGGCAATTCGCACAGTTGTCGGTGACGGGGGCATGTTCCCACAGTTTAGGGCCGCGTTTTTCGGCGTGGCAGCTATAGCAATTTTCGTTGACGCTCATTTGTTTCAAGCTTGAATCGTTCAAACTGCCGTGGGGATTATGGCAGTCACTGCACACCATCTGTTGCCACTGTAGTGGATGCGCTGAGCGTTTGTGCATATCAGCTTTTTGTTGGGTATGGCACTGGGTACAAATGGCGACTTCATTGGCTTTATCACTGATAGGATCTTTGGCGGTATGAACTTGATGGCAACTTGCGCAGGCAACATCGGCGTTATCGTGGTGATTGCCTTTCCACGCGATGCGTTGACTATCATTGTGGCAGCTCATACAAACACTGTTTTGCTTTTGCGCGGGAACGGGAGAATTTGTACCAAAGGTGATCATTGGCTCTTTGCCACCTTTGTTATGATTTCCTAACGGGCCGTGGCAGGCTTCACACTGCAAATCGGCCATGGGCGAAGCTTTCACATTAGGATTACCATGAACCCCATCAAAAATGGCCATGACCACGGCACTTTTTTTGTGGCACATCAGGCAAGTGTCAGCCCCTTTGGCAGAATACTTACCTTCGGCGAATTTTTTGTCTAATGTCGCGACAACGTCCTCTGGTTTTTTGTCATCCCAAGGCGTCGCCGAGACAGAAATACTCACGATTGATAACAAAATACATAGCATAGCCTTAGCTATGCTTTTGAACTTTAGCCTTATTTCCATGTTCATCTTTTCCCGAGTGCATTTATATTTGTTATTTTTACGCTTTCGACATTGCTAATTTAGCTTATTAAAGCTGATTAATATTAGAACAAATATGTGACACTCGCTTAACATCTAAGGGTCTTTTCACTGTAAAGAGGGATGATTTTACTGGTGATATAGAGGAAGCGTGACCTTGATCACGTTTGCTTTGGTAAGGGTTTTGTTCACAGCTTTTTTGACTTCTTTCGATCGCATCATTCTCTTGTGCACTTAGGTATGGATTTTTATTTTCAGTTGGCCGTTTATTCATTGGTATTTTTGTCACATAATACCCAACACAATTGAAAACTATTATCGTTACCAGTCAAAAATCTTGATCTAGGTAAAGTTATTAGGGTCATAGCTCAGTTACAATGGGCGCAGTTTTTCGAGCTGAACCTGTTGCAAGGTGGAATACGTAATGAAGTTAAGCGAACTCAGTCCCGGTGATCGCGGTATTATTTCTGAAGTGGGACGTTTAGCGTTGCCACAAACCGTGAAGCGTAAGTTGTTGTCCATGGGGATCACGCCGAATACGCGTTTTTCATTGATCCGATACGCACCTATGGGCTCTGGTCTCGAACTGGATATTCGTGGTAGTAAACTTTGTATGCGCAGAGATTTGGCAGACATCATTGAGGTGGAAAAGGCGAATGACTAAGCAGTTTCATTGCGTCACAGTCGGTAACCCGAATGCGGGTAAATCGACGCTCTTTAACGCGCTAACCGGCGCGAATCAACAAGTCGGTAACTGGTCTGGTGTGACGGTCGAGAAAAAGACTGGTCATTTCACCTTAAACGGTGCCGATGTCTATCTGACCGATTTACCCGGTATTTACGATCTTCTGCCTGCGGGCAATAGTTGCGATTGTTCACTCGATGAGCAAATTGCGCAGCAATATCTCGCCGAGCAACGCGTCGATGGCATTATCAATTTAGTCGATGCCACTAACATCGAACGTCACTTATACCTCACTGCCCAATTGCGTGAACTCGCGATCCCTATGGTGGTGGTGTTGAACAAAATCGATTCTGCAGTCAAACGCGGTATCAAAGTCGATTTAAAGAAAATGAGCAAAGAGCTGGGCTGCCCCGTGATTGGTGTGTGCTCTCGCGATCCTGCCGATGTGGAAAAAGTGCAAGCGCAGGTACTCGATTTACTGCAAGGCCGAGTCTCTGAAGCACCATTAGTTCTGCATTACGATGAACAAATTGAAGCGGGCGTTCAGTTGCTTTGTAGCAAAGACACGCAATTAAGCCGTGGCCGTGCTTTGGCTATGCTTGGCAATGGTTCAGGTTGTGGCAGTTGCCAAAATGCTGAGTTGCAGGATGAAGTGAATACCTGTACCCAGATTATCTCTTCGCAGGGCCATGATATTGAAGTGATGGTGGCTACCACGCGCTTTAATTTCGTTGAGAAAGTGTTTCAAGGTTCAGTGAAAGAGTCGGGATTCCTCACTCTCAGTGATAAATTAGATAAACTCGTATTGCATCCCGTGCTTGGCATTCCTGTGTTCTTGTTCGTGATGTATTTGATGTTTATGTTCAGCATCAATATTGGCAGCGCTTTTATCGATTTCTTCGACGTGTTTGCGGGTGCGTTGTTTGTCGACCACTTTGGCGCATTCTTGACGAACATGGGCTCTCCGGCTTGGTTGGTCACTATTCTCGCTGGTGGTGTTGGCCAAGGTATTCAAACCGTGACCACGTTTATTCCGGTGATCGCTGCTTTATTCCTCGGTTTGTCAGTCCTTGAAAGCTCTGGCTACATGGCCCGCGCTGCATTTGTAGTTGATGGGTTAATGCGCCGCATCGGTCTGCCCGGTAAAGCTTTCGTGCCTATGATTGTCGGCTTTGGTTGTTCTGTGCCGGCGATTATGGCGACGCGGACCTTAGGCAGTGAACGTGAGCGTATTGTCACGGGTATGATGGCGCCATTTATGTCTTGCGGTGCACGTCTGCCAGTATATGCGTTATTTGCCGCGGCTTTCTTCCCCGATTCTGGGCAGAATTTAGTCTTCTTGCTTTACGTTATTGGTATCTTTGCCGCTATCGGAACGGGTTTATTACTCAGAAGCACGCTGTTACCCGGTACCAGCAGCGCTGTGGTGATGGAACTGCCAAGCTATGAAATGCCAAAACTCAAAGCCGTAATGGTCCGTACAGGTAAACGCACTAAGAGCTTTATTTTAGGTGCGGGTAAAACCATTGTGCTGGTGGTGACGCTATTAAACTTTATCAATGCCATTGGTGTTGATGGCACTTTCGGTCATGAAGACAGCCAAGCATCTTTGCTAAGTGTCGCGAGCCAAAAAATCACGCCAATCTTCTCACCTATGGGTATAGAACAGGATAACTGGCCAGCAACGGTTGGTATTATCACAGGTATTTTTGCCAAAGAAGCCGTGGTCGGTACCTTAAACAGCTTGTACAGCACTGCCGCACCCGCTGATGAAGAGCTTACGCCATTGAGTGAAAGCTTTAATGCGGCTCTAGCGACGATTCCTGCAAACTTGTTTGGAATTGATCTGGAAGATCCGCTGAAGTTGTCGGTTGGTGATTTGACTAATAAAGAAGCGATAGCGGAAGAGCAAGGCGTGGCAACATCGACCTTTGGTGCCCTGCAAGCTGGTTTCAGTGGCAAAATTGCGGCGTTCTCTTACTTGCTGTTTATCTTGTTGTATACCCCTTGTGTCGCGGCGATGGGCGCCTTAGTGCATGAGTTTGGCTCTCGTTGGGCGACATTTGCGGCTACGTGGACTTTCTCTCTGGCCTATGGCTCAGCGACTGTGGTCTATCAAGCGGCAACCTTTACGCAGCATCCTGTGCAATCGAGTCTGTGGATTGGTTTCTTCCTGTTTGCGTTAGTGGCCTTTTATCAATGGCTGAAACGTAAGGGCAGAAGAACCCAGCAGATTATTCCAGGGATCCGCATCATCACAGAGTAAGATTTACTGAGTCAGCATGACTGAGTAATAAATGTCAGCTTAGTTAGGTCAAAGATAAAAGCAGCTTTCATGGCTGCTTTTATTGTTTTACTATCGCGGTTATAACCCTGCCGGTCAAAAACCATAGTTTTTAGCACTAGGCATTGTAACTAGTAGTGATCTGTAGGATCATGCTGGTTTCTTAAAATTGCCATTGTTCGCAAAGAGGAATTCCATGAGTCATGTGGACACTGAAGTACGTCCGAGTAACTTTATTCGTAATATCATAGATGAAGATTTACAAAGCGGTAAGCACACGAGTGTGCAGACTCGTTTCCCGCCGGAACCGAATGGCTATCTTCATATTGGTCATGCTAAATCTATCTGCTTAAATTTTGGGATAGCGCGAGACTATAACGGTCTGTGTAATTTACGTTTTGACGATACTAATCCTGAAAAAGAAGACATTGATTATGTTAATTCTATTCAGGCGGATGTGCGTTGGCTTGGATTCCAGTGGGATGGCGATGTACGCTATTCATCAAACTATTTTGATCAGTTACATCAATATGCAGTTGAACTGATCAACAAAGGTTTGGCTTATGTGTGTTTCTTGAATGCTGATGAAACTCGCGAATACCGTGGCACGTTAAAAGAGCCAGGTAAAAACAGTCCTTTCCGCGACACATCAGTCGAAGAGAATCTTGCCTTGTTCGCTAAGATGCGCGACGGTGGTTTTAAAGAAGGTGAGTGTGCGCTGCGTGCCAAAATTGATATGGCGTCGCCATTCATGTGTATGCGCGATCCTATCATCTACCGTATTCGTTTTGCCCATCACCACCAAACGGGTGATAAGTGGTGCATTTACCCAATGTACGACTTTACCCATTGTATTTCTGATGCGTTAGAACACATTACCCACTCTTTATGTACTTTAGAGTTCCAAGACAACCGTCGTTTATACGACTGGGTGTTGGATAATTTGAATGATTTTCAAGCGCCGAATCGTACTCGTCAATACGAGTTTTCACGCTTAAATCTTGAATATACCTTGATGTCTAAGCGTAAGCTAAACGATCTTGTGACCCGTAAACTCGTGTCAGGTTGGGACGACCCACGTATGCCAACGATTGCTGGCCTGCGTCGCCGTGGTTACACGCCTGCGTCAATTCGCGAGTTTTGCCAACGTATCGGCGTGACTAAGCAAGAGAATATGATTGAAGTCGGCATGTTAGATGCGTGTATTCGTGAAGAATTGAACGAACATTCACCGCGTGCGATGGCTGTATTACGTCCATTGAAAGTGATCATCGAAAACTATGCTGAAGGTGAACTTGAGTATATTCAAGCGGCCGCTCATCCAAATGATGAGAGCATGGGGACACGCGAATTAGCCTTTGGCCGTGAAATATTGATTGATGTGGCTGACTTTAGAGAAGAAGCAAACAAACAATACAAACGTTTGGTAGCAGGTAAGGAAGTGCGTTTACGTAATGCCTATGTGATTAAAGCTGAGCGTTGTGATAAAGACAGCGAAGGCAATATCACGACGGTTTACTGCACTTATGATCCTGAAACCTTAGGTAAAAATCCTGCTGATGGCCGTAAAGTTAAAGGTGTGATCCATTGGGTTGAGGCATCTACTGCTAAACCAGCTGAATTCCGTCTCTATCAGCGTTTATTTACCGATCCTAATCCTGCTGCGGCAGAGACTGTGGACGAAGTATTAAACCCTGAATCCTTAGTGGTAGTGCACGGTTTTGCTGAAGCAAGCCTAGTGAATGCGCCAGCAGAAAAAGCTTATCAGTTTGAGCGTGAAGGTTATTTCTGTGCAGACAGCAAAGATTCGTCAGCGGATAATTTAGTGTTTAACTTAACTGTAGCGCTGCGTGATTCTTTCGAATGATTTAATAGAATTAGCTTGATTGAATTGGTTTGATGAAATGAGTCAAACAGTTCAACTCAACGAAGCTAACTTGAATTAAGCTAAGTTGTTCTGATCATTAATCAGACCCAAAAAAAGAAGGCCTTTTAGGCCTTCTTTTTTATTTTATGGATTAGCGATAGAGCTATTGGTTGGTGTGAGTGACAGTTAATTCAACTGGTTATTGATACATAGGACCAAAACCTAGGCTCCATAAAATAACGCTGGTTGCCATTAGCCCTACTAACAACACTAAACCAGCGGTCACCATAGAGCTGGCATAGATAAAGCCTTTCTCTTCAGGGATATTCATAATAATCGGCACACCCGCGTACAGTAAGTAGACTGAGTAAGCCAGACCAATCAATCCCACGATCATGATAAACCACAGCACTGGATACAAGGCGGCTAAACCGACCATAAACAATGGTGTAGCTGTGTAGGACGCGAGTTCTAACGCTTGGGTGTAGGTTGGGTTTGCATCGAAGGTTTTTGCCATCCAATAGGCCAAATAGGCGAGGGCGAATACGCCCGCAATTAGGCCTAAATACATGCCAGCTGACATAAACATGGCGCTTTGAGGTGTGAGGTAAATAGGATCGCCAGCGCCTGGATTCCAGCCAATATAAGCCGTAGCAATATAACTGCAAATCGCTGGGATTAAAGCGATCAGCACCACATGACTTAAGCTACTTTTTAGTGCCTCATGGTTTTTCTCAATTGTGTGCCACTCTTGTTTAGGATGAGTGTATAGCCCCATTAAGTGATTCAGTATCATTATAATTATCCTTGTTCAGCATTGATGAATGGCTCGCCAAACGTCAGACGAGCTGATAACAGCTCCACAATCGAGGTTAAAATGGTGTCCTGTTCCTTTAACTGACGATTGGTGACACATACAGAAGTGAGAGGCTGTGTGATCAGGATCTCAGTTCTTTAGAGTGTAGATTATTTATTGAACAAAAAGTTCAGCGCGTCAAGTTTACTGAAGCCTAATGCTATAGCTTATGAGTAAATATGCGTAAAATAGCGCGATATTCAGAATGAGATTGAGTGAGTCCATGCAGCAACTTCTTGCCCCCATCCACGCGTTTCTTCGCTGTGAAACACCGCAAACTTGGATTGATGTCGCGATTAAATCAGATTCCTTGGATGAGTTGCTGATCGATCACTGTAACTGTGAGTTAAAAGCGGCTCAGACAGCGATATTTTTGCTACGAAAATATGCGTTAGATAAAGACAGTGGTCGAGCTCTGTTGGCGTGGGCTAAACCCTATGAAGAGTTTATCTATTCGCAAGACCACGATGTGGTGAGTTTTCTGGCGCGCGATGTGAAAAAGAATGAACTGGTGGCCGAACTGATGCCTAAGCTAAACTTTAAATTTGCCGCCAATTTAGTGTCACCTTTAATCCGCTTGATTAAAGAAGAGTTTCATCATTTTGAACAAGTACTGGAATTGATGCACAAACGCGGTATCGAATACCGTAATATTCGCGCAGGCCGATATGCCAAGGGCATGATGAGTTATGTGACCACCCATGAGAAAGATATCCTGCGGGATAAGTTGATTGTGGGGGCCTATATTGAGGCGCGTTCGTGCGAGCGTTTTGCTAAGTTGGCGCCCTATTTAGACGGTGAGCTGGGTAAGTTTTATGTGTCACTGCTGCGCTCTGAAGCTCGACATTATCAAGATTATCTTGCGTTAGCTCAGTTAGTTTCACCTGAAGATATTCGCGAGCGTGTAACGTATTTTGGTGAGTTAGAGGCTGAGTTGATTCTGGCGCAGGATGATGAGTTTCGTTTCCACAGTGGGTCGCCGCTAGCAAATTGATTTGAAAGTAGCTTCTCTTTAAAAGTCGATGAATTAAGTCGATATGGCTAAAACGATTAACGGTTCGCTCGAACCGTTAATATGAAGCGTTTTTAAACTCAAACAAGGTCAATAATAAGCAAGCTAACTTAAGTTGCCTGCTCGAAGGGTAACGATTGTAAATTAATCCCTTTGGCGCTGACACTCAGCACACTGCCTTGCTCATACCAGTCACCAACCACAATACGTTGACAGCCATTGGCAAGTTGATGAATGGCGGGTCTGTGGGTATGACCGTGGATCATATGTTTGGTGTGGGTCTTGGCAAATAACGCATCGACCGCATTGGGCTCAACATCCATGATGGTATAGCTTTTTTGCTGATTGCTACTTTTGCTATTGCTGCGAATTTTATCGGCAATGCCCTGACGGGTTTTCTTGGATAAACAACCATATAGCCAACGCGCCAGTGACAAACTGCGCAGTTTTCGAAAGCGTTGGTAGGCCTTATCCAAAGTACACAAGCTGTCGCCGTGTAAGATAACCGTCTCTATGCCGTATAAATTCAGGCACGTCACTTCGGGTAAGATTTGCATTCCTGCGGCGCGCGCAAATTGCTTGCCTAACATAAAGTCACGGTTGCCGTGGATGAAATACACCGGCAGCTTTTGTGATACTTGCTTGAGTTTTTCGGCGAGTTCGAGGGCAAAAGGCAAGGCAATATCATCGCCAACCCAGACTTCAAACAAATCACCTAAGATATAGAGGGCGTCGGCATCATCGAGCTCAGTGTCGAGGAAGCGAGTGAACGCTTGGGTGATATCAAGACGATCTGCACTCAGGTGCAGATCGCCTATAAATAAAGTTCGCATCCGCAGGGATTATGCCGCAACGCTGACTTTTTCAATCACAATGGCTTCTAATGGCACATCTTGATGCATGCCACGGTTGCCAGTGCTAACAGCTTTGATTTTTTCGATAATGTCCATGCCTTCAACAACTTCGCCGAATACGCAGTAGCCCCAGCCCTGTGAGGTTTCTGATTTAAAATCGAGGAAAGTGTTGTCGTTCACGTTAATGAAGAACTGTGCAGTGGCTGAATGTGGATCAGAAGTACGTGCCATAGCAACAGTACCAGTACGATTTGATAAACCGTTATTGGCTTCGTTTTTCACTGGCTCGTTACAACGTTTTTGGCTCATGTCTTCGTTGAAGCCACCACCTTGGATCATGAAACCGTCAATCACACGGTGGAAGATAGTGCCGTCGAAGAAACCTTCGTCAACATATTTCATAAAGTTTGCTACTGTTAACGGCGCTTTTTCAGCGTTCAGTTGCAGTTTAATGTCGCCCAAATTGGTGTGTATTGTGATCATGTTTTCATACTCTCTGTAAATAGTGGCGCGATTCTAACTTATCTCGGATTGCGCGCAAAGTGCAGTATTCAAAACCTGTCAGGCCGTGGTAGACTGACTCCTTGATTTTACACCTGAATGTATCATTGAAGAGAATATCGATGTTGAAGATTTACAACAGTATTACCCGCCAAAAACAGGAATTTAAGCCGATTACTCCCGGAAAAATCGGGATGTACGTGTGTGGTGTGACCATATACGATCTCTGTCATATTGGTCATGGCCGTACTTTTGTTTCCTTCGACATGATAGTGCGCTACCTGCGTTACGCGGGTTATGAAGTGAATTTTCAGCGCAATATTACTGATGTTGATGACAAAATCATCAAGCGCGCTAACGAGAATAACGAAAGCTGTGAAGCCTTAACCGAGCGTCTTATTGGTGAAATGCACCAAGACTTCGATGCCTTAAATATGTTGCGCCCCGATTTTGAACCGCGCGCGACCCTTCATATTGCCGAAATCATCGACATGGTTGAGTTATTACTCGCCCGAGGTCATGCCTATGTGGCGAGCGATGGTGATGTGCTTTTCAGCGTGGCCTCATATCCTGATTATGGCCGTTTATCGGGCCAGAATTTAGATCAACTGCAAGCTGGTGCTCGGGTTGAAGTGGACGAAACCAAGCAAAATCCAATGGATTTTGTGTTGTGGAAAATGTCTAAACCTGGCGAGCCAACGTGGGAATCTCCATGGGGACCGGGTCGTCCTGGCTGGCATATCGAATGTTCGGCCATGAACAGCAAACATTTAGGTCTGCATTTTGATATTCATGGCGGCGGCTCTGACTTACAGTTCCCGCACCATGAGAACGAAATCGCCCAGTCTTGCTGTGCCCATGACACGCCATACGTAAACTATTGGATGCATACTGGCATGGTGATGGTTGACCGTGAAAAAATGTCTAAGTCGTTAGGCAACTTCTTCACTATTCGCGATGTGCTTGGTCACTATGATGCTGAAACTGTGCGTTATTTCCTGTTATCGGGCCACTATCGTAGTCAACTGAACTATTCAGAAGATAACTTGAAACAAGCTCGCTCAGCCTTAGAGCGTTTGTATACCGCTATTAAAGATGTCGACTTGACTGTCGCAGCGGCGTCAGCAGAAGAGTTTATTGCTAAGTTTAAAGCGGCGATGGATGATGACTTTAATACACCTGAAGCCTACTCAGTCCTGTTTGACATGGTGCGTGACATTAATCGATTAAAACTGACCGATATGGCACAGGCATCGGCATTAGCGGTCACCTTAAAGCAGTTAGCGGATGTGCTAGGCTTATTAAGCCAAGAGCCTGAAGCTTTCTTCCAAGGCGGCGGTAGTGATGATGAAGTGGCTGAAATTGAAGCTTTAATTGTTGAACGTAACCGTGCTCGTACTGAAAAGGACTGGGCTGCGGCGGATGTGGCGCGTAACCGTTTGAATGAGTTAGGCGTTGAACTCGAAGATGGCCCAAGTGGTACCACTTGGCGTAAGAAATAAGCTTATTCGCTATATTCTTAATTCAAGAAAATCTTCAGCAAATAAAAAACCTGCATTATGCAGGTTTTTTTTATGCTTGCTAGAAGCTAGAAGCTAGAAGCTAGAAGCTAGAAGCTAGAAGCTAGAAGCTAGAAGCTAGAAGCTAGTCGTGATATTGCTCGGCAGCGTATAAGGTATTTTCCAATAGACTCGCAATTGTCATCGGGCCAACACCGCCTGGGACTGGAGTGATAAAACTGGCATTTTGCGCCGCGACTTCATATTGCACATCGCCGACTAAGGTGCCGTTATCTAAACGGTTAATACCCACATCTATTACAATCGCGCCGGGCTTGATCCACTCACCAGGAATGAAGCCGGGTTTACCGACAGCAACAACAACGAGATCCGCGAGACGGATTTTTTGCTCAAGATTCTTAGTGAAGCGGTGGCAAGTGGTGGTGGTGCAGCCAGCAAGCAGTAACTCTAAGGTCATAGGGCGGCCGACAATATTTGATGCGCCAACCACAACAGCATCTAAACCATAGGTATCGACACCAGTGGATTTGATGAGTGTCATAATGCCCATCGGCGTGCAAGAGCGCAGCACAGGAATACGCTGCGCTAAACGGCCAACGTTATACGGGTGAAATCCATCGACATCTTTATCTGGACGAATACGTTCGATGACTTTTGAATCTTCGATATGGGCAGGTAATGGCAGTTGCACTAAAATGCCATCGATGGTCGGATCATCATTCAGACTATCAATAAGGCTCAGCAACTCATCTTCACTGCAACTTGTTTCTAAATCGTATGAACGAGAAATAAATCCAACTTCCTCACAGGCCTTACGTTTGCTTCCAACATAAACCTGTGATGCCGGATCGGCTCCCACTAATACTACGGCTAAACCCGGAATGCGCTGTCCAGC
Organism: Shewanella vaxholmensis; assembly: GCF_031932135.1. Lineage (NCBI taxonomy): Bacteria > Pseudomonadati > Pseudomonadota > Gammaproteobacteria > Alteromonadales > Shewanellaceae > Shewanella > Shewanella vaxholmensis. Next base: position 71,670 of record NZ_JAUOEV010000005.1, read on the forward strand.
CTCTTTGCGGGCGGTGACTTTTTCGCTGAGCTTAGTGCGGATGGATTGAGCAATCGCCTTGCCGTCGATTATTTGGGCTGTCATGGGTGTAGGATATCCTTTATATGGGCGATGGTTAAAACAGTAGTTAACACAGAGATTGGCAATCGCGGCTATTTTAACAGGGCACAGCTACTGTGTCATGGTTAAAGCCGTCGCCAAATGGATAAAAAAAACCGGATTAGCCTGATAATTCAGCACCTAGAGTCAATCAATAAAAAAATCGTTGACGGTTGTAAAGTGAGGGGATAAGATGCGCTCCGTTCTCAGGCAGATGTGTTCATCTAGCACTGAAAATGTTATGTAAGACTTTCGACGATTAGCTCAGTCTGATAGTGCATCCAGATTTTGGATGAGAGCGGACCAGAGGGGAACCTCTAAGTTGATAACAAGTAAAATGTAAGACCTTCGGTGATTAGCGCAGTCCGGTAGCGCATCTGGTTTGGGACCAGAGGGTCAGAGGTTCGAATCCTCTATCACCGACCACTTTATTGTCATTTGCATCGATGAATTCAAAAATAATTTGAACTCAAATAGGCGAATGATAGCGTTAGCATAAATGCTTTCCAAATCGGTTAGGATACAGAAAATTCTGTAAACCATGCGCCCGTAGCTCAGTTGGATAGAGCACCCGCCTTCTAAGCGGGTGGTCGCAGGTTCGAATCCTGCCGGGCGTACCAGTTTCAGTGGTGATTGTAGCTCAGTTGGTAGAGTCCCGGATTGTGATTCCGGTTGTCGTGGGTTCGAGCCCCATCAGTCACCCCATTTTTTAGTACTTTGAGTACAAATTAAAAAAAGCGACCTTGTGTCGCTTTTTTTATACCTCAGATTCGGCTGTTGAGGCTCGACTCTGCAGAAAACGGTGGCTATAATGTCGCGTCTTGATAGATATCAACTATGAGCGACCTGTGCCTAAAGCCAGTAGTGGTGGGCATTGTAGTCAAATTTAATGATCAAGAAACGAATACCTGAATAGTTGATGAATCGGCTATTACAAAGGACGTTAGACAAATTTCGAGGTAAAACAATGCAAGTTTCTGTTGAAGCAACCCAAGGCCTAGAGCGTCGCCTGACCATTTCTGTTCCTGCTGAACAAATTGAAAAGCTGGTTAAAGACAGTTTACAACGTGAAGCTAAGCGTGCTCGTATCCCAGGTTTCCGTCCTGGTAAAGTGCCTATTACTGTGATTAACAAACGTTACGGCGCAGCGATTCGTCAAGACATCATGGGTGAAGTGATGCAACGTAACTTCATCGAAGCAATTATTGCTGAGAAGTTAAACCCAGCGGGTGCACCGACTTTTGTTCCTGGTTCAACTGATGGCGAAAAGTTCGAATTTATCGCTACCTTTGAAATCTATCCAGAAGTTGAGCTGAAAGGCTTAGATGCAATCGAAGTAGAACAGCCAAAAGCTGAAGTGACTGACGCTGACGTTGACACTATGATTGAAACCCTACGTAAACAACACGCGACTTTCGCTGCTGTTGAACGTGAAGCTGCCGATGGCGACAAAGTGAAAATGAACTTTGTTGGCTCAGTTGACGGTGAAGAATTTGAAGGCGGCAAAGCTGACGATTTCGAACTGCAATTAGGCAGCGGCCGTATGATCCCTGGTTTTGAAGCGGGTATTTTAGGTCACAAAGCGGGTGAAGAATTTGTTATCGACGTGAACTTCCCAGAAGAATATCACGCTGAAAACCTGAAAGGTAAAGCCGCTAAGTTCGCGATTACGCTGACTGAAGTTCAAGCCGCTAATCTTCCAGAAGTCAACGATGAGTTTGCTGCTCTGTTCGGTATCAGCGAAGGTGGCTTAGAAGCCCTTAAAGCTGAAATCCGTAAAAACATGAACCGCGAACTTGAGCAAGCGTTAAAAGCTAACGTGAAAGAGCAAGTGATCAACGGTCTGTTAGCGAACAACGACATCACTCTGCCAAAAGCACTGATCGATGGCGAAGTTAACGTATTGCGCCAACAAGCAATGCAACGCTTTGGTGGTCAAACTGCTAACATGCCTGAACTGCCAGCGGAATTGTTCACTGAACAAGCGGCTCGTCGCGTTAAAATCGGTCTGTTATTAGGCGAAGTCATCAAGACGAACGAACTGAAAGCAGAAGACGAACGTGTCCAAGGCTTGATCGCTTCTATGGCTTCTGCTTACGAAGATCCAAGTGAAGTTGTTGCTTATTACAACAGCAACAAAGAGCTGATGCAAAACATGCGCAACGTTGCTTTAGAAGAGCAAGCAGTTGAAGCACTGTTGAAATCTGCCAAAGTGACCGAAAAACAAGTCGCTTTTGAAGAATTTATGAACAAGGCTACTGGTCGCGCATAAGCTAAGCTTGACTTGATTAGCTGTTCGCCATTTATAATGGCTCGTATGAGGCTCCTCATGCGAGCCATTTTTATTTAGGGAAGTGAATAATGCATAATGCGTCAGACATACAAAGTGCTTTAGTGCCTATGGTGATCGAACAGACTGCTAAGGGTGAACGCTCATACGATATTTATTCTCGTTTGTTGAAAGAGCGGATTATCTTTTTGGTAGGTCAAGTTGAAGAACACATGGCAAACCTTATCGTGGCGCAACTATTATTCTTAGAATCAGAAAGCCCAGATAAAGATATCTTTTTATACATTAACTCTCCTGGTGGCTCTGTCACCGCAGGCATGGCGATTTATGATACCATGCAGTTTATCAAACCGAATGTTAGCACTGTCTGTATCGGCCAAGCCGCCAGTATGGGCGCTTTCTTGTTAGCCGGTGGTGAGAAGGGGAAGCGTCACTGTTTACCAAACTCTCGCGTGATGATCCATCAACCGCTGGGTGGTTTCCAAGGTCAAGCATCAGATATTGCTATTCATGCCAAAGAAATCTTAGGCATTAAAAATAAGCTTAACCTAATGCTCGCTGAACACACAGGTCAACCGCTCGAAGTGATTGAGCGCGATACCGATCGTGACAACTTCATGAGTGCAACTCAAGCCGTCGAATATGGCTTAGTTGACTCTGTGATGACGAAACGCGGCTGATTTTTGCTTTTGACTGAGCTATGCTTTGTAAAAGTTAAGCAAATTTAAGACAGGCAGTAGAGCAGACTGCAAATGAGGTAATTAATGGGCGACAACAAAAATAATGGTGACAGCGGTAAATTGCTGTACTGCTCTTTTTGCGGAAAGAGCCAGCATGAAGTCAGAAAACTCATTGCTGGCCCATCAGTGTATGTATGCGACGAATGTGTTGAGTTATGTAACGACATCATTCGTGAAGAGATTAAAGAAATCTCTCCAAAGCGTGATAGCGATAAATTACCGACACCACATGAGTTGCGTGCACATTTAGACGATTATGTTATTGGCCAAGACAGAGCGAAAAAAGTGCTTTCTGTGGCAGTGTATAACCACTATAAGCGTTTAAAAAATGCATCGCCTAAAGATGGTATCGAGCTGGGCAAGAGTAATATTTTGCTTATCGGTCCAACGGGTAGCGGTAAAACCCTACTGGCTGAAACCCTTGCGCGCTCACTCAATGTGCCTTTCACTATGGCAGATGCTACTACGCTGACTGAAGCGGGTTATGTGGGTGAAGACGTTGAAAACATCATTCAAAAGTTGCTGCAAAAGTGCGACTACGATGTTGAGAAAGCGCAGCGTGGTATCGTTTATATCGATGAAATCGATAAAATTAGTCGTAAGTCAGACAATCCATCAATCACCCGTGACGTATCGGGTGAGGGTGTACAGCAAGCGCTGCTTAAGCTGATTGAAGGTACTGTTGCCGCGGTTCCACCACAAGGTGGCCGTAAGCATCCACAGCAAGAATTCTTACAAGTCGATACTTCTAAGATCCTGTTTATCTGTGGTGGTGCGTTTGCAGGGCTTGAGAAAGTGATTGAGCAACGTGCGCACGTTGGCTCGGGTATCGGTTTTGGTGCACAGGTGAAAGGCGAGAAAGAGAAAGCGACGATCTCTGAAACCTTATCGCAAGTAGAACCTGGCGATTTAGTCAAATACGGTTTAATCCCTGAGTTTATTGGTCGTCTACCAGTGGTTGCGACTCTGACTGAGCTGGATGAAGAAGCTTTAGTACAAATTCTATCTCAACCTAAAAATGCCCTAACTAAGCAATACAGTGCGTTATTTGAGATGGAAGGGGTTGAGCTTGAGTTCCGCGAAGATGCGCTTAAAGCGATTGCTCACAAAGCCATGTCTCGCAAGACAGGTGCACGTGGCCTACGCTCCATCGTTGAAAGTATTCTGCTGGATACCATGTACGATATCCCATCCGTTGACGGTGTGGTGAAGGCCGTTGTGGATGAATCAGTAGTGAAAGGGGAATCTGCTCCAATCTTGATTTACGAGCACAATGAGGCCCAAGTGGCATCAGGCGAACAATAATTGTACTGATCGCTAATAAACTGAAAAACAAGGAGTCCAATGGACTCCTTTTTTCGTATTAGCCATTGAAACTCCATAAAGCGTCCCAATATACTCCAGTATTAATCCATTTCACCAAAACGGAATCGAACTATGACCCAAGAGCGTGAAGCGCATATCGAACTCCCCGTGCTGCCACTGCGAGATGTGGTGGTCTATCCCCATATGGTAATTCCGTTATTTGTCGGACGAGAAAAATCTATTCGATGTCTCGAAACGGCAATGGCGCAGGATAAGCAAATTATTTTAGTGGCGCAGCGTGATGCCGAGCTCGATGAACCATCAAAAGATGACATCTTCGAAGTGGGTACGGTTGCCTCTATTTTACAGTTACTTAAGCTGCCAGACGGTACAGTCAAAGTGCTGGTTGAAGGCGGTCGTCGCGCCCGTATTACCCGTTATACCCAAGAAACAGAATTTTTTGTGGCTAAGGCTGAGTATCTGGAATCAGAACCGCTGGAAGACAAAGAAGAAGAAGTGTTAGTGCGTAGTGCTATTGGTCAGTTTGAAGGTTATATCAAGCTGAACAAAAAGATCCCGCCAGAAGTCTTGACCTCTTTATCGGGTATCGATGAAGCGGCGCGTCTGGCAGATACTATGGCCGCACACATGCCACTTAAGCTTGAAGATAAGCAATCTGTGCTTGAGATGATCAACGTTGGCGAGCGTCTGGAATATTTAATGGCGATGATGGAATCGGAGATCGACCTATTGCAGGTTGAGAAACGTATTCGTACCCGCGTTAAAAAACAGATGGAAAAAAGTCAGCGTGAGTACTATCTGAACGAACAAATGAAAGCCATCCAGAAAGAACTGGGTGACTTAGACGAAGGCCATGACGAGTTTGAAGCCTTAAATCGTAAGATTGAAGAGGCTAATATGCCCGCCGAGGCGAAAGAAAAAGCCCTGGCAGAGCTTAACAAGCTACGTATGATGTCGCCAATGTCGGCAGAAGCCACAGTTGTGCGCAGCTATGTTGATTGGATGACGTCAGTGCCTTGGAGCCAACGCTCTAAAATCAAACGTGATTTAGCAAAAGCCCAAGAAGTGCTCGATACCGATCATTTCGGTCTGGAAAAAGTTAAAGAACGTATCTTGGAATATTTGGCAGTCCAAAGCCGAGTGCGTCAGCTTAAAGGGCCAATCCTGTGTCTCGTTGGACCTCCAGGTGTGGGTAAAACTTCCTTGGGTCAATCGATCGCTAAGGCGACCGGTCGTAAGTATGTGCGCGTTGCTTTAGGCGGCGTGCGTGATGAAGCGGAAATCCGTGGTCATCGCCGTACCTATATTGGTTCTATGCCAGGTAAAGTCATTCAAAAAATGGCTAAAGTGGGCGTGAAAAACCCATTATTCTTGCTCGATGAAATCGACAAGATGAGTTCAGACATGCGCGGCGATCCGGCTTCTGCTTTATTAGAAGTGTTAGATCCTGAGCAAAATGCGACCTTTAACGATCATTACCTCGAAGTCGATTACGACTTATCCGATGTGATGTTTGTGGCAACGTCTAACTCTATGGACATTCCTGGTCCACTACTGGACCGTATGGAAGTGATCCGTTTGTCGGGTTACACCGAAGACGAGAAGTTGAATATTGCTAAGCAACATTTGCTGAATAAGCAAATTGAGCGCAACGGCTTAAAAGCGGCTGAAATTAAAGTCGAGGATAGCGCTATCGTTGGCATTATCCGCTATTACACCCGTGAAGCGGGCGTGCGTTCGCTTGAGCGTGAATTGTCTAAGATTTGCCGTAAAGTCGTGAAAATGATTTTGCTCGATAAATCAGTTAAATCTGTCACTGTGAATCAAGAGAACCTTAAGTCATTCCTTGGCGTGCAGCGCTTCGATTACGGCAAAGCCGAGTCGAAGAACCAAATTGGTCAAGTGACTGGCTTAGCGTGGACCCAAGTGGGTGGTGACTTACTGACGATAGAAGCTACATCGGTACCTGGTAAAGGTAAGTTAACTTACACAGGATCGCTTGGCGATGTAATGCAAGAGTCGATTCAGGCTGCGATGACAGTGGTTCGTGCCCGTGCGGAACAATTAGGTATCAATGCGGATTTCTACGAGAAGCGTGATATCCACGTGCATGTGCCAGAAGGTGCAACACCAAAAGATGGTCCATCGGCCGGTGCGGCTATGTGTACTGCTTTAGTATCCAGCTTAACGGGTAACCCAGTGCGTAGCGACGTGGCCATGACAGGTGAAATAACCTTACGTGGTGAAGTGTTACCTATCGGTGGTTTAAAAGAAAAACTGCTGGCAGCACACCGCGGCGGCATAAAATTAGTGCTTATACCAAAAGAAAACGAGCGTGATCTGGAAGAAATTCCTGCCAATGTGATTGCCGATTTAGAAATTCGTCCTGTGCGTTGGGTCGACGAAGTGTTAAAACTGGCCCTAGAAAGACCGGTTGAAGGCTTCGAAGTGGTTAAAAACTTGGCATAACGCAAGAAATTGCGCTATCACGTTAAAAAAAATGAAAAAAGGGGCTTAACAAAGCGCAGACCTGTGGTAGCCTAGGTCTGTGGAGAGCCAGCTGCTCCAAGCCCTTGGCGCAACTGGCTTTGAGCTGTATCCAGTTTTATTTCTTTGGTTTTCGAACTCAGCTTGAACTTTGAATTCAAGCTTGTTATAAAAGCCTCCGCAGACCGCTCTAGAGACGGATTTGGTTGCGGCGCAAAAAAATTACATTCAAGGGGATGACATGAACAAATCTGAACTAATCGAGAAAATCGCATCTGGTGCTGACATTTCTAAAGCCGCTGCCGGCCGTGCACTGGATTCTTTTATCGCTGCTGTGACCGAAGGTCTGAAAGAAGGCGATAAAATTTCTCTTGTTGGTTTTGGTACTTTTGAAGTGCGTGAACGCGCTGAGCGTACTGGTCGCAACCCACAAACGGGTGAAGAAATCAAAATCGCAGCAGCTAAAATTCCAGCATTCAAAGCTGGTAAAGCACTGAAAGACGCTGTTAATTAATCATTAATATCGTAGCCTTTGTAAGGCATTCGTAATGACAAGCACTGTTTATCAGTGCTTTTTACGAATTGAAAGTAATGGAATATGAAGCTTAATTTCTACCATTACTCGGGGTTTTAGAATTTACCAGTGGTAGCGTCTGAATATTCCCCATAAATTACAGAAAGGCGCATCTCAAACTGATGCGCCTTTTTATTTTGTTAATCGCAACAAGCGAGAAATCTGATGTTAGAAAAGATCCGCGATGGTTCGCAAGGCGTGATTGCTAAAGGCATTCTCGTACTTGTGATTTTATCTTTTGCATTTGCAGGAGTCAGCAGTTACTTAGGTTCTACAACTGATGTGCCAGCAGCAGAAGTGAACGGTGACATAATCACTAAAGCCGAGCTTGAGCAGGCTTACCAAAGCGAGCGCTCTCGTATGGAGCAACAGCTAGGTGAGATGTTTGCTGCGTTATCTGCTGACGAAAAATATCTACAAAGTATTAAGCAGAGCGTATTAGAGCGCTTAGTCGCTGACAAACTGATTGATCAAGCTGCTAAGGCTATGGGATTGCGTGTATCTGATGAACAGATCATTGCAGCCGTGAAAACTGAACCTGCATTCCAAACCGATGGCAAATTTGATAACGACCGTTATCAAGCGATTCTACGTCAGTTAGGTTATCAACCACAGGCGTTCAGAGACATGATGCGCGTCGATATGACCCGTCGTCAGTTAACGGCAGCGCTAGTTGGTACTGAATTTGTGTTAGCTGGCGAAGCTAAGCAGTTAGCTGAGCTACAAGGCCAAACTCGCGATGTGCGTTATTTAGTCGTTGATTCTGCGCCATTCTTAGCGACAGCGGTTGTGACTGACGAGCAAGTGAAAAATTATTACGACGCAAACCAAGGGCAGTTTATGAGCCCTGAAATGGTGAGCTTAGAATATGTTGAGCTGAATGCAGCTGATTTTGCTAAAAATAACCCAGTTTCAGACGAAGAAGCGCAAGCTTATTACGAAGAACATAAAGCGCAATACGTGTCTAACGAGAAGCGTCTCGCCGCACACATTCTGGTTATGCCAGGTAGCGATGAAGCGGCTGCAAAAGCCAAGGCTGAAGATTTAGCGAAGCAATTAGACAGCGGTGCTGATTTTGCTGATCTGGCTAAAGCGAACTCTGACGATACCTTGAGTGCAGAGCAGGGCGGTAAACTGGATTGGTTTGAACCAGGTGTGATGGACCCCGCTTTCGATGCTGCATTATTTGCATTGAACAAAGGCCAACATTCTGCGGTAGTTAAAACTGACTTTGGTTTCCACATTATCAAGCTATTAGATGTGCAACCTGGTGTGACTGTACCCTTTGCCGATGTGAAAGCTAAGATAGTAGCGCAATTGCAAGATAAGAAAGCGGTTGATCAATTCTACAGCTTACAAAGCAAATTAGCTGATACTAGCTATGAAGTGCCAGATACACTATCTGAAACCGCTAAAGCTGTGGGCGTCGATATTAAGACGACTCCATTGTTCTCTCGCGATAACGTTCCTGCTGCGCTGAATAAGCCTGACTTAGTCAAAGCCGCGTTCTCTGAAACTGTTATGCTGAAAGGGTTAAACAGTGAAGTGATTGAGCTTGAACCTAACCACGTGGTGGTGGTTCGTGTGAAGGAACATCACGATGCGGGCACTTTGGCCTTAGCGGAAGTGAAAGCCAATATCACAGAACGTTTGAAGCAAGATCAAGCAAACGAAGCTGCCCGTGCGAAAGCACAAGAGCTGATGGCACAAGTTAAAGCCGGTGCAACGGATCTTGGTTTAGTGGCTAAAGCGAAACTAGGCCGCGGCGCGCAAGATGTTGATGCTGCGATTGTAGGCAAAGCGTTCCAAATGCCAACACCAAGCACTTCTCCAGTTGTCGATACCGTTGGTTTAGCAAATGGTTATGCCGTGGTTGCGCTAGATAAAGTCAACGCTGCAGAAGGCGTGAGTGATGAGCTGGTGAATGCGCTTAAACAACGCCTGAACGCACAATACAGCGAAGCAGACTACCGTGGCTTGATAGATTCACTTAAAGCCAATGCCAAGGTGCTTTACCCTGTAGAAGAATGATTTAAGTGAGGATAGCGCGTTGAACTGGCTATCCTACTTGTAAACTTCGATTAAAAAGGCCAAGTGATTTCACTTGGCCTTTTTGTTTTTCAATGCGATGAAGTATGTCGATGAGTTTGAAGGGAATAAGTTACTGCAACACAGTCAGACTCAATACGCCATAACATCAAGCGAGACGTTACAGTCGGGCTAGTCATCAACGCCTATCATTACGCTGCTGGCTTTGATGAGTGCATAAGCCGAATCACCCACTTTAAGCCCTAGGCGCTCGCAGGACGCTTTAGTCACCACAGAGGTCAATACGACTCCAGGTGCAAGTTCGATCGTCACTTCATTGTTTACCGCGCCCATTTCTATGGATTTGATCGTGCCGCTGAGCGTATTTCTTGCGCTAATTTTCATCGTCTTTCCTTATTGAGGGAGTGATTAGTGGAAACGAGTGTAGCGCATCTTAGTGTGGGCGTTGCAAATAAAAACGCCACTAAAAAGTGGCGTTTAACGGTGTGATAAGCAGTGACTAGCTATCGCAGTCGATTAGAGCTCGATAACGTCAAACTCAACGTATGGGTTAACGTCGGCATCGTAATCAATACCTTCGATACCAAAGCCGAATAATTTAATAAATTCAGCTTTGTATTCACGGTAATCCGTTAATTCTGACAAGTTTTCTGTGGTCACTTGTGGCCACAAATTACGGCAGTGTTGCTGAATATCTTCACGCAGTTCCCAATCGTCTAAACGGATGCGATTGTCGCTGTCGGTTTCTGGCTTAGCCCCATCGGCGCGGAATAGCCGCTCGCTGAACATGCGGTAGATTTGCTCCATGCAACCTTCATGGAGACCTTCTTGACGCATTTTCTTGAATACCATAGCGATATACAAAGGCATGACTGGAATAGCCGAACTCGCTTGAGTCACAACGCTCTTCAGTACCGCAACGTTAGCGCTGCCGCCAGTGGCTGACAATTGCTCATTTAAGGCTTTTGCTGCGCGGTCCAGATCCATCTTGGCTTTGCCAAGGGCGCCGTGCCAGTAGATTGGCCACGTCAGTTCAGTACCGATATAGCTATAGGCTACGGTTTTGCAGTTATCCGCTAATACACCAGCTTCAGACAGGGCTTTGATCCACAGTTCCCAATCTTCGCCGCCCATCACTGTTACAGTGTCGGCAATTTCTTGCTCAGTTGCAGGCTCAACGGTGGCTTCAATGATGCAGTCTTTATTGGTATCAACCGCAGTCGCAGTGTAAGTTTCACCGATTGGTTTTAGCGCAGAACGGATAAGTTCACCAGAATCTGGCAGTTTGCGCACAGGTGATGCCAGTGAGTAAACGACCATGTCGATTTCACCGAGATCTTGCTTAATAAGCTCGATTACTTTTTGTTTTGCTTCATGGCTAAAGGCATCGCAGTTAATGCTCTTAGAATATAAGCCTTCAGCTTTAGCAAATTTGTCGAAAGCAGCAGAGTTGTACCAACCCGCAGTACCTGGTTTCGTTTCAGTACCTGGCTTTTCGAAGAACACGCCAATCGTTGCGGCATCGCTACCGAAAGCAGCTGCGATACGTGAAGACAGACCGTAACCGCTTGATGAACCAACCACTAATACCTTTTTCGGGCCGTTAGCAATTTTACCTTTAGCTTTGGTTAGCGTGATTTGTTCTTGAACGTTTGCTTCACAACCGACTGGGTGTGTAGTGGTACAAATGAATCCACGAATTTTTGGTTTGATAATCATGTTTAAGCTTCTTCTATCAAAATGACCAATAGGATAAATATTTCGGCGGGTAAATGGCACCTATTTTTAGCCAATTCACCTGATTATTTAAGTGGTTGGAGCAGTTTAACGTTTGTGGACAAACAGACTTTGCTCTTGGATCAACCTCTGGGTATATTCATGTTGTGGCGAGTTAAATATCTGTTCTGTAGGCGCTTTCTCGACCATTACACCTTTGTGCAGCACCATGATTTTATCGCTAACATGGCGAATAATATTGAGATTATGGGATACGAAGATATAAGACAAGCCAAGGTCTTTTTGCAGTTTCAGCAGCAAATTAAGAATTTGTGAGCGTACTGAAAGGTCAAGCGCGGTCAAGGCTTCGTCGGCAATAATAATTTTAGGATTGAGCATTAAGGCTCGCGCTACCGCAACGCGCTGTTTCTGGCCTTCGGAAATCATGTGCGGATAAAACTCCGCATGCTCAGGTAATAAGCCCACTTTGCGCAATGTGTCGACCACTTGGGTGTGCCGCGATTGCGCCGACATTTGGGTATTAAACCGCAGCGGCTCATCGAGCAATTGACCTATTGTCAAACGCGGGTTCAGTGAGGTATTGGGATCTTGGAAAATCATCCGAATTAAGCGGCATCTTTGCTTGATATCGCGGCTGTCTAAGGCTTCACCTTCGAAAAAAATCTCGCCGCCGCTGCGGGGCTCTGCACCGACTAAAATGCGGGCGAGGGTACTTTTACCCGACCCTGCTTCACCTACTATGGCTAAGGTTTCGCCGCGCTGGAGCTCGAAGGATACGGGCGCTAATGCATCGTTATATTGGCGGGAAAAGCCTCGATAACCGGTATCGTATCTTTTATAAAGATCGTTAACTTTAAGCAGTGGGGTCGTCATTGTGGGTTTCGCCGTGATAAGGGAAATGACAGGCAAAATAGCGGTCTTTAATATGACTTAAATTTGGCTGATTAACGCATTTTTTTTGGGCTTCGGGGCAACGAGGCCCTAAGCGGCAACCGATTGGCAAATGCTGTAAGGCGGGCGCAGAACCTGGAAGGGTAGGCATAATCGCCTTGTGGCCACCTGAGCCTGAATAGTCGGGCATGTTGTCAAGCAGCGCCTTAGTGTAAGGATGATAAGGCTGTTTAATCACTTCGTCCGTTGGCCCTGATTCCATAACCTGACCGCAATAGAGCACGGATAAGTGATCGCACCATTGGGCCAAGGTCTCAAGCTCGTGGCTGATCAATAGAATCGATACGTTTTGTAATTGATTTAATTGAGATAATAATCTGAATATCTGCGCTTGAGTGCTGAGTTCCATCGAGCTTGTGGGTTCATCGGCAATCAAGAGGCGAGGCTGATTAGCAACCGCCATCGCAATCATCACCTTTTGGCATTCGCCTTCGGATAATTCCCACGCATAGCTAGACATGACCTGTCGAGGATTTTTAATCCCGACTTTATGTAGCCATTTTTGCGCTGTCAGCCGTGCATGTCGACGTTTTTGCCAAAAATAGGCATTGGGATTCTTAGGCATAGCTTGCATCAGCTGACTGCCGACGGTTTGCGCCGGATCTAAGCTGCCCGATGGATCTTGGAAGATCATCGCCATGTCTGAACCCATCAGATTGCGGCGCTCTTTTGAGCTCATGGCCATCAGGTTATTGCCATCCCACATCATGCGATCGGCTGTGATGGTCCAGTTGGGACCTGGGATCCCAAGAATCGCTCTGGCTAACAAACTTCGTCCAGAGCCTGACTCACCGACTAGGCCATGAATTTCGCCCGCATTGAGCGTTAAGCTGACTTTTTCGAGCGCCCGCACTCTACCGTGGGGCGTATCGAGTTCAATCGTGAGATTTCGTACGTCGAGTAAAGGCATAAGTTAGTTTCTGATGGGCGCAAGCGCCGACCGTAGGCCATCGCCAACCAAGTTAATGGAAAGCACACTGAAAAGAATCGCTAAGCCCGGGATAGTTACAGCCCAAGGCGCCGTTAATAAATTATCCATACCTTGGGCGACCATAGCGCCCCATTCAGGGCTTGGTGCCTGCGCGCCCAAGCTTAAAAAACCGAGGGCTGCGATATCTAAAATGGCGGCCGAAATGGCAAGTGTGGTTTGAATGATCACCACTTCCCACACGTTTGGCATGATGACGTACCAAAAAATTTGCATTGAGTTCGCGCCATCTAAACGCGCCGCTGTGACGTATTCTTTTTGTAACTCTTCATGCACTGACTGGTGTATCGAGCGCACAAATTGCGGGGTTAACGCTATCCCGACGGCCCAGAACACATTTTCAAGCCCTGGCCCCATTACGGCCACCACTAAAATGGCCATCAATAACGAAGGGATTGATAACAGCGCATCGAGTAAGTGCCCGAGGATACTGGATTTTAAGCCTCTCATCATGCCGGACAGTGACCCTATAATAAAGCCTGTGAATAGCGCTGTGACGACGATCAGCAGCGCCATACCAAAGGTCAAGTGCGCGCCGTGTAATAATCGGCTGAAGATATCGCGGCCTAAATCGTCTGTGCCTAAAAAGTGTGCTACTGTGCCTGAGGGATCCCAAGAGGGCGGCAATAGCAAGGCTCTTGGATCTTGTGCTTCTGGTGGGAAGGGCGCGATCATAGGGCCAAATAGCGTTAGCAAGAGTAGGAATGCAATCGTCCACAGACCTGCCAAGGCGAAAGGATTAGCTGAAAAGTTAAGCCAAACCCGCATAGTCGGGGAGGCAATCTGATCTTCTTGATAAATTTTAACTGGTGGCATAAAGGTCTTTTCTGCTCAGTGGATTAAAGACTGTATGCAGCACTTCAATCAAGATACTTAGGAAGATAATTAATAGGGCTACGGCCAAAATACCACCTTGGATGACAGTGTAGTCCCGTTGGTAAATCCCTGACACCAGCCAAGAACCCACGCCAGGCCAAGAGAAAATCATTTCGACCACTATGGCATAACTGGCAAATGAGCCAAGCATGAGTCCTAAATGTTTAAGCACAGGGATCAAGGCATTGGGCAGGGCGTGGCGCAAAATGATGGTGCTAGTATGCATGCCTCTGGCTTCGGCGGCGCGGATAAAGGTTTGATTCATCACATTCATCATCGCCGAACGAGTGCTGCGAACCACCACAGTAAAAGGTAACACGGCCAGTGTCGTGGCAGGCAAAATGATGTGCAGCAGCGCATCTTTAAATGCCGACATGCCGTATTCAGACTCTGACAACAGGGTATCTACCAACATAAAGCCAGTGACAGGTTTGATTTCATATAACAAATTGATTTGGCCAGAAATCGGTAACCAACCAAGATCGACGCCAAACCAGAGCGAAAGATAAAGACCTAACCAGAACACGGGTACAGAGTAACCGGTTAGCGTGATCGCCATAATGGTATTTTGGGTGAGCTTATGTTGGCTCTGGGAAGCAAGCACGCCTAAGGGCACACCAAAGCAAATCGCGATAATGGCCGCCATCACAGCAAGTTCGAAGGAGGCGGGTAGGACGGCGCTGAGTTCTTCGGCCACTTCTTGATGTGAGGTGACTGAAATGCCTAAATTACCGCTAAGCCTTTGTTGTAGATAAGCGATAAATTGCCACGCTTGGTTTTTATCTAATTTGTAGTCCTGCTCGATTTGAACCAGTTGACTCGCCGTCGGTGTATGTATGCCGGTGAGTGCGTGGGTGCGATCTACCGGAAATAAGCCGGTGGCGTAAAATAAGACACCCACCATGACTAACGAGGTGGCAAGAAACAAATTGAGGCGGCGCAGTAGGTATTTAAACATTAATTCGCCTCCTCTTGTGCTTGGCTAGTGTGGGCGAAGGAAATACCCCCAAAAGGCGTGAGTTGCATGTCTCTAACATCATGGCGAGTTAACGCCACACGTTTGGCATGGGCCAGACTTAGCATAGGCACTTGTTCAGCTAAAAAGGCTTCTGCTTGTTGATAAATCACTTTACGTTCGCCCTGATCTGACACTTCCCTTGCGCTATCTAAGATGGCATCAAACTCAGGGTTACACCAGCGAGAACGATTGTTGTTCGACTGCATTGCGGCGCAGCTCAGCAATGGAGTAAAGAAGTTATCGGGATCGCTGTTATCAGCATTCCAGCCAATTAACACTGAATCATAGTCGTCGCGGCTGAGCCGCTGACTAAACACGCTCCAGTCGTAACTGACGATATTCACTTTGACGCCTATGTTGGCCAGATCCGATTGAATTAATTCGGCCGTTTTTAACGCATTGGGGTTATAGGCGCGGGCAACTGGCATAGCCCAAATATCGATACTGAGATTTTTAATGCCTGCTTCTTTTAAGAGGTCGCGCGCTTTTTGCGGATTGTAATCCACAAGCCCTTTGTTATTGTCGTAGGCCCAAGACGCTGGCGGCAGAACGCCTGTGGCTTCAATTGCGGTATTTTGATAAACCGCCCGCAGGATATTTTGTTTATCGACCGCATAGGCCAGTGCGCGGCGTACTCGGACATCATTCAGGGGCGGCTTTTGCGTATTAAAGGCCCAAAATGCCACGTTGAGTCCAGGTTGTGACTCAATATTCAATTCTTCATGTTGCTTGATAACAGGCAGCTCACCCGCTTTGGGCAGCGCAGACACACTGCAATCGCCCGCGATAAGTTTTGCGAGTCTGACGGTACTTTTGGGCGTGATATCAAATACGAGCATATCGATTTTTGTTGGTTCGCCCCAAAAGTCAGGATGACGACGATAGCGAATATATTCGTTTTTCGCGTACTGAACTAAAGTGAACGGCCCTGTACCTATGGCAAAGTGGTCGACGTTTTCAGGATGACCCAATGCTAACTGCTGCTGCGCATACTCATCGGATAAGATCACCGCAAAGTCGGTGGCTAAATTCGACAGAAAAGACGCGTCTTTGCGGGTCAAATAAAAGACCACTTCATGATCGTTTATCTTTTCTATCCCTTTGACTTGCTCAGAAAAGCCAATACTTTGGAAGAAGGGATAACCCGTGCGGGAGACAAAATGATAAGGATGCTGGGTATCGATAATACGCTTAAAGGAGAACAACACATCGTCGGCATTAAAGGGGCGTGATGGGGTAAACCGCTTCGAATGCTGGAACTGCACGTTTTCCCTGAGGGTGAAGCGATAGCTTAAGCCATCATCAGACATGGCCCAACTCGTCGCCAAGGCAGGGATAAGCTTGCCAGACTGGGTATCATAATCCACTAAGCGACTATAAATTTGGTGCGAGGTGGCATCGATTGTCGTGCCAGATGTCACCAATTGTGGATTAAAAGACTCAGGGTTCCCTTCGGAGCAATACACCAAACCGGAAGGGAGTCGTTGGGGGCCACACGCGACCAACAACCAACTCATGCAAGAAACTGCAGTTGTTAGGCACAGGCGTCTAATTAGCACACTCATTTATAAATCATTATTTTATCGACTATGAACGGCTATTTTAGCAGTGCATCTCCCCCATGGGCAATCTGCTTATGCTTTATCAAGTAAATTGTATTTTTTAAGGATGCCACGCAGTTGGTGGTAGCTTAATCCGAGCATGTCGGCGGTTTTCTTTTGGTTGTATTGGCTGCTTGAGAGCGCCTGCTGGATAAGATCCATCTCAAACTTCTCAGTTTGCTCTTTAAAATCCAGCGGAAAATTAAAGCTATTCACTGAAGACTCAGTATTGGCAGGGACTTCAGCCTCAAGTATCGGCGCAGATTGCGGCGTACCGACAACGCTTGTTGGCGCGACTGAGCTGATTTGACGTTCGCGGGTCTTGATGCGCGTTTTAGGCCGATACGGTGAAGCAAAGGGATCGAGGGTGATATGGTCGATGGGGCGATTTTCACCACCATTTCGGTAAACGCTGCGCTCGACCACGTTTTTAAGTTCACGGATATTGCCCGGCCAGTCGTGGGTCATTAATTGCTCGACCGCATGGGCGCTGAATCCGCTGAATAGCTGCAGCTTTAATTGTCGTGCCATGCCAACGGCGAAGTATTCCGCCAGTGTCATAATATCTT
The DNA here is from genome assembly GCF_031932135.1 of Shewanella vaxholmensis. NCBI lineage: Bacteria > Pseudomonadati > Pseudomonadota > Gammaproteobacteria > Alteromonadales > Shewanellaceae > Shewanella > Shewanella vaxholmensis. The sequence continues at coordinate 88,975 of NZ_JAUOEV010000005.1, forward strand.
CTGGGCGGCAACGCAGCGGTGGCAGAGTGATCACATCGAAGGCGAGTCTATCGAGCAAGTCGGCACGAAATTCGCCTGCGTCAGCAAGCGAGGGCAGATCTTCGTTGGCGGCGCAGATTAGACGAACATCAGCCTGCACGGTTTTACTGCCGCCGACTCGTTCAAATTCGCCATATTCAATGACGCGCAGGAGTTTTTCTTGGATAAGTCCTGAGGTATTGGCTAATTCGTCGAGGAATAAGGTGCCGCCGTCGGCGCGCTCAAAGCGACCTTCGTGTTTGCCTTTGGCGCCAGTAAAGGCACCTGACTCATGGCCAAATAATTCGCTCTCGAGTAAATTTTCACTCAAAGATGAACAGTTTAGCTTAATAAAACTTTGATCCCAGCGCTTAGACAGATAATGTAAGCGTTCGGCAATAAGCTCTTTACCTGTGCCACGTTCACCAATAATCAGTACGGGTTTAGACAGCGGCGCTATTTGCGACACATGTTCTAACACTTCGAGTAGGGCGTTGGATTGACCGATAAGGTTGTCTTGCTGAAATTTATTATCCACGATATTTTTTAGTCTTTCGCGCTAAAATTTGGTGAAAATGATATTAAGTGGCTTGAAGCGTAAAAGGAAGTAAAAGTTAATATTTTGTTTAAGCCATTGTATTTAAGGAAGAAATTAAAGTTGGCACGGTTAGTGTATTACCTTATATGAGACCAACATCAATTTGAGGATAGGATTATGGGAATTTTCTCTCGTTTCGCCGATATCATTAACTCTAATATCAGCGCATTGCTGGATAAAGCCGAAGACCCAGAAAAAATGGTTCGACTGATTATCCAAGAAATGGAAGACACACTCGTTGAAGTGCGTTCTACCTCAGCTAAAGTGTTAGCTGAGAAGAAAGAGCTGCAACGTCGTATCAACCGCGTGTTAGAGCAAGTGCAAGATTGGCAGGATAAGGCTGAACTGGCACTGTCCAAAGACCGTGAAGACTTAGCGAAAGCCGCTTTAGTTGAAAAACAAAAAGCGACCGGTTTAGCAGACACGCTGAATCAAGAGTTAGCCGTTATCGATGAACATATCGCACGCTTGAAAGATGAAGTGGGCATGTTGCAAGAAAAGCTGCTCGATGCAAAAGCGCGCCAAAAGACTATTATTTTGCGCACTCAAACAGCGTCATCACGCTTAGAAGTGAAAAAGCAGTTAGATTCAAGCAAGATCGACAACGCTATGCTCAAGTTTGAGCAATATGAGCGCCGTGTCGAAGGCTTAGAAGCCCAAGTTGAATCTTACGATCTTGGCAGCAAAAAGACCTTAGCCGATGAGTTTGCGGCGCTAGAAGCGGAAGATTCTGTGAATGCAGAACTGGCAGCGCTAAAAGCCAAGGTAAAAGGTAAAGCGCCAACTAAGTCAAAAGAATAACAATTCAGAGGTGAGTTATGGATATGGACGTGCTAATGGCGCCGATTATTATTTTCATGGTGATAGTCGCGCCAATATGGTTAGTTCTTCATTATCGCAGTAAGCGACAAGTGAGCCAGGGACTCACTGAGGAAGAGTTTTCACAACTCAATGACTTGATATCCAAGGCCGATAAAATGGCGGCGCGTATCGAGACCTTAGAGGCCATTCTGGATACAGAATCGCCCGAATGGAGGGGGAAACATGAGAGGATCTAATGGCCGTACTTTGTACCGCATTCCCCAGTCAGGCAAAATAGCGGGTGTATGTGCAGGGATTGCCGAGTACTTTGCGATTGAAACTTGGTTAGTGCGAGTACTTGCGGTGTCTATCTTCTTACTCGGCGGCTCTGGTGTAGTGTTTATCATCTATGTCGCTTTATGGGTGATTTTAGACATCAAGCCGCAAAAGCATTACGATAGAGACGATATCGAGGTGAAGAAGAAGCCGTGGCAGTCGGGAGAACCCGCAAAGCAAGCGCTAAGCGACGTGAGTCGTCAATTTCGAAGCCTAGAAGTTAGGCTACAAAATTTAGAACGTCACGTCACCTCTGACAACTTTGATTTAAAAAGACAAATCAATAGTTTGTAACCCTTCTAAAGGGCGGCCATGTCCGCCCTTGTTGCTTAATCTCTGTTTCACCCCAGTGTATAGTCAACATCACTTGACATAAGTTAACATCATTCGACATAAGGGAAGTCTCTATGGGAATGCTTGATGCCTCGCTCCATAAATTAACCCAAAAGGGACAATCCCTGTTACATCGCACCGCGGACCGGCATTTACGTTTGGCCGTGACTGGGCTTTCTGGTGCGGGAAAAACCGCGTTTATCACAGGTTTAGTCAATAAGTTACTTAATTCTGGACCTGTCTCAACCTTATCCCACGCCCGCAACAACAGCGCTTTGCCATTGTGGCAGGTGAGCCGCGATCAGCGTTTGCTCGGGGTTAAGCGTGCCATGCAGCCGGATCTGGAAATCGCTAGTTTTGATTATCAAGGCGCCATGTTAGCGCTCACTTCCGAGCCTGCGACTTGGCCAGCCTCCACTCGCACTATTTCTGAATTACGACTGGCGATTAAATACCGACCGCAAAAGGGCTTATTGGCCAAGTTTTCTGATACCGCCACACTGTATTTGGACATAGTCGATTACCCCGGCGAATGGCTACTCGATTTACCTATGCTGCGCCAAGACTTCGTTACTTGGTGCCGTGCTCAACAAGTTCGCATCGAGAATCTTAAAAGCTCACCCTTGTATGCTGAGTTTGAACAATCTTTGATGTCATTAGATTTAGCCGCTAGCGCCGATGAGCAGCAATTAAAGCGGATTGCCGATCAATATCAGTTATTACTCAATGATTTAGTGCACGTGCAAGGTTATTACCAAGCGCAGCCTGGACGTATGTTATTGCCGGGTGAATGGCAGGGCGCTCCCTTATTGGCTTTTTTCCCCCTGTTATTGGTTAATGATGAAAAGTTCGCAGCGCTTTCGCAAAGCGATAAACACAGTGGATTCCATGCACTGGAAAAACGCTATAAAGAATATGTGGCTAAAGTGGTTAAGCCTTTCTATAAAAATCACTTTGCCGGTTTTGATCGGCAACTTGTGCTCGTTGACTGCTTTAGTGCGTTGAATCGTGGTAAAAAGCAATTTGAGGATATGGGCGCGGCGCTTAATGCCATTATGGAAAGTTTTCAGTTTGGCCAATCGAGTTATTTACGGCGTTTATTTGCCCCCCGCATCGACCGTTTATTGTTTGCCGCGAGCAAGGTTGACCATGTGACGCGCGATCAGCAGAGCCATGTTTTGTCCCTGTTGACCGATATGTTGAAACACAGCCAGCATTTTGCCAGTTTCGATGGTTGTAAAGTGGAGACGATGGCGATTAGCGCCATCAAAGCGACTCGCCATGGCATGGTAACGACCCAAGAGGGTGAGGTCGAAGTTGTTCAGGGGACGGGACTCAATGGTAAAGCCCTGACCTTATTTCCAGGCGAAGTGCCCACTCGCTTACCTGCCCCCGATTTCTGGCGTGACCAAGGGTTTAACTTTGTCGGCTTTGCACCGCCGAGCAATGCCAATGTTGACCCATCTCAAGTGCACTTTGACCATATTCGTCTCGATCATTTGCTGCAGTACTTACTGGGAGATAAGTTGGAATGACGCTAAAGCTATCGGATAACGCTAATGAGCAGGCTTCTAATTCTTCTGCGAACTCATTTGCACACTCAGTTGAACATAAGCCGCTGAAAAAGCAGCAGCTGTTTGACTCACAAGTTGTTGAGCTCAAACCCAGCAAAGAGGAGCTCAAAGGGGCGAAAGCCTTTGAACCGCATACGCCAGTGCAAGAAGTGGCTGCCGATATTGAGGAATTGATGGATGAAACGCTGTCTACCCATCCTAAAATGATCGATGCTAAATCGGTATCGCCTCAACTCGTAAAATCACGCCCTTGGTCTTGGCTCGCTCGTCTGGCGGTAACGAGTTTATTGCTGCTCGTAGTGGTTCAAACGGGATTAGGACTGAGGGGTGCTTGGCTTGAGAGCCCTTGGTTGTTCAGTTTTTATGGTGTGGTGCTTGGGGTTGTCAGTGCGTGGGCATTGGCGGGGGCGTTTAGTGAGTACCGTAAACTGAAGCGACTCAAACAGGTCGCCGATACTCAAGAAACAGGCGCTAGGCTTGCGCAGAGCATGCAAATGGGTGAGGCAGACAGTTTTATCGATAACATAGTGTGCCACTATGGCGACAGCCAAGGTTTGCAGCAACTGCGTCGCTCATTAAAAGATGAACATAATGATGCCGAGAAAGTCTTGTTATTTGAGGACTTAGTGCTGACGGAGCGAGATGAACTGGCCAAAAAAGTAGTGCGACGCTATGCGGCTGAGTCGGCAGTGCTACTGGCGGCCAGTCCGTTAGCTGTGCTCGATATGGCAATCATCCTTTGGCGTAATCAACGTATGCTGCGTGATGTCGCCCGCTGTTATGGCATAGAGCTAGGTTATTGGAGCCGAATTAAACTTATCCGCAGTATCATCATTAATATTATTTATGCGGGCACCAGTGAGTTAGTTACCGATTTAGGGACACAGCTGTTATCGGTTGAAATGACAGGTAAATTGTCTGCTCGCTTGGCCCAAGGCTTAGGGGGCGGCATGTTAACAGCGCGCCTTGGATATCAAGCCATGGCGCTGTGTCGGCCGATTGTGTTTAGGGAAGAACAAAGGCCTAAATTGTCTAAAGTGCATCAGGAATTGTTGATCGAACTGAAGCAGTTTTCAGGCAAGCTGTTTACTAAGGAAGGCCGCGACGCATTAAAAGGCCAGTTCGCCGATGTGGATGACAAGGTACCTAAGTCAGCTAAAGATAAATCTAAAGAGTAGATATTATTTAATATCAAACAATTAACCGATTTAAATCGGCCGAAAGTAGATGCGCTAATGGACTGGTTCCTTAGCGCATTTTTTTATGATTTTTTGCAGGTACCGAGTATGACAAAGTGCGGCTGAAAAGTGCTATGTAACAAGTTAATTACACTTTTGTGCGCTGCTATTTTCGCCATGCTACTGGCTTAAGTGCTTGGCCGCGTTATGGTAGGGCTTATTCTGTAGGGCTTATTCTGTAGGGCTTATTCTGTAGGTCTTATTCGATAGGGCTAATGTTTCATTAACTTATCTATTGGATTATCCATAACGCAGGTATTGAGCATCCCAAACGAACAATTAATCAACAACGGGGTCAGTTCAATGCCAATGACAAGGAGCTAGGTATGCAAGATGAGTCAGGCAAGATGTGGAAAGCGGCAACACAGGTTATTCATGGCGGCCATGAGCGTGAGGCTTTTGGCGCCTTAGTGACGCCGCTATATCAAAGTGCGACTTTTGTGTTTGAGTCGGCGCAGCAAGGTGGCGAGCGATTTGCGGGTAATGAGCAGGGGTATATTTACACGCGCTTAGGGAATCCGACAACCGCCGAGCTTGAACGTAAAATGGCGATTTTAGAAGGTGCAGAGGCTGCCGCTGCAACCGCATCTGGTATGGGCGCAGTATCTGCCGCATTACTGGCTAACTTGCAGATGGGCGATCACTTAGTGGCATCCAATGCCGTATACGGCTGTACTTATGCGCTAATGACGACTCAGTTCGCTCGCTTTGGTATTGAAGTGTCCCTAGTAGACTTTTCATCGGAAGCAGAAATAGAAGCGGCGATTCAATCCAATACTAAGGTCATTTTCTGTGAAACCCCAGTCAATCCCCATTTACAGGTATTTGATTTAGCGGCAATTGCGACTATTGCTAAACGCCACCAGTTGGTCAGTATTGTCGATAATACCTTTATGACTCCATTACTACAGCGGCCGCTGGATTTTGGTATCGATTTGGTGATCCACAGTGCGACTAAATATCTCAATGGTCATGGTGATGTGATTGCGGGGATAGTGTGTGGCAGTGAAGAGCAGCTCCATAAAGTGAAGTATGAAATCTTAAAAGATATTGGCGCTGTGATATCGCCACATGATGCTTGGCTGATCTTGCGCGGCCTTAAAACCTTAGATGTACGTTTACAGCGCCATTGCGATAGTGCACAGCGCGTGGCCGAGTTTTTGGCCGAACATCCCAGTATTAACCGCGTGTATTATCCCGGACTTGCCTCTCACCAAGGGCATAAATTCATTGGTCAGCAGATGAAACGTGCCGGCGGCGTGATCGCGTTTGAATTGGCGGCAAATTTAGAGGAGGCTATGGCCTTTGTGGGGCATTTAAGCTTGTTCTCTATTGCGGTGAGCCTAGGCGATGCAGAATCCCTCATTCAACATCCAGCGTCGATGACGCACTCTCCCTATACGCCAGAGGCGAGAGCAGCGGCTGGCATTGGTGATAATCTGCTGCGAATTTCTATTGGCTTAGAAGATTGTGACGACATTATCGCCGACTTGAATCAAGCGTTAGCGCGTTTAGCTTAACGAGTGTCACTAATTTAAACCACCAACTATTTGAATGATAAAGGGATGCGATTTAGCATCCCTTTTTCTATGGTTAGGTTTAGATTCATCGGGTTAAGAGGTGAAGTTTAGCTAGGGTGAATATTTGTGGCGCCGATTTGGTATTTCATAACAGCTTGGACTATTTTTGATTTGAGGCCACGGAAGTAGGAAGAGAGGCCGCAATTCATGGAATAGAGGAAGAGTTATGAACATCACCAAATGTATACCCGCTATTATGAGCGCCATGGCATTAACGGCTTTTTTGGCAACGTCAGCAATCGCCGCAGACACCCCGACTAAAGCCGCCGCTAAAATGCAGACTCAGGCCAAAACTGAGGCGAGCGATATGGCATCGGATGCGAAGAAAGCTATGCCGGACGCTGCTCAAGTCAACATCAATACGGCTTCAGCAGAGCAGTTACAAGTGCTAAAAGGGATTGGTGCCGCTAAGGCGCAAGCGATTGTCGATTACCGCACCAAAAATGGTAAGTTCAATGCAATTGATGATTTAGCCAATGTCTCGGGTGTTGGGGCTAAGTTGATTGAGCAGAATCGTCATTTGATTAAGTTGTAATTATCTCTGGCGATGATTGAGCTGCATTATGTATTGAGTTTTACTCTTGTTGAATTTTCTTTATGCCAAGTTTGACACAGTGAAACTCAGGGAAATGTCTATAAAAGTCTGCATTTGCAGGCTTTTATCATTTCAATCACTGCACTTGCTTATAGATTGTGCAGTTAGGCGGGATATTAACAGATCTTGTCGATTAGCGCTTGATCCCTTAGAGGGCATGGGGGATAATCCTCGGCGTTCAAGCAAGCACTTTGGTTTATCTCTTTCAAAGTAATGCTCGAAGTTATGGTGACCCTAGGGTCCCCCCGCAATGATAACTTGTGAACTCGGCCAGGCCCGGAAGGGAGCAACCGCAGCAAGCGACTCGTGTGCCGGGGTGTCGGCTCTAGGGGAACCTCCAATTCTGTAATACCTCTGTTTTATTCTCGTTTCACTTCTCTATATCTACTCAATTTATTTTATTCAATATACTAGCTAACTGACTTCTGTTTTCTGCCGTTAATCATTTATAGCGTTAATACTTTATACGCAATGGGATAATCCATTGTTTGCCTCTTTCATGCCACTGCAACGGCTAAAATGCTATGAACAATAACCCTTAGCGAGATTAACGATTGGCTTCGGCTTCTTCCTGCAATCTTTTTTGCAGATTTTGTTTAAGGAAGGCGCGGGACTTTTCGAGTGCGGTTTGGATCTCACGCTTTAATGCTTGCAGCTCGTTATAGTCTTCAAAGAAGTAGGTATCGACGAGGTGGCGTATGTAGCGCACTGGCAGTTGATTTAAGGTCACACAACATAAGTCGGCGAGATAGTCTTCAGGAAGCTCGTCCATAAGTCCTTCATCTGACAATATTTCCATTAAAAGAACTTCGTAGTAATTACGGATTTCGAGTTGCATCGTTATGCTCCATGACGGTTTTCATTGAGTTTGCTACCACAAATGGTTTGCCGCAATAAAAAGTTGGCTGTGTCTTTGGCTTAATTGTAGTGCGTCTCTGCTATAGCCGCCGCCTATCACGGCTGCAATTGGAATATTTTCCGATTTTGCCATTGATAACACAGTTAAATCCCGTCTGAACAGCCCTTCTTGACTGATATTAAGCAAGCCGAGATCATCATTTTGATGGATATCGACCCCTGCATCATAAAGAATGAGATCTGGCTGATGGATGCGGATGAGTAGGGCGAGTGTTTGCTCCACGGTTTCGAGATACAGATTGTCATCGCTGCCTTTGGTTAGCTCAATATCATGGTGGGAATGCTGCTTACGACTCGGGAAGTTCTCTTTGCAGTGAATCGAGCAACTGATGATCCCTTGATGTCGCTGGCTGAGTGTTGCACTACCATCACCTTGATGCACATCGCAATCAAAAATCAGTACCTTGTGCACTTGCTGGCTCGCGATGGCATTTTTGGCCGCGAGGATAAGATCGTTGAAAATACAATAGCCACTGCCAAAATCGTAATGGGCGTGATGATAGCCACCCGTTAGGTGCAGGCCAATACCCTGATTAATGGCCAATGAAGCTGTGAGAGTGGTGCCTGCCACAGAATGCAAGGTGCGCTCGACTAAGGCTTCACTCCATGGAAAACCAATCCGCCTAAGCGCCGCTGTTGGCAACGTGCCCGAGATAAACTGCTCTACGTACTCGCGTTGATGCACTTGCATTACATGCTGCGCTGTCATCGCCGTAGGCGTGTGGAACTGGGCTGGTGTGGCAAGCTGATTATCGAGTAAGTACTGCCGTAGATGCGCGTACTTGGTCGTGGGGAATCTGTGGTGAAGAGGAAGCGCCAGCTTGGAATAGCTGGCGTGATAAACCAGTGGGATCAGAGTCAATATTGACTAAACCTCGTTATCTCAAGTCGTTACAGCTGTGAAATTGCCCAGCTCATAAATTCTTTACGCGTTTTCTCATCCGCTTGTAGCCACCAGTATTGCAACATTTGTTGTGGATTAGCAGCTGTCGCTTTAGAGGTATCTACGGGGGCAGTGAGTGACGTCGCGCTAACGGTCGCCGATGTCGCCACGGGTGCTGGTGCAACGGCTACTACTGCGCCTGCAGCACCGGTTGCTGCTGCGGCAGTTCCCGATACGTCAACAGCTTGATTACCACTGAAAAGGCGAGAGACAAAGCTTTCTTCTTCTAAATTGGTATTCACCACTTGGAAATTGACGTTGCCTTTGTCGCTACGGGTCAATTTGATTTGTGGGTTTTGCGCGTAAACTTTTGGCTTTTTGACGACTTTGCCTTCGGCGGCTTGGAGGTAATATTGATAGTCGCCATCAACGTCTAAGGTCACGATGAAAGGGGCTGATTTAACAAAGGTTTGGCTATCGCTAAAGTCGTCTTCTACCATTTCATGGTAACGAATGGCGATTTTATGAGTGCCAGGTGTCAATTCTAAGCTGCTTTTATGGTTGAATACGCTGGACTCGACTTTTTTACCATCGAGTGCAAGGTACTCAAATGACATCGGAATGTTGAGATCTGCGGCGAAGGCTGAAGCAGAACCGAGTAATACTAGCAGGCTGCTGATTGGCAAAAGTGATTTCAATTGTTACTCCTTAACGATTATTACTCTGATACGGACGTTCGAATATTTGAATGCGATCTTCTATATAACTAATAGCTTGCCTGCATTTTCCTAGACGACGATGCATCAAAAGGATGTCATTTTGCAATTTTATTTTGTCAGCACTATGACAGTTTTCAAGTTTTGATTCCATTTCTTCAATTTTTTGTTCAAATTTTTTCGCCCAATTTAGGTGTTTGTTCAATTCTTCATAGATCTCGTGACTATTTTGCATCACGTTATTGGCGATCCAATCGAAACCACTGGCTTGGTGAGACTGATTCTGACGCTGAGCAAAACGGGCGCGGCTACTGGCACGTTGCTGAGTCTTGGACTTAATGTCGATAGAGGTCGTCAGCAAGGCCCGTTTGACGGCGGTGAATCTGTCTTGGATCCGCTCACAGCTCAGGGCAATCGTCTGGGGGGCGAGTTTGAGCTTAATTTGTTTTTCGAGCTGTATAATGCTGCTCCGAATTTGTTCAATACAGGGGCCGAGTTGGGCGCCGTGTTGGACAAACAGCGAATGATTAAAGCGCTCCGTTTCTTGCAGGAGTTTACGCTGCGGCGGCGCGAGTCGATTATCGTGCTGCAGTACTTCTTGCTCTAGGGCTTTGAGCTGATTTTTCAGCATCACCAGTAATTGTTGGGTGTTCACAACCATGCGCTCCATGCCAAATTTGCTGCAATCATTAGCACGATCAAAATAAACAGTGGACGAATAAAGGGCATGCCAAATTTAATCGCGCAGCGGGCGCCGATAAATGAGCCTAACATCATGCATAATCCCATCCACAAACCTATTTGCCACTCTACCTGTCCAAGCCAGCCAAAGATAGTCAATGCGGTCAAGTTGCTGGTAAAGGTCATTGCACGGGCAAGGCCGCAACTGTGTAGTAGAGGCAGCTTGTATAAAGAGCCGGATGTGACAGTCCAAAATGCGCCTATGCCTGGGCCGGCAAAACCATCATAAGTGCCTAAAGCGAGTCCCTGTAGCCATTGTTGTTTAGCAGGTGGTTTGCTGCTTGGGGCTTGGCAGTTAACGTCCGATATCGCATTGGGGCTGACTAAACTGTAAATGGCAATGCCAATGATCAGCAAGGGCAGGACTTTTTCGAGCCATTGGGTATCGACTAAATAGACTAAAAAACTGCCCAAGACTGCGCCAATAAAGGTGGCAATAAAAGCCATGTACCAAAACGAGGGTTTAAAGAGGTGCTGGCGATAATAGGTCCAAGCTGCCATTGAAGAGCCAAAACTGGCGGCTAATTTATTGGTGCCTAGTACTGTGTGCGGTGCAATGCCTAAGGTTAACAGTGCGGGGATCGACAAAAGGCCACCGCCGCCAACGACGGCATCGATGAATCCAGCGATAAGACCTATAACTGCCAACAGGGCCCAATGACTGGGCTCGAGTAACAATTCCAAATTTTAATCCTACTCTATGACACGTCTAAAGGGCGGTAAGGCGTCCAGCAAGGACTTGCCATAGCGTTTAGTAACTAACCGCCTATCTAAAATGGTGACTCGGCCATAATCTTGCTCTTTACGCAGTAATCTACCACAACTTTGAATAAGCTTACGTGAAGCATCTGGGATAGTCAGTTGCAAGAAGGGATTGCCGCCTTTGACTTTGACATATTCCGCATGGGCTTGTTCAACGGGTGAGGTTGGCACCGCAAAGGGCAGTTTAGTGACGATCAAGTTCGTCAGATAATCGCCGGGTAAGTCGAGGCCTTCGGAGAAACTACCGGTGCCGAATAATATGCTCGGTTCACCTTTATCGCACTTGGCTTTATGATTTTCGAGCAACTGTTGCCGTGGCGCATTGCCTTGAATAAGCAGTTCTGTGGTGAGTTTACCTTCAAGTAATTCAACCACTTTTTCCATCTGCCAGTAGGAGGCGAATAACACTAAGGTAGCCATTTCTCCTTCAATTAGAGTAATGATTTGCTCGGCAAGTTCTGCCGTATAGGCATCGTCCGTCGGCTCAGTGCGCATTTTGGGTAAATAAAGTGTCGCGTTATTGGGATAATCGAAGGGCGATTGTAAGGCTAAATAACGACTGCCATCGTTGAGTGATAAACCGACTTGATGCACAAAATGGTCAAAGTTATTGAGTGCGCGCAGCGTGGCGCTACATAAAACTACGCCCGCGGCCTTTTGCCACAGCATGGATTCCAGCATAAAGCCGACTTCAATGGGCGAGGCGCTAAACAGATAATCGACTTGCTTACCTGTGATTAGCTCGACCCAGCGCGCCATAGGGGCACCTTTATGTTTATCTTCCTTGGCCATCATCTTCCACAATTTTTGTAGATTCTCGAGCCTTTGCAGCATAAAACCGGTTTCGGCCAATAGTGCTTCGGATTGATGTTTAGGAATGTCGCCATCTTTAATCGCCTCTGCCAACAGCGACAGCATTTTATTAAACTGTTTGAGGGCAAGATTAGAGGTCACAGCAAGGTTTTCGGCCAGAATAAGTAATGAGTCAGGCAGTTTGCCGTGCTCAAAACGCAGACGGTTTTCAGGATTGGCAAAGTGTTTGGTCTGGGTATCGCAGTAGTGGGCCACTTGATTGAGCTGGCTGATAAGATCGCCTAAGTGATCCTGCATCGCCTGCGCAGGAGCAATAATGTTGTTGCTCTTTATTTGGTTTTGCAACTTAGCGCAGGTTTTACCAATTTTTTCGAGCCAGTCGCAGGCGCCCCTCAGCGTGGCCTGAGCACTGGAGAAATCCCGCGCCACAATCGGTAAGTGATGTGCCTCATCGATAACATAAAACACGTCTTCGGGATCGGGCAAAATCACGCCGCCACCGAGCTCTAAGTCGGCGAATAACAAGCTGTGGTTGGCAATGAGTACATCCCAGGTATCGACATCTTCACGGGCTTTATGGAACGGGCAATTTCTGTGGCTGGCGACTTGACGATGACAGCTGTGTTTGTCGCAGGCGATTTGTTGCCACAGGTGATCGGGCAGCGGTACGGCTAAGGTATCGATTTCGCCATTCCAGCGACCTTCGTTATAGTCTTTTAACAGGCCATGCATCATAGCTACTTGGCTGTTGTCAGGCTTAGTTTGCCACATGGCCATTTGTGTACTGTTGTCGTCACCGATGAGCATCGCCAGTTTCGATAGACACACATAACGTTGTCGACCTTTGACTAGGCCAAAGCGGAAATTTAAGCCAGATTGCTCAAGGAAGAAGGGCAAGTCTTTATGCAGTAACTGTTCTTGCAGGGCGACGGTCGCGGTGGCGATACAGACTTTTTTCTTGCTCGCTAATGCCAGTGGAATGGTACCGAGAATATAAGACAATGATTTACCGATACCTGTCCCTGCTTCGACCACGATAATGCGTCTATCTTTGTCATAGTCGCCGGCGAGGGTCTTAGAGATTTCCGCCACCATATAGTTTTGTTCGCGGCGCGGCCTAAAATTAGGCAAGGCGGTAGCGATATCTTTATAGATGGCGCGGATCTGGGTTTTTACATTGTCAGGTAACATGCGTCACTACTTTATCGAATTAATGCTGTACATAATAACAGTGATTGCATAGCCTAAGAAACTTTTCTGCCATTTGGCGGCATTTAAATTGAGGAACCATCTAAATTGACAAGCTATGCGATTTGGGAACCCATGCGATGAAGCCAGAGGCTGCCGCGGCCGTTAGTGTACAAGGTCGAGTCTTAACACGCCATGCGATTCATCGTCATGGGAGTTTAGTGTTGCAGTATTATCTGGCTACCGCCCAAGGCCCTGTGCTGGTGGAAGTGCAAGGTACTGAACACATTTGTTTTTGCCATCAAACGGATGTGGCGGCTCTACAGTTACAAACGCCGGGTCAAGCATTGCGGTTTGTGCCATTAGCACTCAAAAGCTTTAAAGGCGGCGCTGTCAGTGGTGTTTATGCCAAATCGAGCAACAGCATGCGTACCTTACAGCGCATCGCTAAAGATGCCGACATCCCCTTATTTGAAGCCGATATTCGACCCGAACAGCGTTATTTAATCGAGCGGTTTGTGGCGCTGGATGTGGCATTTTTAGGGCATTTCTCTGCGACGAGTAACATACACGCGCCGACTAGCGACAGTCTTGTGGCTAACTCGCTGCCCGTGTTTATCGCCGAGCGGGCAAAGAGTATTGCTCCCTTGATGGCGGTGAATTTACGCTGTATTTCACTGGATTTTGAATGCAGCTTTGAGGGGTTACTCTATTCGGTTGCGCTATATGGTCAAGACAGTAGCCAAGCCGAGGGGCAAGGCAGCCTCAAGCAGACTTATGAAAAAGTGATCATGGTGGGCGAAGCTGAATCAAACGCCCCCGAGTATATTGAATGGGTGGTCGATGAAGCTGCACTTATTCATCGATTAATCGCGTGGTTCCATGAGTTTGATCCTGATTTTATTATCGGTTGGTCAGTGGTGAGTTTCGATCTCGCGCTATTGTCACGCCGTGCATTATTACACCGTATTCCACTCACCATTGGCCGCGGTGGCGCTATGCTCGATTGGAAGGTTGATAATAAATTTCGCCCAGAAACCTTAGTCTTACCGGGCCGTGTGGTACTCGATGGTATCGATTGGCTTAAGGCGGCTTTTTATCACTTTGAGCGTTTCTCGCTTGAATTTGTGTCGCGGCAATTATTAGGTGAAGGCAAGGCCATTCATAACGTCGATAATCGCGTTGAAGAAATTGACCAGCTGTTTAAGACCGATAAACAAGCCTTAGCGCATTACAATCTTACCGATAGCCGCCTAGTGTGGGATATTTTTACTCACACTCAATTGTGGGATTTTGCCCTCGCGCGTGCCGAACTGACTGGTTTAGAACTTGGGCGAGTAGGGGCTTCGGTGGCGGCGTTTAATCATTTGTATTTACCGCATTTACATCGAGCGGGTTATGTCGCTCCAGCAGAGCCTGCCAGTGATGGCATTGAAAGTCCTGGCGGCTACGTGATGGATTCTGTGCCGGGTCTCTATAAACACATCTTAGTGTTCGATTTTAAAAGTCTGTATCCCTCCATTATTCGCACCTTTTTGATCGATCCTAAGGGATTGATTGAAGGCTTGCAGTTGCCGGAGTCTGACTGTGTTGCGGGGTTTCTCGGTGGCCGTTTCAGTCGGCAACAGCCTATTTTACCTAAGCTTATCCAAACCTTATCTGAGCAGCGAGAAAAGGCCAAGCGTGAACATAATGCGCCGTTATCGCAAGCGATAAAAATTATCATGAACTCGCTGTATGGGGTTTTAGGTTCTCAAGGCTGCGTGTTCCACGATGCAAAGTTAGCAAGTTCGATCACGATGCGCGGCCATCAAATCATGAAACAAACCCGCGCATGGATAGAAGAGATGGGCTATCAAGTGATTTATGGCGATACGGATTCGACCTTTGTCAGGCTTGGCAGCGAGCCTGATCTCTCAGACATTAACGCCTTGGGTAACAGTCTGGCGCAGGATATCAATGCTAAGTGGCAGGCTAAGATCTGTGCTGATCACCAAGTTGAGAGTTTTCTCGAGTTACAGTTTGAACGGCATTACGAGCAGTTCTTTATGCCAACCTTAAGAGGCTCATTAGAAGGCAGTAAAAAGCGTTATGTTGGCGCGTGGCGCAATGCGAGCGATGAACTTGAGCTTATCTTTAAAGGTATGGAACAAGTGCGCAGTGATTGGAGTCCCTTAGCGCGCAAAGTCCAAGAGTCACTCTATGAGCGAATGTTTAACCAAAGGGATATCAGTGTTTATTTAGCCAGCGTGTTTGAAAAATTGCTTGATGGTCAGTTGGATAATGATTTGGTATTTCGTAAACGCATGCGGCGCAATATCGAAGATTACACGGCTAAATCTTCACCACATGTTAAAGTCGCCCGGCAACTATGCGACTTAACAGGTGACACCACTTTTGGCAAGCGTGGGGCGCAAATTGACTACCTGATTACTGTAAATGGACCGGAACCCTTACTGTACAGAACGTCACCAATTGATTACCAATACTACATTGATAAGCAAATTGGCCCTATTGCAGAGCCGGTATTTTCGATAATGAAACTAAACTACATGGATATTGCGTCAAAGCAGTTGCTGTTAATATAGTGTTTTTAATGTTCTTTGTGTGTTGCTATAGGTGGCGAATGTAGCGTTTTAACCTGTTTTGTAGAGGTTAACTGGTTTGTTTTTGTGATGTTAATCGACATATTCTTTAGGTTTCGCTTTGAGGGGATATTGAAAATTTGCTACCCTTTAAGTGGAAATTGTAAGGAAATATAACAACGGAATGACGTTGGCAAAACATAAACAAAAAAAGGTTAAGCACCAAATGAACAAGACGTTAGTAGCAACTGCGCTTGCAGCCATGTTTTTAGTACCATCAGTCTCAGCTATCGAGATCTATAAAGATAATAAAAATGCCGTAGAAATCGGTGGTTTTATTGATGCACGCGTGATCAACACTCAAGGGGAAACAGAGGTTGTTAACGGCGCATCTCGCATTAATTTTGGTTTTAATCGTGAGTTGACTGACGGTTGGAAAGCCTTTGCTAAATTGGAATGGGGTGTGAATCCAGTTGGTAATAGCGATATTGTCTATAACAATCGCTTCGAATCTGTTCAAGAAGAGTTCTTCTATAACCGTTTAGGTTACGCTGGTCTGTCCCACGACACTTATGGAACACTGACTATCGGTAAGCAGTGGGGCGCTTGGTACGATGTCGTTTACAACACTAACTACGGTTTTGTGTGGGACGGCAACACTGCAGGTGTTTACACTTATAACAAAGATGACGGCGCGGTAAACGGCGTGGGTCGTGGTGATAAAACGGTCCAGTATCGCAATGCCTTTGGCGATGTTAGCTTCGCAGTTCAAGCGCAGTTAAAAAACAGCAGCTTCTATACCTGTGATACAACGGATGATATTTCACAAGCTCAGTGTCAAGCGAACTGGGAAAGCGGTGATAAAGCAGCTCAACAAGTAGAATACAATTATACTTATGGTGGCGCACTGACCTATAAAGCCACAGATATGTTGACGTTAACTGCGGGTGTTAACCGTGGTGAGTTTGATGTGAGTTTTGGTAATGGTGAGCAAAGAACTGCTATCGATGTTATCTATGGTGCTGGCATCACTTGGGGTAACTTCGATAACGATGGTTTATATGCCGCAGCGAACTTTAACAGACAAGAAAACCATGACACTGATAATATTGGTCGTTTGATCAAAGATGCCTATGGTATTGAAAGTTTAGTTTCTTACAAGTTTGACAATGGCCTGCGTCCATTCATTTCTTACAACGTGCTTGATGCGGGTAAAGACTATGTCATCCAGCCTAACTTCAATGCTGATCCAAACGATGAATTTAAACGTCAGTTTGTTGTGGTCGGATTGCACTTTGTATGGGATCCAAACACAGTTCTGTACATAGAAGCACGTAAAGATTACAGCGATTTCACCAGCGCAGATAAAGACCAAGAAGCCAGAATGGCACTTTCTGAATCTGATGGCGTAGCAATCGGTATCCGTTACACACTCTAATTTTCAAGGTTCTTTAAAGTAAGAACCTTTTCAGATATTACCAAAAAGCCAGTCAGCAATGACTGGCTTTTTTGCATATTTTTTGAGTTGTTTATTATTAACAAGAACGATAAGGATGCGCAAAATACACCTTAGCAGCTAGTGTGTTTGCTATCTCTTCATGGTTCGCAAACTCTCGGCTATTATCCGTAGTATCGTTAACACATGCGCCTTGTACGGCATCAACAGCTCGATTGTGGCTCTCATCACATCTTCCGCTGACTTTTGGTTTATATTTTTTATAAAATAAAACAGTGCCTTACGCTCTAATGTTGTCGCCATTGCGTTTAGTACGCGCTATGTAGCGATAAATCCGGGCTCTTTTACAAGACTCAATACATGGGGAATCTGCCCTAGACTCCAATCGAGTTGCAGCAATGAAAGTAGGGCCTCTATGCGCCGCTCTGAAGAATCCCCTGATGATTTACATATAAATCATTAGATTGGAGTGAACTTACACCTTGAAGTGTGATCAGATGGAAGTGCGAACAAACACCAATCACAGGGCTTCAAGGTGCAAGTGTTAACTATCTTACATCAATCTCTCTATCAACATTGTCCAGAAATCCATCAAAAGCGACTCAATACCCTCATGGTTGCTTGCCGAGCACTTATCAATGCGGATTGCCTCACTCTAACGCATTTAGGGCGGCACATTGATGGCACCAGCACTCATACTAAGCACTCAATAAAACGCATGGATAGATTGTTGGGCAACCCGCATCTTCACCATGAAAGAATGGCTGTTTATCAGTGGCATGCAAAGTGGTTGCTAACAGCACATACGATGCCGACAATATTGGTGGATTGGTCAGATATGCGTGAAGGTCGTGAGCTTATTGCGCTACGCGCCTCTATCGCTATCAAAGGTCGCTCTATCACGCTCTACGAACGAACATTTTCGTTAGTGCTGCAAGGCACTCAAACCGCCCATAATCAGTTTCTTAATGAACTCAGAAAAGTATTACCTGACAACATCACCCCGCTGATAGTCACTGACGCGGGCTTTCGTAATCCATGGTTTCGAAAAGTCGAGCAGCTCGGTTGGTATTGGCTGGGTCGCGTTAGAGGATTGAGTGTCTATCGGCCGCATCCTTTCGGTCGCCAATTTTCACTAAAAGCGCTTTATCCCCAAGCCCGTCGTCGCGCAAAACATGTTGGGCGGGTGGCGTTATCGGTAAAGAAACCTTTGTTATGTGAGATGGTATTGTTCAGGGCCCCAAGTAAAGGCAGAAAAGGTCAGCTAAGTACGACAACAGACTGTCACCATACGGCGCAATGGACGTATGAGTTGACCGCCAAAGAGCCTTGGGCACTGGTGACTAACTTGACCATGGAAGCCATGTCGCCTCAAAAACTGGTTAATATTTACCAAAAGCGGATGCAAATAGAAGAAACCTTTAGAGATTTAAAAAGTCCCGCTTATGGCTTTGGTTTACGTCATAGCAGAACACGTTATGCGGTGAGGATGGACATACTGCTATTGATAGCGTTATTGGTGCAACTGGCATTTTGGTGGGTAGGATTATACGGGGAAACACAGCAATTACAGCGGCACTTCCAAGCAAACACAGTAAAGAAAAGGAATGTGCTATCAACAATCAGGATGGGCAAAGAACTGCTGCGGCGAGGGCATGATTATCCCATATCAGCAGATGATTTGCTTTGTGCTGCGAAGAAACTAGCCCAACTCTCATTAACTCATGGTTGTTGGGGCTATGAATTATGAGGGGATCCTACAGTGCGCCGCTCGGGTATCTTATTATTCTAGTGCGGTTTAAATAGTTTGGATATATTTTTGAGGGTCATATTATGTTGTTCTTATGATTAACTAAATATTAATTTACAGTTATTTATTTATGGAAATTTTTTATTGTAGATAAGTAAGGTTATAATTTAAATTGCCATTTAAATTATTTAGGTTTAGGAGTGGGTGATTCAGTGGTTGTAATAGTGTTATGTTTAATAAATATACTCATCCGGCATAGTAAACAGTTTTGATGCTCATTAATCTAAATTTTTTACATAAGTGTGTTTGAATATCAATGGTACGGCAACTCATGTGTAAAATAGTACTTTCGAAGTATTGATTTTTTATTTTAACTGAAAAAATCAAAACGGCATCTAAGCATGATTTTCCTTTATTTACTTCCTATTGCTTATATGTGTTGTTTTGTTGTGAAATTTGTTGATGTAAAGTGTTTTTCATGTTTTATTGTGGCCGATGAGAAATTCAGATTAAATAATTTTTTCTGTATTTCCATTTCTGTTTATAAAAATAATTAGGATATATAGGTATATTTCAGGGAGATTGACAATGAATAAAAATAACTTTTTGGCCAACTCAGTACGTGTTGCCTTAGTAGGCAGCATAGCTGCGAGTGCTTTAACAATTCCCGTTGCTTCGGCCGCTGAAGATGGTGCTGAAAAAGTAGAAAGGATTCAAGTAACGGGTTCGAGAATTAAACGAACCGACATGGAAACTTCTAGTCCTGTTAGCGTTATTGATGCTTCTGCTATTATCGCTTCAGGTGCTACATCGATTGATGATGTCCTGCAAAAAATGACGTCTGCAGGTGGTGCTATGACCAATGCAGCGATTAATAATGGTTCAGGCGGAAACTCTCGCATTAATTTGCGTGGATTAGGTGAGTCTCGCACCCTTATTTTAGTTAATGGACGTCGCATGATAGCGTCAGGTACTGGCGCAGCTTCGACAGTTGATCTAAATACTATTCCAGTATCTATGATTCAGCGTGTTGAAGTGTTGAAAGATGGTGCCTCTGCCGTATACGGTACTGACGCTATTGCTGGTGTAGTGAACATTATATTGAAACGTGATTTTGATGGTTTAGAGCTTAACGCTCAAACTGGGATTTCAGCTCGGGGTGATGCAGATGAAACTAGTCTAGATTTCACTCTGGGTAACACGTTTGAAAAAGGTAATATTGTTGTTAATGCTCAATACACTAAACGTGGCGAAGCCAGCCAAGCTGATAGAGGTTTTTCAGATTGTCCTATCGCAGAGAGTAAGGTTAACGGTAAATTATCACTGGTTTGTGTCGGTAGTTCTTACTCAGAAGGGGGTCATGTATGGGGGGATCCTAATTTCCAAATTACACCTTCTGGACCTGATGGAGAATATCAAGTTGGAGACTCGGGTTACTATGGTAAATATGTAACTGGTCCAGATGGCAAACCAATGTTCAATTATTTTGATGGCAAAAGTGAGGCAAACCTAAGTGGCCTAGGTGGAACATATCATGATTATGCTGATGCCGCTGACGGATATAATTACGCTAAAGACAGTTATTTATCTACACCGATGGAACGGATCAATTTAAGTCTTGCTGGTACTTATGAGATAAATGATTCATTAAGATTTTTTACTGAAGCAATGTACAGCAAGCGTTGGTCTGAGCAACAAATGGCTCCACAACCAGTATGGAATAATTCTCCATGGGAGTATAAACCTAAGAGTTCTGGTGGTTGGATGACTGATGATTTACTTCCTTACGTTCAACCAGGTGAAGGCGTAAGTTATGGTCGTCGAGTTGTTGAGTCAGGAACTCGTGATTTTGCTCAAACTGTTGATACACTTCGGATTGTAGTTGGGTTTGAAGGTGAATTGGAGAATGGTTGGAGTTGGGACGCTTCGTACAATAAAGGTCGAAATGATTCAGTAGATACAACTGCTAATTTACATAATTTAGGTTCTATCAATGACGCAGTTTTGTCAGGTGATTTTGACCCCTTTTTACAGTCATCTTGGATAGGGGAAAATATTAAGCCGTATATCTATACTGAATTAAATAGTGGTGGCAGTGAACTTGATATTTTAGCCGCAACCTTGACCGGCGATATTATGGATTTGCCTGCAGGTACCCTAGGATTTGCTGCCGGCTATGAAAACCGGAAAGAGGCAGCGCATTTTACGCCGGATTCATTAACAGCACAAGGACTGGCTAATGATCCGAGAGTTGAGCCCACAGATGGTGAGTTCAGTGTCAATGAGTTGTATGTAGAATTAGCTATTCCTTTACTAAGTGAATTACCACTTGCTCAACAAGTTGACCTAAGCGCTGCTATGCGTTATTTCAACTATAATACATTTGGTGAAGATACCACTTGGAAACTGGGATTAACTTGGCAAGTATATGATGACTTAATGCTTCGTGGTAACTTGTCAACGGCATTTAGAGCTCCAACGGTAAGTGAGCTTTTTGGTGGAAAACAACCATCGTTTGAACAAATTACTCATCCTGCTAGTTCTCAGACTCAGGCAGAAGTTACTGTGGGTGGCAATCCATTGTTAACTCCTGAGGAAGCTGATATAAAGACCGTAGGTTTTGTTTATTCACCAAGTTATGTTGATGGATTATCACTAACCGTAGATTATTATGATATTGCAATTACAAATACTATTACATCTGTTGATCCCGGTTATGTTGCCGACAATTGTTTAGGTGCTAACGGCGGTTTGATTAATACTGGCTCTGCGTTATGTCAATCATCTCATATCCAAATGGATAATACGGGCCGTATTAAGTTTGATAATGGTTTGCAGAACTTAGGCGAAACCAATACATCAGGCTTTGATATAAATGTAGCTTATGTATTTTCCGCTTTGGGTCTAGATTGGAAGGCAGGTTTAGACTCTTCGATATTGAGCGACTATGTTGAGTATGATCCAGATGGAAATCCAGTTGATTATCGTGGTTTTATCACTGCTAAATCTGGAGCGTATGCAAAATTCAAATCAAACTTCAGCTTAACTGCTAGTGCTAATGATTGGAGTGCAACATACGAAGTTCGTTATATTGATGGGATGGATTCATTCTCTTGTAGAAAAGACACTACTAAGTGTTACGCCCCTAGTGTAGATAGCATTGTTTATAATGACATATCAGCTTCTTATGATCTTACTAAGTCGTTAAGAGTTTCTGGTGGTGTGAACAATATATTTGATAAAGATCCATTGTATTTCACTGGCAATAATGATGCGAATACAGACCCATTCACATACGATGTTTTAGGACGATATTTCTTTGTGAGAGCGAATCTAAAGTTCTAAGTCGGTATGACGATCAAATAATTTTGAAAAAATAGCCTCTCAGAGGCTATTTTTATATGTATAATAATTGGCACTGATGATACCTTATTTTTACGGTCTTGTTATGGTGGAGAACAGCATGATTTTTTGTATTTGTGCTATAGAGGAAATTTAATAATTTTAGTTTAGCTGGTTCCAGAGTTCAGTTAATAGCAATTTCTATTGAAATATAAGTATATATCTTATTTTAAAATTCCTAGCTGTTTCGCAAGTATATAAATTAGGTTCGTTAGCTGTATTTTTATGCTGCATGTAAATGAGTTGCTTTGATATATTTGTAACAGCTGCGCCAAATTATTGATTTTAAAGCATGTTTTGTATTCTTGCTATTGACAGTCTTGTTTATTTCAGCTTTTTAATCCGCCTCATAATATCTCTATTTGGTTATTAAGACTTTTATATTGTCTCTTTGTTACTTAGTTGTAACCTAAGGCTGGCAAGAATGATTACATTTAAGCTACACATACTTTTTTTGAAGCTCCATTTTCTGGTAAAACTTAGCTTCTGCACAACTTCATGTTTATTGACATGTGATCAGTCCTCTATGGTGCTTTTACTTTCAGTTAATCGATGTAGCACTGCCTTATAGTGTTAGCTAAATGCTGTAATTCTCGTTCCGTGCTTGTTAGTGATTATTGTCTTTCCGATACTAAGAGACTACTGCATAAATCTGAAACATATTTCTAAGTTACAGTCGTAGAGCAACATTTATCCTTACTAGTGTTTAGTACTGAACTCAGTAGTACAAATTTTAGGTGTAGTTCAGTTGATTTATTTTCCTAAATACATGATTTTACTATTTTTAATGCGGAGTTAAAGTCTTCGTTTGGATAAAAATAATTTACCTGTGACCAATATCCAGACGTAGCCCCTTAGACTTACTTCGTGTGGTGCTTTTATTTGTGTTTTCTCCTTTCAATAATAACTCATTGTATTTAAATGGTTTTTATGTTGGTGTTTTAATTTTTCTTTACAAATATGTCACTCAATAGTTGTATTTGTTGATTTTATGTTTCTCGTGTGTTTTTATTGTGTCGAATGCGTGTGTGTCTCTGATTTTTTGTGGGGGCGTGTACACAGAATAAAAAATAATAAATAACAAATATCTAGGGAGATAGACAATGCATAAGAATAGCTTATTAGCTAAGTCAGTTCGTTTTGCGTTGATAAGTGGTATTACTGCTGCGGCGTTAAACGTACCCTTATCATTTGCAGCCGATGAAGCTGGCGCAAAAGTTGAACGTATTGCTGTAACTGGCTCACGTATTAAACGTGCTGATATGGAAACTGCTAGCCCTGTGAGCGTAATTGATGCTTCGGCGATCATTTCATCTGGCGCAATTTCAGTGGATGAAGTTTTACAAAAAATGACATCAGCGGGTGGTGCGATGACCAACGCAGGTATCAACAACGGTTCGGGTGGTAATACTCGTATTAACTTAAGGGGTTTAGGTACTAACCGTACTTTAGTGCTTGTTAACGGTCGCCGTATGATTGCATCTGGTACGGGAGCTGCTTCAAGTGTGGACCTTAACACTATTCCTGTTTCTATGATTCAACGCGTTGAAGTCCTTAAAGATGGGGCTTCCGCTATCTATGGTACTGATGCTATCGCTGGCGTGGTAAACGTTATTCTTAAGAGAGACTTTGAGGGCTTTGAAGTCAACGTTCAAACAGGGATCTCTGCTGAAGGTGACGCGGACGAAACAACGATCGATATGACATTGGGAAATACCTTTGATAAAGGTAACCTTGTTTTCGGTGCTCAATACACTAAGCGTGGTGAAGCTAGCCAAGCTGACCGCGGATTCTCTGATTGCCCTGTAACTGAAACTAAACCGGATGCAAATGGAAAGATTAGCCTGTATTGCGGTGGTAGTGGTTATTCTCAAGGCGGTCATATTTGGGGTGATACGGCAAGTTTAAGTGGCCTTGGCGGTACTTACCATGAATATGTCACCGCAAATGATGCTTATAATTACGCAAAAGACAGTTACTTATTCACACCAATGGATCGTCTAAATTTAACTGTCGCTGGTACTTATGAGCTGACTGAAAACACTCGCTTCTTTACCGAAGCTATGTACTCTAAGCGTTGGTCCAATCAACAAATGGCGCCTCAGCCAATTTGGAATAACGATGCTTGGGTATATAACCCTATTTCAGCCGGTGGCTGGATGACTGATGAGTTACTACCTTGGATTAAACCAGGTGAAGAGTTAGCTTATGGTCGCCGAATGGTAGAATCTGGTACCCGTGACTTTAATCAAGTTGTTGATACTGTTCGTATCGTTGTTGGTGTTGAAGGTGAGTTCGAAAACGGCTGGAGCTGGGATGCATCATACAACAAGGGCCGTAACGATTCTGTCGATACTCTAGCAAACTTACACAACTTAGGCTCAATCAACGCTGCGGTACTGGAAGGTACGTTTGATCCGTTCCTTCAGTCTTCATGGCAGGGGGGAAGCATTGCTCCATTTATTTACACTGAAGTTAACAGTGGCGGTAGTGAGCTGGATATCGTTGCAGCAACTTTGTCGGGCGATATTGTTGAATTGCCTGCCGGTATGATGGGATTTGCGGCTGGGTATGAAAATCGTAAAGAGGCTGCAAAGTTCACTCCTGACTCTTTGACTGCACAAGGACTCGCGAATGATCCTCGTGTAGAACCAACAAGTGGAGATTTCAGCGTAAATGAAGTTTATGCTGAATTAGCCATCCCATTACTGAGTAACATTCCTTTAGTACAGCAATTAGATCTTAGTGCCGCAATGCGTTACTTTGATTACAGCACATTTGGTGATGATACCACATGGAAGCTGGGCTTAACTTGGCGTGTATACGATGACTTAATGTTACGTGGTGGTTTATCGACAGCATTCCGCGCTCCAACTGTCGATGAATTATATGGCGGTAAATCTCCATCATTTGAACAAATTGTTCATCCTGCTACAGAGCAAGACCAAGCTGAAGTAACTGTGGGCGGTAACCCATTACTCACACCAGAAGAAGCTGATATTACAACTGTAGGCTTAGTTTATTCTCCAAGCTTCGTAGAAGGGCTGTCGATGACAGTTGACTACTACGATATTGAGATTTCAAACACAATTACTTCTGTTGATAATAACTACATTGCAAACCAATGTTTGGATGCAACGGGCAATCTTATTAATACAGGCACTGCACTGTGCCAATCTTCAAATATCCAAATCGATAACAGCGGTCGTATCAAGTTCGATAACGGATTACAGAACATTGGTGCAACCAACACTTCTGGTTACGATATTAACGTGGCCTATGCATTTGATGCCTTAGGACTTGATTGGAAAGTAGGTTGGGATACTTCAATTTTAACTAACTATGAAGAGTTCGATCCTGATGGTGTAGCTGTCGACTACCGTGGCTATATCACGGGTGGTGCTGGAGCCTATGCGAAACTTAAGAGTAATATCAATCTCACTGCGACCGCCGACGACTGGAGTTTCACATACGAAGCTCGTTACATTGATGGCATGGACTCATTCGCGTGTATTGGTAAAGAGTCTAAGTGTTATGCTCCATCAGTAGGTAGTGTTGTTTACCATGACCTATCAGGTTCATATGATTTAACGAATAATATTCGTTTATCAGGTGGTATTAACAACCTCTTTGATAAAGAGCCTCCTTATTATACTGGTAACAATGATTCTAACACTGACCCTTACACTTATGATGTGTTAGGTCGTTACTTCTTTGTTCGTGCAAGTATGAAGTTCTAAATGTAGCGAATAGATTTTATTCTGTTTCATCCTGAAATAAGTTGACATTTATGTCTACCTAAAACGCCTGATGAACATCATCGGGCGTTTTGTATTTTAAGGCCAAATGGGGCCGTCATTGATTATATATGGCGACAGCTTCTGCCACCATCTGTCACGCCTCCTGCAGCGTTATTAGCTTATGTGTTATTCAATATGCCATTTACTCGCTCTGCTAACGCATTTTGATAGCAGTCCTATCCGTCTGCCATTGAGCATGTCACGCCATGATGACTGTGAACCGCTTGATAAGCGTTTAAGCAGTATTGTGTTCCTCGATCTGAGTGGTGTATCAGCGGTTTATCTTTATCTTGCAGCAGCCTTTGTGCTTGTTTGTACGCTGTTAGCAACTATCTTTTTTGAAATTATCATCAACATGATAGCCCAGGATTTTTCGTGACTAGGCATCGGTTAGCAAGCTTAAATAGACTTCATGATTTTGCTGTGGCAGATAGGTAATATCAGCCATCCAGACCGGTACAGGTTGCAAAATACTCTGTAGAAAGGATTATTCTAAAGTCTAGGCGTAAGTAAAGATTACCTGCTTGAGTTAGTTTCATGTTGAAAAATGTTAATTAACAAAATCAGTTGGTTCAAAGGTGATTCATCTCAAGATTATGAAATTTAATGTTTTTTATCGATATTTTATTTTGGTTTCTCAATTAAATTAACTTTTTCGGTGATATTTTGTTTAAAAAAACACCTTTCGTAAAATTTTTTATTCATAGCGCATCTTTACACTAGTTTTTAGTCGGCCGAAATGTTGACACAGGTCAACATTTTGTGAAATGATGCCAGCGGGTCTATGCCTGTAAGGGCGTAGGAAAGGGAAGAAAAAACTAAGAATCACAAGAGAAAGACGAACTTACAGTAATTTTTTCGGCGAGCATTTTTTGCTTCTCGTTTTGTTGCTGGTAAGTTAAACCTTTTTATTCACTTCAAATTGGTTGGGAACTATGTCCAAGGTAAGCAATAGAACAAAAATCGCTACTGCACTTGTTGGCGTGCTGGCATTAGCGAGCAGCAACTTCGTGGTTGCAGATCCTCTTACCGACGTGCAGAAAGCGGATAGTATGATCCATGCTGATGCTGCAGCGTCGCAAAAGAATGTTGATAAGTATTTCGATCAAGCACAAGACATGCTTTTTGAGTATGGTTCTGTCGCGGATGAGCGTGAATCACTGAAATCATATAACGATTACGTTGCCAGCTTAGTTGCTGATCAACAAAAGACAATGGATTCAGTACAAAGCGACATTAATGGTGTTGATAAACTTCGCCAAGGTGTTGTGCCATTAATGTTTAAAATGGTTGAATCATTAGAACAATTCGTTCAATTAGATTTACCTTTCAACTCTGAAGTACGTACTAATCGTGTTAATGAGCTGAAAAACCTTCTTAATACTGCTGAAGTGACTTTAGCCGAAAAATACCGTTTAATCCTTGATGCTTATAGCATCGAGCGTGAATATGGTAGCGCGGTTGCTGTTAACCAAGGTAAGTTAAACCTAGATGGTAAAGAAGTGTTGGTTGACTTCTTTAACTTAGGTCGTGTTGCTCTTTATGCACAGAGTTTAGATCAAAAGACTGGCTGGATGTACAACCCAGAATCTAAGGGTTGGGATAAGTTAGATGACAGCTATTTGCGTGAACTGACTAAAGGTATCCGCATTGCCCGTAAACAAGGTGCTCTAGATCTATTTGCGTTACCAATTCCTGCTGCGGAGACTGCACAATAATGAAGAAGTTAATTACTACAGCTGTGTTGGCTGCAAGTTTCTCTTTAACTGCTGGTATGGCTAGCGCTGCAGATGCGCCTAAGTCGATTGACCAATTATTGCAACAAGTTAAAGTTGAACGTGCTGCAGAAGGCAAAATCAACAGTAAACGTGAGCAAGAATTCCAAGCTGAACGTGGTGATAAAGCTGCACTGTTAAAGCGCGAGAAAGATGCTTTAGCGGCTGAAAAACAACGCGGCAAAGATTTAAACCAAGCGTTCTTAGATAACGAGCGTAAAATTGCTCAGTTAGAAGAAGATCTGAAAACTGCTCAAGGTGACTTGGGTGAGATGTTTGGTGTTGTTAAAGGTGAAGCCGGTGATTTCGCTGGTAAACTGGCAAGCTCAAACATCAGTGCTCAATACCCAAATCGTGATAAATTCATCGCTGATTTAGGTGCACGTAAACAATTACCTAAAATTGAAGAGCTAGAGCAATTTTGGCAAGAACAGCTGTTTGAAATGGCTGAGTCTGGCAAGGTTGTTAAGTTTGAAGGTTCAGTTACTGGAATCGACGGTAGCGTTAAAACAACGACTATCCATCGTGTTGGTGCTTACAACTTAACTGCTGATGGCAAGTACGTTGTTTATAACCCTGAGTTAGGTTTAATTCAGCAGTTATCTCAACAACCAGAAGGTTACCAAGTTAGCGCTGTTGCTGACTGGGAAAAAATCACTTCGGGTACTGCGCCATTCTATGTTGATCCTGCACGCGGCGTGCTGCTAAACATCTTCACCAACAAAGCTAGCTTTGAAGATCGTTTAGAAGCTGGTGGTACTATCGGTTACATCATTATTGCTCTGTTGGCACTTGGTTTATTAATCTCTATCGAACGCCTTGTCACTATGACGATTATTGGTGCTCGCGTGAATAGCCAACGTAAGAACGTCGATAAGCCTGGCAATAACGCTTTAGGTCGTATCTTGAAAGTTTACCAAGAAAACAAAGACGTTGATGTTGAAACGTTAGAGTTGAAATTGGATGAAGCGATTCTTAAAGAAACTCCAGCATTGGAAGCGCGTATTTCAATCATCAAAGTATTGGCCGCTATCGCACCTATGATGGGTCTGTTAGGTACAGTGACGGGTATGATTGCAACCTTCCAAAGTATCCAATTATTTGGTACTGGCGATCCAAAACTGATGGCTGGCGGTATTTCTATGGCGCTTATCACTACAGTTCAAGGTCTGGTTGCTGCTCTGCCGTTAATGTTAATGCATGCAGTGGTTGTTGCCCGTAGTAAGTCAATCGTTCAGATCCTTGAAGAGCAAAGCGCTGGTATTATCGCAGCACATGCTGAGAAGAGGGCTGACTAATGACGCTATACCTGATGGACATTTGGGATTCCGTCAGGGGCTTCATGGCCTCCGGAGGCGACGTCCTCTGGCTTGTAGCGGGTGTTCTGTTCTTAATGTGGGTATTGATGCTTGAGCGTTATTGGTATCTTAATTGGATATCACCAAAGCAACATAAAGCAATCATAGCTGCATGGGACGCAAGAGAGGAAACGACCTCTTGGTATGCACACCGCATCCGTGAAGCTTGGATGTCCCAAGCGAAGCAAGATTTGAATGCACGTATGCTGATTATTAAAACCTTAGTGGCAATTTGTCCAATGATAGGTTTGTTAGGTACCGTAACAGGTATGATTTCAGTGTTCGATGTGATGGCAGTTCAGGGGACGAGTAATGCTCGTTTGATGGCGGCTGGTATTTCAATGGCGACTATGCCTACGATGGCAGGTATGGTTGCAGCATTATCGGGAGTATTCTTCAGTACTCGCCTCGATGCCAAAATGAAAATCAGTTTAGAAAAGCTAAAAGACAGCATGCCGCACCACTAGAGAGAGATTGAACATGGCACGTAAAAAGCATTCCAGTATAGATGAGGAAGCGCAAATTGATATGACACCGATGCTCGACATCGTGTTCATCATGCTAATCTTCTTCATTGTAACAACGTCATTCGTGAAACCATCTGGTTTGGACTACAACAAACCAAAAGCTTCACAAGCGACTTCAAAGCCTTCGGCTAACATCTTTATCGGCGTCAGTAAAACAGGCGTGATCATGATGGAAAACCGTCAGGTTGATATCGAACGTGTAACAGCAAACGTTGAGCGTATGCTGGCTGAAGCTCCTGAAGCAGCTGTATTGATTCAGGCTGATAAAGACGCAATGCACGGCTTAGTTGTTAAAGTTCTAGACCAAGTGAAAGCAGCTGGTATAGATAAAATTTCGGTATCTGCGGGGAACGATTAATATGCTAAGAGCACTAGTATCGATCATTATTGGTGCTGCTGTGACTTTTGGTCTGTTCGCTTTTATGGCGTTCTTGGTCGGTGGCGGCGCACAGCGCGGCGAAACATCGGCCGAGACCCCTGTAATTGAAATCACTATGGATAGACAGGATTCAAAAGCACAGAATAAGCCAAGGGTAGTGCCTAAGCCACCACCACCACCAGAGCAACCACAGAAGCCTGATACAACGCCACCTGATTCATCAAGTAATATTGATACGTCAATGTCGTTCAATATGGGTGGTGTAGAGGCTGGTGGTGCAAGTACCGGTTTTAAATTAGGCAATATGATGACTCGCGATGGTGATGCAACGCCTATCGTTCGTATCGAACCACAGTATCCAATTGCTGCGGCTCGTGATGGTAAAGAAGGTTGGGTACAACTTCGCTTCACTATCAACGAACTCGGTGGTATCGATGACGTTGAAGTTATTCAAGCAGAGCCAAAACGTTTATTTGATAAAGAAGCGATCCGAGCACTGAAGAAGTGGAAGTACAAGCCAAAGATTGTTGATGGCAAGCCACTGAAGCAACCAGGTCAGACGGTTCAGCTGGACTTTACCTTAGATAAAGGAGGCAAATAACGATGCGTAATGTTAATAAAATCGCAGCTCTATTATTGCTTTCTATTTGTGGCGGATTATCTGTTTCATCTGCGGTAGCAGCTGAAAAGTGTGAGATCGATAAACGTCAATCTAAAGCTGTAGGTGAAGGCGCTGCGAAAAAAGTTCAGAAGTCGTTTGAAGCTTATACCAATGGTCAGCTGGACGAAGCCATTGCTATTTTGCTCGAAGCAAATGCAAAGAACGATTTCGATAAAGCCTATGTTGCACGCATGCTAGGTAACTTTTATGCCGAGAAAGGCAAAATGGATACTGCGATCAAGTACCTAAAACAAGCTGTTGAAGCTGATATTTTAGGTGGAACAGATCATGCTGCGACCATGCGTCTTTATGCGGATTTACTGTTACAAGAGAAGAAATTTAAGGAAGCGATTCCTTACTATTACAAGTGGATGGATTTTACTTGTAAAGCTGACTCTCAAATTTATCGTCGTATTGGTATTGCACACTCTGAGCTAAAACAGTGGGATAAAGTGATTGAAGTGGCCGATAAAGGTCTTTCATTAGCTGAGACTCCTGATAAAGGCTTATATCAGATGAAGCTAACTTCTTACTTCAATCAAAAGAAGTATAAGAAAGCTGTTGGCGTGTTAGAAGTCATGGTGCCATTATTCCCGGATGATGGCAGATTATGGGTTCAATTAGCGCAGTTTTATCTGATGGTTGAAGACTATGACAAGTCTCTTGCAACTTACGATTTAGCTTATAGAAATGGTTTCTTAGATAGTGCGGGTAACATTACTCGTTTAGCACAATTGATGGCACAGAAAGGTGCTCCATATCAAGCCGCTAAAGTCTATCAGAAGCATATGAAATCGGGCTTGATCGCTGAGGATGCTAAGTCTCTAGAGATTTTGGCTGGTTTTTATCAGAATGCAAAAGAGTTTAAACAAGCCGCTGAGTATTATGGTAAAGCTGCAGCTATCAGCAATGATGGTAAGACTTACTTGAAACAAGGTCGCTTACTGAACTTGAATGAACAATACACTGCAGCGATCCCTGTGCTTGAAAAAGCCATATCTATGGGTATTGATCATCCTGGCGAAGCAAACTTCGAATTAGCTTTGGCTCATTTAAGTTTGAAACAGTACAAGTCAGCTTATAACCGTGCAGTATTAGCCGCCAACGATAAAAAGACTGAGAAGAGTGCAAAAAGCTATATCTCTTATATCAAAGAGAAAGCACGTATGCATAACATCACACTGTAAGTGCTTGGCAGTTTTGTATCAGATTTGAAAGCCCCGTAAGGGGCTTTTTATTTGATGTAATTTAATGTCAAAAATTTACTGTAAGCGGATTAAAGCTTGAGATTGATCATGATTTTTTTCAAGATCTTGTGAGAGTTGGCTGACATTGCTGAAGAGCGATTCGATTTTGTTTTCTTGCGTCGGTAAGCAAATGCAGGCGGCCAGTTTATAATCGATTGTCAGTTTATGATTTTTACCAAAATTTTGATTGAAATCAGAAATTTGTTGTTCTATTCGTTTTAACACCACCTCAGCTCCCTCCTCATCTATGTTGAATAAACCCAGTGCGAAGTGATTATGATCAAGTCTAGCTATCATATCTGTTGCTCTTAATAGTGCTTCTTGCACTTGTTTGGTAAAGAATTCGAGTAAATGGGGTTGTTTGACGGTTTCATGAATGTGAGGGCACAGATACAATAGTGCCAAGCTTTGGTGTTCTCTTATATGACGATGCCATTCTCGGTTGAATACTTCCATGAAATAGGTTTGGTTATAGACTCCAGTTTCTGGATCCCTGAAACCTGAGTTGCGGAACGAGTAGATCATAGATTAACTCCGATAGCAGACCTTGAACTAAGTATAGAAACAGTTCTGCAATAGCGGGCCAAAAAGGAGAAATAATAAAATGAAATTGGGTTTATTGGCAGGATCGATAGCGTTAATCTTTGCCCTTCAAGGTTGTTCTAAGCCTGAAGCCACGGCAGTTCAAGAAAACAGTCAATCAAATGCCGTTGCTGAGCAGGGCGAAACACAAACAGCAGAGCAGCGCTATTTATCGCTAGTGGATGCTTATTTTAAAGATTACCTAAAGCTTGAGCCTATTTACGCTACTTTTGTTGGTGTTAATGACTATAACGCTGATTTCGGCGGTGATTTAACTGAGGATTACCTCAAGGCTCGCCATGATCTTAACACTCACTATTTAGCCCAGGTGCGCGCGATAGATCCAAAACAACTGCCCGCGGATCTACAGTTAAGTTATGACCTGTTTGTCTATGACCGAGATATGGCGTTAGTTGACGAAACTTTCCCTTCACGTTTTATGCCGATAAGCCAGTTCTATAGCACTGTCATTACTATGGTGCAGCTTGGTAGTGGCGAAAGTGCGCAACCTTTTAATACTGTCGATGATTATCGTAATTGGGAACAGAGGGTTGATGGTTTTATCAAGTGGGTAACGCTTGCTGAAAATCGGATGAATCAAGGCATTGAAAGTAAAGTGGTGCTACCGCGGGTGTTAGTAGAGCGCATTATTCCCCAGTTAGACGCTATGCTAACGACTGATGCGACTCAGAGTATTTTTTACTCACCCATTCAACATTTCCCCGAGAGTTTTTCTGAGCAAGATAAAGCCGAATTGACCACCCGTTATCAAGCCATGATAGCCGAGCGTATCGTGCCAGCGTTGACGGACTTGCGTGATTACTTTAAGCAAACCTATTTACCTAAGTCGCGGGCGACTGATGGTTGGTCTGGTTTACCTAACGGCAAAGCTTGGTATCAGCATCTGGCTAACTCACATACGACCACCACTATGTCTGTGGATGAAATTCATCAAATTGGCTTAAGTGAAGTGGCGCGAATTTTATCTGAGATGGATAAGGTACGTGAGCAAGTCGGTTTTAAGGGCGATTTAAAGGCATTTTTCGCCTCTTTATCATCCGAACCTCAGTATTTCTACAGCGACCGTCAAGGTTTGATTGATGGTTATATGGTGTTGAAAGATAAAATCAATCAAGTGCTCCCTAACTACTTTAATGTGATGCCTAAAGCTGATTACGTGGTTAAGCCAGTTGAAAGTTTCAGAGAGCAATCTGCAGCGGGTGCTTCTTACGAATCACCAGCGGTGGATGGCAGTCGTCCAGGTGTGTTCTATATCAACACTTATAATCTTAAGGCGCAGCCAAAGTGGGGCATGACGACCTTATCTTTGCATGAGGCTGCTCCTGGGCATCATTTCCAAATTGCGATCAAGCAAGAGCTAACTGGTGTGCCTGAGTTCCAGCGTTTTAGTGGTTATACGGCATTCGAGGAAGGTTGGGCACTTTATGCTGAGTACTTAGGTATTGAGATGGGCTTGTTTACTGATCCTTATCAGTATTTTGGCAAGCTTTCCGATGAAATGCTGCGTGCGATGCGCCTAGTGGTGGATACCGGTCTTCATTCAAAAGGCTGGAGTCGTGAACAAGCAATTCAGTACATGAAAGATAACTCGCCGATGGCTGAAAGTGACATAGTCGCTGAAGTGGAGCGCTATATGGCAATCCCTGGTCAAGCTTTGTCTTACAAAGTCGGCCAGCTGAAGATCCTGGCACTGCGAGCCCGCGCTGAAAAAGCCTTGGGTGATAAATTTGATTTAAAAGCGTTCCACGATCAAATCCTCACCTCAGGTTCATTACCTATGGCGGTTATGGAAAATAAAATTGACCGTTGGATAGCGTCTAAACAGGCTTAGCCCGTAATATGCCGTTATTTGACTTTGATGTGAATGACGGCATTTTAAGACTTTTTTATTCAACAGAAAGTTTTTATACTGTTGATTCAAAACCTGTTAAAACGGATGTTTTAATGGGAATATCAATGATATTTGGGGCAAATGTCTCATGATCCTCACAGGAGTTTTACTATGGTCCAGGCAACAGCAAGACATTTGTTAGTCAGCAGCGAAGAGCAGTGTCAAGCGCTGAAACAGCAAATATTGGAAGGCGCGGATTTTGCTCAAATTGCTCGCGCGCACTCTTCTTGCCCATCAGGTGCCCAAGGCGGCGAATTGGGGTCATTCGGTCCTGGTATGATGGTGAGAGAGTTTGATGAAGTTGTCTTCAGCGCGCCATTAAACGAAGTGCAAGGTCCAGTTAAAACGCAATTTGGTTTTCATTTACTCGAAGTGACCAGCCGCGCGTAAGTTTTACGGCTTATTTGATACAGCTTGTTTGATACGGCAGCGTTTGCTGCCGTTTTTGTTTTATCAGCTCATCACGGAGTCACTATGCTGGAACTCTACACCGATAGATTGAAACTCAGGAGCTTACAAGATAGCGACTGGGAACAGTTTTATGCGTTGCACAGCGATCCTGAGATTAATCGCTATGTGCGAGTGCCAGAGTCGCAAGAGGTGATCCGCAGTAAGTTTCAGCAGCGCTCCGATACTTGGTTTTACGGTTCAGGCGATTGGCTCACCTTAGTGATTGAGACCGTAGATACAGGGCAATTTGTCGGATTAACAGGCCTTTATTGTCAAAGCCTTGATGAGCAGCGTGCAGAAGTGGGTTACTTACTGGCCGCAGAGGGCCACGGCAAAGGTTATGCGACTGAGAGCTTAATGGCGGTTATTGATTGGGCCTGCTTAAGTTTTAATGTGCATAAATTTGTTGGTCATTGCGCCAAAGATAATCATGCATCGGCGCGGGTTCTTGAAAAGTGTGGCTTCAGGCTTGAAGGCTTACTCAGGCAGCAATTCAAAGTCGGTGAAAACTGGCTTGATGAATCGGTCTTCGGCTTACTTGCCGATGAAAGACGTCTCTAGCCAAATTATCTTCAGCGGATTTTATGCGGTGCTGGTATAATGCCGCAGGTTTATTTTTAGAAGGCGTGTATTAAGTGGCGCAAATTAATCAATTGGCTTTGCATTCTGGCGAAGATTTCATTGAATTGTACAAAGTATTAAAAGTGCAGGGCATGAGCAATGCTGGCGGCGAAGCCAAGCATTTTATCGAGGAAGGTCAAGTCACTGTGAACGGTGAAGTTGAAACTCGTAAGCGTAAAAAAATTATTGTGGGCGATATCGTCAGCTTTAATGCTGAATCAGTTCAAATCATTGCGGCAGAATAAGCCTGAAACAGTGGAGCAAGATATGCAATTTCCAGATGATGACAATGGTAAAATGCTGGCCGCAATGGCTGAAGCAGGAATCGATTTAACGAAAGAGTTAGATGTTGATTTCTTTTTGGTTTTTGATGATCAGCGCGATGCCGAAACGGCGTTAGAAGAACTCACAAATTCTGACTTGCAAGGCGAGCTTGAGTTGAATCTGAATGATGAGCTGGGCAAGTGGGAAATCATTGTTTGCCTCAATATGGTACCTGATTACGATACTTTGGTTGAGCAAGAAGTCATGTTGAATGATTTTGCTGCCGAATTCGGTGGCATGACCGACGGTTGGGGCGTAATGCAACACCAAGACGGTGACGACGAGTTTATGGACGATGATGACCATGAACATGTCCACGGTGCTCATTGCAATCACTGATCCTGATTTGCTTTGACCTTTGAGTTTGAAACCACCTTCTTGGTGGTTTTTTATTACCGTTTTTCTGCGCTCATTTGCTGCGTTTATTTTCAGTACTCCATAGCTTTATTTAGCACATATAGCGTTATTGCACCTTGCTGGAATGGCGAAATTCCAAATGTTGTTTAATGGCGATAAGGGGCAAACACTTCTAATAACCAGTCAATAAAGGCTTGGGCTTTTAACGGCAAGCTAGGGGACTTGGGCGTGAGTAAGTAATATCGATAGGGGCTAGTGAAAGGGGCGTCGAAGGGGATGACTAAACTACCGTTTGCCAATTGCTCTTCGATAAAAAATCGCGGAATTAGTGCTGCACCCATGCCACTGGCTGCCGCTTGGCTCAGCATGTAGAAATGCTCGACGCCAAAGGATTGCGCTTGAGTGAGTGTTAAGCCCACTTTGTCTGCCCAATATTCCCACAGTTCGGGTCTCGTTGTGTGTTTTAGTAAGGTGACGTGATTGATATCCTCAATATTTTGCAGTTTTGGCGCTAACGATGGCGCGCAAACTAAGCACAAGTCTTCATCCATCAGCTTGATATAATTCGCGCCCTTAGGAATGGCTGTGCAGCTGCGAATCGCAATATCATAACGGCCTTGACTAAAGTCCACTGCAAAGTCGCCAATCGACAAATCAACATAAAGGTGTGGATGGCGGGATTTAAACTGCTCCATTCTTGGAATAAGCCAATTAATGGTTAAGCTTGGCAGCACATTGATGGCTAAGGTCTGCGGCTTAGATGGCAGACGACGTAGGTCACTCGTTGCACTTGACAGGGTTTGCAGCGCGGCTTGGACATGGGGCAAATAGCGCTTGGCTTCATCGGTTAAACTGACTCTTTTATGTAGGCGTACAAAAAGCGCAAAACCCAAATAATCCTCTAAAACTCGGATTTGTTTACTGACCGCACCAT
This sequence comes from Shewanella vaxholmensis, assembly GCF_031932135.1. NCBI lineage: Bacteria > Pseudomonadati > Pseudomonadota > Gammaproteobacteria > Alteromonadales > Shewanellaceae > Shewanella > Shewanella vaxholmensis. The sequence goes on from NZ_JAUOEV010000005.1 coordinate 126,189, forward strand.
GGGTGACATGTAACTCCTTGCTTGCCAGTGTCATACTTTGCAAGCGCGCGGCGGCTTCAAAAGCGCGGAGGGAATTCAGTGGCGGCAGTTCGGTCAACATTTTATCTCCTATAACTGGGCAAATCCGAACCGGATTATAGATTTTGCGTGAGTTTAGCTCACGCAGTGGCGACAATAACTCCTTTGCGTTTATTTGGCAAACGCAGTCTAATGCTCAGCAATTACTCCCTTTTTTATCAGAAGAATAATAAATCATTATGGAATTTGAACTGACTCTACAGATCGCAGCGATACTTTTTGCCGTCGCTATGGTGGCTGGTTTTATCGACTCTATCGCCGGTGGTGGTGGCTTGTTGACGATCCCTGCACTCATGTGGGCAGGCTTGCCGCCTGCGGTTGCCTTAGGCACAAATAAGCTACAGGCCTGTGGTGGTAGTTTTTTTGCGAGCTTGTATTTCGTCCGCAAAGGGTTAGTGGATCTTAAATCCGTAAAGTTAGCTTTGATTTGTGCGTTTATCGGCGCGGCATTGGGCACGATTCTCGTTCAACTCGTCGATACTAAAGTGCTGGAATTAATGTTGCCATTCTTGATTTTGGCAATTGGTTGTTACTTCTTATTTTCGAAAAAGATTTCTGAAGACGATAAGCATCAAGTGCTGACACCTACCGCATTTGCTTTTACTGCTGCTTTAGGCGTGGGATTGTACGATGGTTTTTTTGGTCCTGGTACGGGAAGCTTTTTTGCACTGGCGTTTGTATCGTTAGCGGGGTTTGGTCTGGCGAAGGCGACTGCCCATGCAAAACTACTTAATTTCTCAACCAATATAGCTTCGCTGATTTTCTTCGCCTTGGGTGGCAAAGTGATTTGGTTATTGGGGTTAGTCATGCTGGCTGGGCAAGCGATTGGTGCGACTTTGGGGTCACGTTTGGTTGTGACTAAAGGCACTAAGATCATCAAGCCGCTAGTGGTCACTATGTCCCTTGCTATGAGCTTTAAACTCCTCGCAACGCAATATCAATTGTTCTAATAGATTGTTTATTATTAATAAATTTAGCCTTAAGCGGTGAATAAGTTAATCTTGGCGCGTAAGCTTAAGTTAATTGATATTATCTGAGTGATACCCTCCTTGGCTTAAAAGTGAAGCTGAGGTGGAAATCGCTCAGAATATCCTCTAAAGATGATCTAAATATCCCTCCTACTTTGCAATAGGTGTACTCTTTCAAGGTTTTTGAATAGTATAACTTGTCAATTTCAATGCACTTTTTAGGCTTCTCAATTTTCTCTGTGCATGTAAACGCGATGTTTTTATTTAATACGATTCAACCCGATTTATATGCGTGCAGTGTTTATCTCGTGTGCCTTCTTTTTGCATTGATGTGCTGGTACATACTCAGGTTTAGCGCTACCACTTCTTTAAAAGAGCGATTATGAAATTTATCCACACCTCGGACTGGCACATAGGTCGTCAGTTACACAATCAGTCATTACTGGATGATCAAGCCTTTGTGCTCGAGCAAATTATTGCCTTAGCAGCTGAGCACAAGGTGGATGCTGTGATTGTGGCGGGGGATATTTATGACAGATCGATTCCGCCAGCAAACGCGGTTGCGCTGTTAGATGATGTACTCAACCGTTTAGTACAAGATTTAGGCCTGCAAGTGATTATGATTGCCGGTAATCACGATGGCCACGAGCGCTTAGGGTTTGCGGCAAAACAAATGGCGGCAAGTGGCTTATATATTGTGGGGCCCTTGAGTGCTGACATTCATCCTATTACTTTGTCGAGCACAAGTGGTGATGTGGTTTTTTATCCCTTGCCTTACGCTGAACCAGCAACAGTGCGGCAAGTGTTTGAGTGTGAGGCATCGAGCCACGAAATGGCCATGGATGTATTACTGGAAAAAGTGCGCCAGCACGATAGCCAAGGCTTACCCAAAGTGGTGATAAGCCATTGCTTTTTGGATGGTGGCAGCGAATCCGAATCAGAGCGGCCGCTCAGTATTGGTGGCGCCGATAAAATATCGCCAAAGCTCTTTACTGAGTTTGATTATGTTGCCCTTGGGCATTTGCACGGACCGCAATACAAAGGCGCCGAGCATGTGCGCTACTCAGGCTCGATTTTGAAGTATTCCTTTAGTGAACAACATCAACACAAGTCGGTGACCTTAGTTGAACTAGGCGCGCAAACGCCGATTGATATCCGTTTATTGCCGTTAACCTCGCTGCGTGATGTTCGCATCTTAGAAGGGGAGTTAGACACCTTACTCGCCCAAGGTAAAACGGATATCAAGCGTGAAGATTACCTTATGGTCAGGCTCCTCGATAAACATGCCATTTTAGACGCTATGGGCAAACTCAGGGCGATCTACCCGAATGTGCTGCATTTAGAGCGTACAGGCTTGATGGCGGGGCAGCAGCAAGTCGCCTTGAGCCGGGATCATATCAAAAAAGGCGAGATGGATATGTTCTGTGACTTTTTCTCTCAAGTGTCTGGTGAATCTTTAACGCAAGCACAGCAAGCCGTGATGGATGACCTCCTGACTAAGCTACACAATGAGGAGCGCCAAGCATGAGACCCCTTAGCCTTTCAATGTCAGCCTTCGGCCCCTTTGCATCGACTCAGACACTTGATTTTACCGCCCTTGGAACCAATCCATTATTTTTAATCAACGGGCCTACAGGCGCGGGTAAGACGACCTTGCTCGATGGCATTTGTTTTGCGCTCTATGGCAAAACCACAGGTAATGAGCGTGAAGGCAGCCAGATGCGCTGTGATATGGCCGACGATAGTTTACTAACAGAAGTCACTTTCAGTTTTCTGCTCGGTAGTAACAGCTATCGTATTCGCCGGGTGCCAGAGCAAGACAGAGTTAAGAAAAGCGGTGACGGCTCGACAGTGCAAAAGCCTGAAGCGCAGCTCTTTAAAATTGACGCCGATGGCAATGAAAGCTTATTAGTTGCCAGCAAAGTGTCCGAGGCCACCGCTGAGATTGAAGCTTTGACTGGGCTCGATGTGGAGCAGTTTCGCCAAGTGATGGTATTACCTCAGGGTAAGTTTCGCGAATTATTAATGGCGGACTCTAAAGCGCGTGAGCTGATATTTAGTCAATTATTTCAAACGCATATTTATCGCCGGATTGAAGATACCTTAAAAAATAAGGCTGCCGATATTAGCGGCTTAGTGAAAGATCAACGCAGTCGCCGCGATGGTATTTTACAAAGTGCTGGCCTAGCATCCGATGACGAGCTAAGCCGTGAATTAGCTAAGCTCACGCCTGAACTTGCGCTCGCTCAAAGTGCTAAGGAACAGGCATTACAACAGCAGCAATTAGTGATTAAAGCCAGCGATGCCGCCCAGCATCTACTGGCTGAATTTGCGCAGTTTGATACCTTAACTCAAACCGCAGCAGCGCTCGAGGCGCAGCAAGAAAGTATCGCTGCACAAACCCATAAGCTGAACTTAGCCAAACAAGCGCAGCGTTTAGCGCCTATGGTTGAGGTGTTTTTAGCCCGTGAACAAGAAGCAAAAGCTGCCAGTCTCGCCTTTAGCCATGTGCAAACGGCGTTGACTCAAGCCAAGCAAGCCTTTGATGATGCCGAGCTCAAAGCGCAAGATTTACCCGTATTGGAAGCGTCGCTACTGGAGCAGGAACAAGCCAAACAGCAACTGAATGCGCTAGGGCCGCAGCTAAGAGAACTGGATAGGCTCAATAAAACCCTCGAGCAAGAGCATGCACAGTTAGTTAAAGCTAAAGCACAGCTTCAGATCAGTAAAAATGAGTTAATCGCCGCAACCCAAAAACGCCGTGAACTGGAATCGGCTTTGCCACCATTGCAGGCCAATAGCGACACTCGTCTCTCATTGCAACAGGCGCACCAGCAGCAACAGCAGTTATTGTCGACTTATCAGCAATGGCAACAAGTGGCGGCAAGGGTATCGTCGACACAGGCAAAACTTGCCAATGCGAAAGCGCAAGGGCAACAACTCAATGCCGAGCATCAGCAAGCACAGGTTGCGCATAAAGCCTTATTAATGACTTGGCACCAAGGACAGGCAGCCATTTTAGCGCGGCAATTACAGCAAGATGAACCTTGTCCCGTCTGTGGTAGCCAAACCCATCCACAGCCAGCACAGAGCCAAGAGCCGCTCCCAAGTGATGAAGCGCTGCAATTGGCCCAAGACGCTGAAACGACGGCCCAAGAAGTCCTGAGCAAAGCCAGAGCGGAATATCGCGGATTACAGACACAGTTAGAAACCTTGCAGCAACAAGCGCAAGATCTCGCGGCCCAATTGGGCACAGCGGTTGATATTTCTCAAGATGAACATGCGCATACCTTGTCGCAATATGCTTTCTCACTCACGCAAGCTGAGCAAGCTCATCAAGATTTGCAGCAGTTACAGCAAGAAATTGTATTGTTGCACGCGCAGGAAACGCATCTGCAACAAAAGCTGGAGCAAGGACAAACACACGACAGTGCGCTGCAATCTAAAGTGGATTTATTGCAGGGGCAGTTGGCGCATATGCAGCAAAGCGTCCCGCCTGCGCTTGCAACGCTTGAGGCATTAACCGTAGCAATCACGCAAAACCAGCAACAGATAAGCCAGATTAAACAGCAGATTGCTGACGTGAGGGCGCTTCAGCAACAAACAGGGCAAACCTTTGTTGCAGCTAAAGCGGCGCTTAATGGTGCTGAAAATACCGCAGAGGCGGCATTAGCTCAGCAAACGCGTGCCCAGCAGCAACTCAATCAGCAATTAGTCGCAGCGGGATTTACCGACCAACAGGCCTTATTAGCGGCCATGCTGGATGAAGATCAACTGCATGCATTAGCCAGCGAGATTGAGGCTTACCAGCAGCGCAGTGCTTTGACTAAGGTGCAGTGCGAGCAGTTAGCGCTGAAGCTCAAAGATAAAGTACCACCCGATAGCATTAAGCTCGCTGCCGAGCTTGAGTCGGCGCAGCAAGCATTATACGCAGCAGAGCAGGCATGGCAGTTACTTCACACTCGAACAGTACTACTGACACAAACCCAAACCCAGCTCAGTATTGCAGATACGAAAGCTAAGGCGTTAGATGATGAATATGCGGTTATCGGCACGCTTGCCGATGTGGCGAATGGGAAAACAGGCAATAAGATCAGTTTGCAGCGTTTTGTGTTAAGCGTACTGCTCGACGATGTGTTACTCGAAGCGAGCCATAGGCTGCATCTGATGAGTAAGGGACGTTATCGCTTGCTGCGTAAGGAAGATAGAGCAAAGGGCAACAAGGCGTCTGGGCTCGAGTTAGAAGTGGAAGATGCCTACACCTCAAAAGTGCGCCCTGTGGCAACCTTAAGCGGCGGCGAAAGTTTTATGGCGGCCTTGTCCATGGCGTTAGGGCTATCCGATGTGGTGCAAGCTTATGCCGGGGGGATCAAACTCGACACCTTATTTATCGATGAAGGCTTTGGCAGTTTAGACCAAGATTCATTGGAATTGGCGATTCGAACCTTGATGGTTCTGCAGTCTTCGGGCCGCATGATAGGGGTGATCTCGCACGTTTCTGAGATGAAAGAGCAGATAAATACTCGCATCGACATCAATAAAACCTCACATGGGAGCGAAATGACGATAGTTTTGCCTTAGTCGCTCGTTCTCTCAGAGTCCAATAAATAACCTGCTGTTTTGTATATGTTATTTATTGTGACTCTTGCGTGTTTAACATTAGGATAATGTGCGCAAACTGAGTTGAAAATGCCAACTGGCGCATGTTTCTTGTTAATAGTCAGGTAAAAGTACGAAATAGCATTTGTCATAATGGGATTTTTGGGATAAGTTGGAAAAAATTCGGGCTTCCCTCATAGGGACTGGTTCAAAAATAAAACGCAAAGTTAACGAAAGGTGAAAAGCGTTGCAGACAGGCAAACCCAACTTTATCAACTTATCGCAAACCCGTTTGCAGAACTTATCATCGACCCAAAAAAACATTCTATTAATGGGTGGTTTGTTGATTGGCGCTGCTATGTTAATGCCGAATAATGGTCATGTTGTGCCAACTGCTCAGCGTATCCCTGTTGTCCTCGATATTGAAAATATTCTCCCCCAAGTTTCTGAACCTGAAGTCCAAGATCAAGCAGCCCTTATTAATAACGCTCCACAGTTTGAGCGAATTATCGTTTCTGGTGATACCTTAAGTGGGTTATTTTCGAAAGCGGGTGTTGATCAGCAGACCATGTATAAGGTGTTAGAAGCTGATTTAAATATTTTGGCACTTGATACCTTATTGCCTGGTAACAGAATGCAATTTTGGCTCGATAACGAAGGCCAATTACAGAAATTAGAACTTTATTTTAACGCCGCTCGCCAAGTGGTGTTTACACGTTATGAAGACGGCAGTTTTAATGTTGAAGAAGTCAACGTTGAAGGCGTTTGGCAAAATCGTATTATATCTGGCGATATTAAAGGTTCGTTTTACGTCTCTGCACAAAAAATGGGCTTAGCTGCGGCAGACATTCAGCGGATTGAAGATTTACTCAAAGAAAAATTGAATTTCGCCCGTGATTTACGCGTTGGCGATAAATTCTCTGTTTTGGTAAATGATCAATATGTTGAAGGTGAAGCAACGGGCAGTAGCCAAATTTTAGGCGTGAGTATTAAAACAGGCCGTTCTGAAATTAGTGCATTTCAATATACTGACGGCAGTTATTACGATGCCAAGGGCCAGAGTTTAGTGCGTGCGTTCCAGCGTTATCCATTAGCTAAGCAACCCCGCATGAGTTCTCGTTTTAATCCTTATCGTAAGCATCCAATTACTGGCCGTATTTCACCCCATAACGGAACCGACTTTTCAGTGCCTATCGGGACTAAAGTGATTGCTCCTGGTGATGGTGTTGTTAGTTTAGTGACTGATCACCAGTTCGCTGGTAAGTATATTGTGATTGACCACGGTGGTAAGTACCGTACCCGTTACCTGCATTTATCTAAGGCGCTTGTGCGTAAAGGTCAGCGAGTGACTCGAGGCCAAGTGATTGCTTTATCAGGTAATACTGGTCGCTCAACGGGTCCACACTTACATTATGAATTCCATATCAATGGTAAACCTGTTGACCCGTTAAAAGCGGATATTCCTATGTCTAGCAAGTTAGCGAATCAAGACTTACGCACATTTACCAATATGGTGAAGAGTCGTGAAGCTATGATGAACCTTGGCTAATAGAACTAAGTCTCGCCAAGTCTGAATAAACGATAGTACTGGCTTTTCTTGAAGAGTTTACCAATGCCGATGAAATGCAAATTTCATCGGCATTTTTGTTTCCATCATTCTTCTTGTTGTAGATATTTTTCTGCTATCACAAGTATTCTTACAAGTTGTAAGGAAGCTTTAAATTTATTCGATCCGCAGTACTAGCGATATAAACAGAAGGGGATAAATAGAGCGGATGTGGTGAGCTTCAGTTAGGGTGTTATAGCGAGTTATTCTTTTGACAGTTAAGAGACTCAATTTGGCAGCTGATGACCTTTAAAGCTAACTAGCACTCTTTATTAGGGACTGAACAGAACTAAATACCTAGCGTTAAATAGCGTCTCTCAGCTTGCTTGGCGTCTTTGCATAACTTTCAATGCACACTTACACAGTTTACCTTTTAGAGCGGGGCAGCCACCGCAGGGAGACTTTTTAAAAGGACGTAATGCAAAGCTGTGTTCTGTGGGTAAAGGAGTGAGCCGAGTAATCATAGTCGATGAAAATGTCGCATCATTAGCGGCAATAAACTTAGCCTTTGCCAGTTTTAACTGTTTCTTGAGTGCGGATTTATCGCTATGGGCAAATTCTTGTTGTGAAATATGTTTCGTGAGTAATTTGGTGAGGTGCTTACGCTGAGCTTTTTTATTCGTCAAAGATTTATCAGTCAGTGTGTTCAGATGAGATAAGGATGGAATCGCTTTTCCTGAACTTGGAACAGATCTCGGCTGTGTTTTGAGTAACTTTTTAGCTTGTTTTTTACACCACTTGCTCAAAAGTTTATCGATATTCTGTTTCGTCATTGTCGTTACTGAATTCTGCAGCGTGAGATACTTCAATATTCTAAATGAAAACTATTATCAGTCAAGTTGTGGGCGAAAAATATACTAAGGTCAAGTGTCGGCTTTATCTGCGGAATAAGGGGATATGTTGGCGTCGATACAGGTCAATAATAAGCGTAAATCAAATTCAAACTGGTGATAATCCGGCTCCATATGAGTACACAAATTATAGAAAGCCTTGTTGTGATCTTTTTCTTTTAAATGGGCTAATTCGTGTACGACAACCATACGTAATAAAGGCTCTGGTACGCGTTTTAAACGTGAAGAGATGCGAATTTCGTTCTTAGCTTTGATTTTATTGCCTTGAACTCGCGCGACATAGGAATGTAAGCCAAGTGCATGATGACTAATGTTAATTTTGTCATCAAAGATCACTTTCGAGAGTGGTGACGACTGGCGTAAAAATTGGTTTTTAATCGCTTGGGTGTAGTCGTACAGCGCTTTATCACTGCGAACGCTATGTATGACAGGATGACGTTTCAACAGTAGCTTAGGTAATGTGCCAGCATCGAGATGTTGCTGTACCTGCTGTTGAATATCTGGGCTGTAACCGCTTAAGTATTTTAATGGATTCATAGGGAATTTGGCTCCGAATGACTTCGGAGCCTGAGTCATCGCATTACTTAAACTTTGCCGAAAATACGGCGATTTTGCTGGGCGTAAGCGGCTTCGAAAGCTAACTGCTGCACTTTTTTAAGATCTAAACTATCGAAATCAACCTGTGGTGGATTGCGCTTGTTTTGCTCTTTGATAGTGACAGGAGACAGTAAGCTGACAGGTAATTCACCTAATTGAATCGCGGCTTCAAGTTTAAAACTTGTGGCTGAGCCCGCCAATTTACCTTTTTGTTCACGTTCAATGATGACAACTTCATCAACGCGATAATCTTGCATAAGCTTATGAAAAGCGAAGTGAAACTCACGAATAGCTTCTGTGGTAGCAGATTGGGAAACGGTGAAAGACACCTTACGGCATTCTGGCACATTGAAGGTTTCACCTTCATAGCTCAATAAACTGATAATGGCTTCGCCACCTTTTAATTCAACACCACAAACTCTCATGTTACACCTTCAAAATATCGATAATAGCGCTATTGTAGCTGGAAATGACGTGAGGATCAGTGTTTACCCTGCGCTTTTGATTCGCTTGGCGACAGACTGATACGCTTAGTGCGTCAATTCCCAGTATTCGATCAGCCAATGTAATGGGTATCAGAAATAAAATCTGATGTTAAATCCACCGGCATGTATGCTTTAATTTGTTCTAAACTTCTTCTGTATCATTGTCTTGCAGTAATTTCGCCGCAGCAGGCTTTTTACGCATTGGTGCATCGCCAATGTCCACGCCCGTGATAAAACGCTTATCCCGTGAAGGCGCCGGTGTGGCTGCTTTAGTTCTTTTGCTCTTACCTTTAGCAAGCTCGGCTTTAGCAACACGTTTTGCTGGTGTCTGTTTAGCTTTGCTTTTTAGACCACTAAATTTAGCTTCTAGACCTGGAATAGTACTGATCTCAAAGGTCTTTCTAAGGAAGACTTGGACTTTCTTAAAGTTGTCCCAATCTTTAGGCCCGACGAGCGATATAGCATCACCTTTCGCGCCAGCACGGCCAGTACGACCGATACGATGCACGTATTCTTCGGCAAATTTAGGCATGTCGAAGTTAACGACCAAGGACACATTAAGCAAATCCAGACCACGAGAGGCGACATCGGTCGTCACGAGAACTTGTTGTTGGCCACGGGCAAATTGGTCCATGATTTGGTTGCGTGCGGCTTGCTTTAAATCACCGCTGAGTGCTGCGGTTGCAAAACCTTGCGCAGTTAATTTAGCGGCTAAGCGCTCTGTATCTGGGCGTGTCGCGGTAAAGATGATCACTTGCTTATGGGTTTCATCTTTGAGCAAACGGGCTAATAACGCTTCTTTATGGTCTAAGTGGTCACATAAAAAGATACGTTGGTGAATGTCGTTATGCTCAGAGTGAGCCGCGCCAATCGCTACGTGCGCTGGATTTTTTAACAGCGTTGCCGCGATATCATTGATTTCGTCATGATCTAATGTGGCAGAAAACATAAGCGTTTGACGACGTTTATGATCGGCAGCATCGTTGATGGCTTTTAACTGCGGGGCAAAGCCTAAATCTAACATACGGTCGGCTTCATCGAGCACGAGTAATTCTAAGCCATTTAGGAATAGATGTTTTTGCTCTAAATGATCGGCGATACGACCTGGCGTCGCGACAATGAAATGCGGCTCTTTCGCTAAGGCTTTCGCTTGATCGTTAAAGTTTTCACCGCCCAGAACGCTGATGGCCTTGTATTGGGTGTTGGCGACCAGCAGGCGAAGCTGACTATACACTTGATGTGCTAGTTCGCGGGTCGGTAATAAAATCAATACTCTAGGATCGCGTTTTGACAGTGAGCGGGTAGAAATGACTCTTTGCAATGCGGGCAACAAAAACGCTAAGGTTTTACCTGAGCCCGTTTTTGATGACGCCATTAAATCTTTACCTGCCAATGCGATAGGCAGTGCTTGTTCCTGGATGGCGGTGGGTTCTGTGATCCCCATATGTTTTATGCTTTGAAGCAGACGCTGGTCCAGAGAAAAATCGGTAAATTGCAAAGGTATATCCCCTAAATCTTAGTAAGGGCAGATTATAGCCTTAATCGCCCTAACTCAGCTATCCACATCGGCGATTATCTCTGTTTCATACATGGATTTATCGCCAAAGTGTGTCATTTACACTCTGTTGCCTGCATTTGTTTACATTGACGTTACAAGAACTTAATTGTCTTGGTTTCACTAATTGACAGTGGATTTGGAAGGAGTTTACGTTATCGTGTAGCGGGTAGTGTAACAGGAGAATGATTATGGCTAACGGAACAACCCCTTCGGTGGGTATTGCCTTGGGTAGTGGCGCTGCGAAAGGTTGGGCACATATAGGCGTGTTGAATGGCCTTGCCGCCATGGGGATCAAGCCCGATAAAGTCGCGGGATGTTCGGTAGGTGCTTTAGTCGGAGCCGCTTACGCCCATGATAATTTACCTGAGCTAGAAGAATGGGTTCGGAGTTTCTCCAGCTGGGACGTGCTTGGCTTGATGGATATACGATGGCGTAAAGGCGGGCTTATTGGCGGCGATAAGGTATTTGATGTGCTGCAAGCTCGGATAGGCGATGTGAATATTGAGAACCTCAATCGTCCCTTTGCCGCGGTGGCGACCGATTTGTATTCGGGGCAGGAAATATGGTTTACGGAAGGGGATTTACGTCAAGCTGTGCGCGCGTCTTGTTCCATGCCGGGGATTTTAGCGCCCGTAAAACAGGGAGACCGCTGGCTCGTTGATGGTGCTGTGGTGAATCCAGTGCCAGTTTCTGTTAGTCGTGCCATGGGCGTTGATCTGGTGATTGCCGTGGATTTATATGGTTATCATTCTGGCCGTATTCAAGTATTGCCGGTGAACATGACGAGTCAAAAGATAACGGAACCTGAAATGGATCCATCTGCAAGACAAGAAACTGGATTTATGGATTTGTTTGCCCGTGGCCGAGATTATGTCAGCAATCTGACCGATAAGTTTTCACTTGGCACTAAATCGAATCCTGGCATGATTGCTGTAATGTCGCAATCAATGGGCATTTTAGAGCAAAGACATAAACGGGCGCGCTTGATGGGCGATCCGCCAGATATTTGTATTGTGCCTGAGGTCGGCAATATCGGCACTATGGAGTTTCACCGTGCCGATGAGGCGATTGCCGCTGGCGAGGCTGCCGTTGAAAAGGTGGCCCACTTGATTGAAGCTGCGATGTGGAAGGGCTAATCCGTTAAAAGATAAACAGTTGACTATCAAATAGAAAAAGTCGGTATAACTCGCGTTATACCGACTTTTTGCTATCTAAAACTGAGTCTTGTTATCTAAACAGAGCGTTTATGTCACTTTGATGGCGAGTTACGCTAATTTCACCAACATTTTACCGCGATTCTTACCTTCAAACAGACCGATAAAGGCATCCGGTGCTTGTTCAAGCCCTTGATAAATGGTTTGTTCAGCTTTTACTTTACCTTCAGCTAACCATTGAGCCATTTTAGCGGCAAACTCAGGATAATGTGCCCAATGTTCGGATACGATAAAACCTTCTAGTTTAAGTTTACGCATCACTATTAGGGCCAAGTTGTCTGGACCAGGTGTTGGCGCTGTGTCGTTATACTGCGAAATCATACCGCAAACGGCGATACGACCATGATCTTTCATATTGCTCAGCGCTGCGGCTAAGTGTTCGCCACCAACGTTTTCAAAGTACACATCAATCCCTTCTGGCGCGGCCTTTGTGAGCGCTTGGGTGAGATTGCCACAGGTTTTGTAATTGATGATGGCATCAACACCATAGCTTTGCAGCAATGCCGCTTTTTCATCTGAACCCACAGAGGCGATTACGCGAGCCCCCATCAGTTTACCAATCTGGCAAGCAACACTGCCGACGGCGCCTGATGCGGCAGAAACAAACAGGGTTTCACCTGCTTTTAAATCTGCGATGCGAGTCAGTCCCGTCCACGCTGTCATGCCCGGCATACCCAGCACGCCGAGGAAATGTGAACTGTCTAATTCGGTTTGCGGCAGAGCGGTCAGTCCAGTCGTGTCGGTGACAGCGTGCTCGCGCCAACCTAACATACTGCTGACTTTAGTGCCTACTGGGAAATCACTGTTTTTAGACGCGATAACTTCACCAATCGCGCCGCCTTCTAAGACTTGATTCAAGGCGAAGGGCGGAACATAACTCTTACGATCTACCATGCGGCCGCGCATATAAGGGTCGACCGACATCCACAGGTTTTTTATCAACACTTGGCCATCGGCGAGCGGTGATAAGGGTTTATTTACTAAAGCAAAGTTCTCTGCCGTAGGCATGCCTTCAGGGCGACTGGCTAAATGGATTTCACGGGTTTGGGTAATAGTGCTACTCATAGAAAATTGACCTTTTGTTTGTGCGCAAACTAACTGCGTCAACTGTACGTGGCTTCATGGCACAATGCAAATATTTTGCGCGCAAACTAGATGCAATTGGGCGGATCGGATAAGATAGCGCTATGTTTGAATGACAGGCGCTTAAACGTGCAAAATTGTTTATCTCACCCAGAGCTCGGATCTACAGAGCAGAGTCAAAACCCAGAGCTACAAAACCCAGAGTCACAAAGCCTAGCGCCAAGGGATGCACTGTGTTTATCTGATAATGTGTGCTTCGCGTTATATTCTGCGAGCAATGCCTTAGTGCGCGCTTATCGGCCTTTACTCGAGGCATACGAGTTAACTTTTCCTCAATATCTGGTGATGCAAACCCTGTGGCGTCAAAATGGCTGTAGCCAAACCCAGTTATCAATGGCGACTAAGCTCGATATGGGGACGCTAACGCCTATCGTTAAGCGGTTAGAGGTAAAAGGCTTGATCACGCGTTTGGCCTGCGTTGAAGATGAGCGGAAAAAATTGATCACTCTGACGGCTCAGGGAGAGGCGATTAAGCATGAAGCCCTAGCTTTGAAGCAAACCTTACTAAATAAAGTGCAGATGGATGCCGAGGCACTCGATTTACTGAGGCGGCAATGTCTTGCCCTTATTGAAGATTTACAGTCCTAGAGATAAACCTACGGGTGCTGTTCGCTACCCGAGAATTCAGGCTCTGCACAGATTAATACTTGATTGGCTTAGTTTTTGCTTTAAAACCGTCATTGAGTCTTAGACGCCGAATTTTTGACGATGAATTCTATTTTAAATGCCTTCAATCTTAATCGCAGCAGTACCAGTATCGCCGATGCCTATGGTGCCAATAGCCAAAAGACGAGTACGGCTAAAACCGATGCGACCACTGAGACCAAGAAAACTCAGACGGATGCCGCTAAACCCGACACTGGTAGAGCCGATGAGATAGCGCTGTCGCCACGGGCGCAACGTGCACAGAAAATTCAGTCGATGGCGAAGGATTTTTTTGCTGATGGCAAATTTGGTGTCGCCGATATTCCCGCATTAGTGTCACGTTTACAAAAAGACGGCATTTTATCGGACGTGCAACTCGACCGTTTATCGAAAAACGGTATTACAGTTCCGAGCACAACCACGCCGAGCAAGCAGTCGCTGCAAGATTTCTTAGATGATGAACTCAAATCATTAGCCAAAAAATCACCGAACAACCCCCTGATAAATACCTTGGTCGATGCAAAAAACGTTTTGACCAATATGGATGATGCTCAGTCGCCAGTGCTCGCTCAAAAAGCCACCAAAGTCCTTGGTCAATTAACGGATTATTTAAATTCCGAGCCACCACTAACGGATACCCAAAAGCAGCAATGGCAGGGGCTTAAATCTATGATGCAACTCGCTTCGTCTATGGGCTCGCATCAGTCGGCATCGGGCCAACTCAGTAGTTATCTCGCACTCGCTAAGCGTTAATCTTGAGTTATGGTGCTTGATCATCACTGATTTCAGGCATCAACTAGCTGGGTTTAATCAGCAGGTCAAGGCGCAATTTTCAGATAATTGGACCTAGCTGCAGTTCTGGTTTGTTCTTTTATTTCTTCCTAAAAACTATGATCTGGATCATGGACGCTTCATCGTCGTTGTAGCCTAATGCTCTACATATTGTGTTTTATTCTTTTAAAATCACTAGATGTAGTGTTAATTTTTAGGCGAGATGGAGAGGAACTGAACAATGCCAGTCGTAATTAAGCGTGATGGTTGCCGCACACCTTTTGATGAAACAAGGATAAGGGATGCAGTGAATGCCGCTGCAAACTCAGTTGGAATAGAGGATGGCGACTATGCAGCGACAGTGGCAGCGTGTATCAGTCAAAGTGTCGCGACCTTAACCGAAGTTGATATCCATCATTTGCAGGATGCGGTTGAAAACTTGTTGATGGAAGGGCCGTATAAATCATTAGCGCGAGTGTATATCGAATACCGTCACGACAGAGATGTGTGCCGTGAAGCGACCAGTAAACTCAATCTCGAAATCCGTGGTTTAGTCGAGCAAAGCAATGCGGCCTTACTCAATGAAAATGCCAATAAAGATTCGAAAGTTATTCCCACTCAGCGGGATTTGCTCGCGGGCATAGTTGCTAAACATTATGCCAAGAGTCATATCTTGCCTAAGGATGTGGTCGCTGCCCATGAGGCGGGCGAGATCCATTACCACGACCTAGATTACTCGCCGTTTTTCCCGATGTTTAACTGCATGTTGATTGATTTAGCTGGCATGTTGACCCATGGCTTTAAAATGGGTAATGCCGAAATTGAAACCCCAAAGTCTATTTCAACGGCGACAGCAGTGACCGCACAGATCATTGCCCAAGTGGCGAGCCATATCTATGGCGGCACAACTATTAATCGTATCGATGAGGTGTTAGCCCCATTTGTCGCTAAGAGCTACGACAAACATTACCAAATTGCCCTGAATTGGAAGATTACCGACGCTAAAGCCTTCGCCACGGCGCAAACTGAAAAAGAATGTCATGATGCATTTCAATCTTTGGAATATGAGGTCAATACTTTACACACTGCCAACGGTCAAACACCGTTCGTGACCTTTGGCTTTGGATTAGGCACCTCGTGGGAATCGCGCTTAATTCAGCAATCTATGCTCAAAGTACGGATGGCGGGATTAGGTAAAAACCGTAAGACGGCAGTTTTCCCTAAGTTAGTGTTTGCGATTCGTGATGGCATTAATCATAAAGCGGGCGATTGCAATTACGATGTCAAACAGATGGCGCTCAAATGCGCGACTATGCGCATGTATCCCGACATTCTCAACTACGAGCAAGTCGAGAAAGTCACAGGTTCATTTAAAACCCCAATGGGTTGCCGCAGCTTTTTAGGCACCTATGAGGAAAATGGCGAACTCGTGCATGAAGGGCGCAATAATCTTGGGGTAGTGAGCTTAAACTTGCCGCGGATTGCCTTGGAAGCGAAGGGCGATGAGGCGGAGTTTTATCGTCTTTTAGATGACAGATTAGTCTTAGCCCGTAAAGCGCTGGATACGCGTATCGAGCGACTCAATGGCGTTAAAGCCCGCGTGGCACCTATCCTCTATATGGAAGGTGCCTGTGGTGTGCGTTTGCGCGCCGATGAAGATGTCTCTCAAATTTTTAAAAATGGTCGCGCATCGATTTCACTCGGTTACATTGGTCTGCATGAAACCATGAATGCACTCTATGGCACCCAAACCCATGTATTTGACGATGCACAATTAAGGGACAAAGCCGTCGCTATTGTGGCTTATCTTAAAGCCGCCACGGATGCGTGGAAGGCTGAAACAGGTTATGGCTTTAGTCTGTATAGCACCCCAAGCGAGAGTCTTTGCAGCCGTTTTTGTAAACTGGATGCGAAGCAATTTGGCCTAGTCACAGGGGTGACGGACAAGGGCTATTACACTAATAGTTTCCACCTCGATGTGGAAAAAAGCGTAAATCCCTACGATAAAATTGATTTTGAACAGCCATATCCCGCAATTGCGAACGGCGGCTTTATTTGTTACGGCGAATACCCCAACATGCAGCATAATCTCGAAGCGCTTGAAAACGTTTGGGATTATAGCTATAGCCGCGTGCCTTACTATGGCACGAACACGCCAATCGACGAATGCTATGACTGTGGCTTTACTGGCGAATTTAGCTGTACTAGCAAAGGATTCACTTGCCCTAAGTGTGGCAACCATGAGCCAAGTCGAGTGTCAGTCACGCGCCGTGTGTGCGGTTACTTAGGCAGCCCTGATGCGCGGCCCTTTAATTATGGTAAGCAAGAAGAAGTAAAACGTAGGATCAAACACTTGTAACATTATTACCTTATTCTGCCTGTTAGACTTATTCCGTGGCATCAATGGTGTCATGGGGTAAGTACCAATGTTAAAAGATGAAATGCACTGTGAGTGACCATCAATGAATTACCATCAGTATTTCCCTATCGATGTGGTCAATGGCCCAGGTACCCGTGCGACCTTGTTTGTCTCTGGCTGTGAGCACCAGTGCCGCGGTTGTTACAACCAAAGCACGTGGGATCCCCGTTCTGGGCATGTATTTGATAGGACGATGGAAGATAGGATTATTGCCGATCTTAATGATAAGCGGATTGTGCGCCGTGGTTTATCGCTTTCGGGCGGAGATCCTTTATTGCCTGTCAATCTCAGTGCCATTTTGACGCTCGTCAAACGAGTCAAGGCTGAGTGTAAGGGGAAGGATATTTGGCTGTGGACAGGTTATGTGCTCGATGAGTTGAGTGATGAACAGCGCGCCGTGTTGGCCTATATTGATGTGCTGGTGGACGGAAAATTTGAACAAAGTCTTGCCGATCCGAGTCTCGTGTTTCGCGGTAGCAGCAATCAGATCATTCGTTTGTTATAAAAGCGGTAACGAGGATCTGTAACTTGCTGCTATAATCTCAGGCCTTGACACAGACGCTAGCATAATCAGGCTAAGATTTTACTGTGGCTAACTTAGGTAATTTAAGGTAACAGAATGAATTTAAAGCAAGAACTGCAGCAGCTTAACGATAAATTAGATAAATTTCGTCGTAAACTTGCTGCGGCTGAACAAAGAGGCGATGACGTCATTATTGCCCAGTTCAAACGCGAAATCGCTGCGGTCACTAAGCAAATCGGCAGTGTGAAAGGCCAACAAACCCGCTTATTGAATAAGCAAGGGTCAGATATCAAAGGTTTGCCTTTCCATCGTGCTTTGACAAAAGCGGAACAAGCAGACATGGGCAAACTGAAAAAGTCTGTGAAAGGGCTTGTGGTAATCCACCCTATGACGGCTATCGGCCGTGAAATGGGGCTAACGGAAGTTACTGGATACGCTCCCGCAAAATTTTAATGTGGGATTGGATGTCACTGGCACGGGATCGAGTGTCGATCGCGTGTTTGTGCTCCTTGTATTTAATGCACTGCTTCGTTTTAATCCATTCCTTCGTGCTGCCCATCGAAAAGACATTCATGTTTGGTTTAGTTGATTAAAACACTAAAGTATTTCTGGATTGTTCGAAAACACTTTAGAATAGTGCGCTTAGTTGGCTAAGTGCCTAATCCTCGTTTTGTTTCTAGGGATCTTATTCGTCTCATGGAATGAGAGTTGTCGTTAAGGTTAAGTATGTCGATAAAATATGTCGCGACGTCAAAGTTACCCACTCCTTGGGGCGTGTTTGCCATGCATGGTTTTGAAGATACCGAATCAGGTAAAGAGCATGTTGCGCTCACATTCGGTACGCTCAGTGCGGATGAACCTGTGTTGGGCCGTATTCATTCCGAGTGTTTAACCGGCGATGCTTTATTTAGCTTGCGTTGTGACTGTGGTTTTCAGTTACAAGCTGCCATGCAAAATATTGCGGAAACGGGCAGTGGCTTTATCCTCTATTTACGCCAAGAAGGCCGTGGCATTGGTTTGTTGAATAAAATACGCGCCTACGAGTTGCAAGATAAAGGTGCCAACACAGTTGAGGCCAACGAGCAGTTAGGTTTTGAGGCCGATATGCGTAAATATGACATGATCAAACCTATGCTAGAACAGATAGGCGTGAAGCATGTGCGCTTGATGACCAATAATCCTCGCAAAGTAAAAGCGATGAAGGAATTTGGCATCGAAGTGGTTGAACGCGTACCGCTGCAAGTTGGTAAGAATCGTTACAACGAAGCCTACTTAAAGACCAAATCCACTGAGCTTGGACACATGATGTCTGAATATCATTTTATGGATGAAAATAAGTAGCTTTGTATTTATGATGGGTCGACCGATTGAGTCAGAAATGAGTAAGGTTTAAGTCAATTGAGCCATTTTTTCAGTCGGTTGCCATTATGTTTGTCGTTAATTTGCTTAGTGTTACTGAGCATTGTTTCTGACGTTTTCGCCAATAGTACATCCCCCGCAAATACGTTCGCATCTGCGACATTTACGTCTGCGTCTCAAGCAAATGATGTTGGCGTGCCTGTCGTTCCTGTTTCTATCAGTTATGCGCCGAGCAGTAATGCCAATGGCAGCAATCCGATAGAGTCGAGCAGTAATCCCAACTCTGTTTACGCCTTTGGAAGTTATCTCGGTACTGGAGTGTATCGCGCCGCCAACCAAAATGCGACCGTCGTTAGTATTCCGCTAAGTTTTGATTTGAAGAAAGACAGCGGTAGCCAGACTTGGTTACGTTTACCTATCTCCTTTGGATTTTTTGATTATTTAGCCAAAGATATCACCGAAGGTGAGTTACCGTCATCGATAGGGACTATGACCATTACCCCAGGTTTTGAGCATCATTGGCAAGCGAGCGAAAACACTCGAATGGAAGGGTATTTAGATATCGGCTTTGGTACAAACTTCGATAAAAACGATAACGTTGCCATTATCGCATCTGGGATCAGCAGTTTGTATGATTTTACCCTAGCTGGGCAAGATGCGGTGTGGGTGTCGAGATTACGTTTCGCTGGGTACAGTGAGCATTATGGTAAGTTTGCCGATCAATTTGCGGTGTTACAAACAGGCGTGGATTTAGGATTAGCGCCGCGCTGGCAATGGCGGGATCTGCAGGTGCAACCAAGGGTCTTTGCTGTGGGTTATTGGTATTTCAATGAACTCAGATTTATCAGCGAGATAGAGCAAGACACCATAGTTTCTGGCAGCTATGAGGCCGGTTTTTCCCTCGCATTTTCTAAGCCCCTTGGGGGCGAATTGCTGGGTGTTGATCGTATTGGATTCAGCTACCGGCGTGGCGATGGCTTGAATATTTGGCGTTTGATGTTCAGTTTTCCTATCTAAGCAAAGCGGGTGAATAATTGTCGGTTGATTTTGTACAGGCTTGGTAACTAAACTATCTTTAGTTAATCTGACTTTTTAGCATCTTGCATCTTTTTATCCAACAAGGTGGCGATTTGACCACTAAGTAACATTATTTGTTCTTGCAGCATCTTACGTTGCTGATCTGCAGCTTCTGAGTCATCTCCCTTAAGCTTGGCTAGCATCTCTTGTAATTCTTTGATTTGCTCTTTTATCTTTTTGATTTGTTCGTCAATTAACGTTAGGGGTTCCTCTTCTGTTGTTGTGATTTCAGTTTCATTTTTTTTAGCCAAGGCTTTCTCTCTTAAAGGGGCTCCGAAGTCGTTGGATAAAGCCGCGCGGCCCGCATTAGAAATGGAGACTGTCTCTTGGGTATCTTGTGAGTCAGTGGACTCACTATTCGCCGTGGGGGTTTTTATTGCGGCTGGTGTCGCTGCGATATATGCGCTTGATACGGCGGTGAAACCTGAGCCAGTTGCGTTACTGTTTATTCCATTAATGTTCATTTAACACTCCATTCATGCAAATTTGGATCATGCTCCACTTCTATCGGCCATCAATTTGAAAACTGAAGTCACTTTTTGTCGCTCAGCCAAAAAGAGTGCTTGCTCATGGCTCACAGCCGCTTAGTAAACGCTATTAGCCACAATTAAATTAAAGGTGTGGGTCAGTGCAAATAGGTTAGTAAAAACGATGAGTTATTGATTTATTATAACAATACAGCCCTGATTCTAGGGCTGTTTACGCTTTATGGCAGCAGCGGTCTAGGATTAATTGTTACCCCAAATATGGCTGTTTACTTTGCCATCTGAGCTGGATTTCTCGCTTTTAGCTGGCTTGTCTGTCGTAGTTTGAGTCGCTTTTTTAGTTGTGATTTTTGCCGCAGGCTTCTTAGCGGTTTGACTCGCTTCGGCTTTAGGTGGCGGTAAGGGTAATTTGTTGGCTTTTAAATAAAGATATTCGACTTTATCCCGTGCCCACTCTGTTTTTCTTAAAAAACGTAAACTGGATTTGATGCTGGGATCGTGGGTAAAACAGCGGATATTAATTCTCTCACCTAATTCTTCCCAGCCGTATTTCTCGACTAAGTAAGTGATGATCGTTTCCAGTTTAATGCCGTGGAGCGGGTTATTCGATTGATTCATATTATGCATGTTGCAGTGTGCTATGGCGGGAGTATAGCAGTTTTGTATGCCTGATACAGTGTGCAATGGTATCGAGTCAAGCTTGAATACCTTGCTCGCTCACACCAGAGTCTGCAGTTATTGGTGGAGCAGTATGATCAAAACAGGCGCAATAAAGCGCCTGTTTTAGCTTGGTCATTCGGACTGTTTTATGAGTCTTTGACTGTTTCTTTAAGCTCAGTTTCTACCGGTAAATCAATCTCACCTTTACCTTTGGTTTTAACAATCAACAGCGCTGTAATCACTAAGGTGGTGACCACGCCTGCTATGGTTGATACCGTCATCGGTAAGCCTGCACCTAAGGTTGACGAGTTCAGCAGGAAGGTGATGACCACTGTGGTCATAAACATCGCTGGAATAGTCGCAATCCAATGCAGTTTGTTATGGCGTAACAGGTAAGCCGAAGTCGTCCACAGCATTAATACCGCGGTGGTTTGGTTTGCCACACCGAAGTAGCGCCAAATGACACCAAAATCCACTTGAGTCAACATACCGCCGATAACAAACAGTGGGAGAGCTAACACTAAGCGTTTTGGCAGTGAGATTTGTGGCATGTTGAAAAATTCAGCCAGAATCAAACGCGCAGATCGGAAAGCCGTATCACCTGAAGTAATCGGCAGAATAATTACACCTAGGATAGCCATAAAGCCACCGACAGCGCCTAACAGACCAGTAGAAGCCTCATAGACCACGTTGGCAGGGTTGCCTGACATGCCCGCACTTAAGCCTTCAACACCGCCGAAGTATGATAATGCAATCGCACACCAAAGCAGTGCAATAATGCCTTCGCCAATCATGGCGCCAAAGAAGACGAAGCGACCATTGGTTTCGTTTTCAACGCAGCGTGCCATTAATGGTGATTGCGTTGCATGGAAACCTGATACCGCGCCACAGGCGATGGTGATGAATAGCGCAGGCCAAAGTGGCATGTCATTTGGATTTAAGTTTTGGAAGAAATCGCCCGCTTGTACGTTAGGCAGTAAGGTGTGCTCGCTTGATAGGATAATCGCGAAAGCCAGACCGAACGACATGAAGAACAGTAAAGCGCCAAAGAAGGGGTACAGACGACCGATAATTTTATCGACTGGCACCACAGTTGCAATCAGGTAGTAGACGAAGATAATGCCCACAAAGATACTGACGTCCCAACCGGTAAGCTTGCCCAGTAAACCTGCAGGCGCAGAGATAAAGACCACACCAACCAGCAATAACAGCACGATAGCAAACACGTTCATGAAGTGTTTGGCACTCTTTCCTAAATATTTACCCGCAAGGTTTGGCACAGATTGGCCGCCGTTGCGTACTGACAACATGCCAGAGAAGTAGTCATGCACGGCACCCGCAAAGATACAGCCAACCACAATCCACAACATGGCCGCAGGACCATAGAGGGCACCTAAGATAGGACCAAAGATTGGGCCTACGCCTGCGATGTTTAATAATTGAATTAAATAGACTTTACCCTTAGACATAGGCACAAAGTCGACGCCATCAGTTTGAGCGAAAGCAGGTGTTTGACGATTAGCGTTAATGCCGAAGACTTTCTCGACAAAGGCGCCATAGATAAAGTAGCCGCCGATCAGCAGACCGACACAGAGTAGGAACCACATCATTTTTGTTATCTCCCCATTTGAGTTCTGGCGAGTGTAAACAAGTTGTTGATATAAAACTTCGCAATCTCAATGAGTGGTCGAAAATGCAGGGTGAGCGGTAATAGGTGGGCTTGAGTGGTTGCAATCGTATGTTAACGGCGGGTGTTGTTGGCCATCTTGTGACTAAAAATACCCGCTAAGATGGCTTTTTGCTTGAGTTATTGGAAGCCGAACAGCTGTTTAAGGCTCTTAAGATAACGCCGTGAGACGGGCACTTTATCCCCTGAGTGGGTGGTGACTTCGGCGCCCGTGTCTAACAGCTCAATTTCGGCAATTGCCTTAGGTGAAATCAAATACTGCCGATGGCAGCGCACCAGTGGGGTTTTTTCTTCAAACACTTTTAAGGTCAATTGGGTATGGACTTTGCCTTTCGTACTGGCCACATGGATGCCGCTCAAATCACTGAACACATATTCCACATCTTGGATGGCAATCACCTTGAGTTTATTGCCGCTGTAACAGGGAATATGTTCCAGACGCTTTGGGGTAATGGGATCCATGATTTGAGGCGTCAGATTTTTACGCACCCGAGTGAGGGTTTTACTGAGTCTCTCGGCATCTATCGGTTTAAGCAAATAATCGAAGGCATGGTTATCGAAGGCCTTGACGGCAAATTCGTCGTAAGCGGTAACAAACACAATTTTTGGCATGTTATCGGGGTCGAGCATAGCGATAAGTTCCATGCCCGAAATGCGCGGCATTTGGATATCGAGAAAAATTAACTGAGGTTTTTCTTTGGCTATGCTTTGCAACGCCTCAATGGCATTAGCGCATTGACCAACAATTTCAATGTCGTGTTCTTGCCCCAAAAGATCGGCTAATTCTTCACGAGCAAACAGTTCATCATCAACAATTAAACAAGTGATCACGTGCGGGTGTCCATATTGGATATCTCAGGGTTTTCTATGGGTAATCTTATGGTGACACGAGTCAATTCATCGGCTTCGCATTCTACTGTGACACCATATTGCTCGCCAAAAATATTTTGAATGCGTTTATGCACTAAGTTCATCCCTAGGCCTTCAGAGCCCTCAACGGGCTGATATAATCCGGCATTGTCTGTGACTTCTAATTCCAGCACATCATTTTCGAGCTTGCCCGTCACTTTGATCTGCCCTTGCTCTATCATGTGCGAAGTGCCGTGCTTTACCGCATTCTCAATAATCGGCTGCAGGGTAAAGGCCGGTACTTTGCAGTGGTAGAGTGATTCAGGTATCGCGATACTGACTTGTAATTTATCAATAAAACGCGCTTTTTCAATGGTGAGATAGGACGCGATGTGATCGAGCTCATCCCCAAGCGTCACTAAGCCTGTCGTTCGCTTCAAATTAATCCGTAAAAATTGAGATAACTGCTGCAGCAATTGCTTAGACATATCGGGATCGCGCTTGATAATCGCGCTAATGGTATTGAGTGCATTGAACAGAAAGTGTGGATTAACCTGCGCTTGCAGTAATTTTAATTCGGCTTGAGTCAGCAGATTTTGTTGTTGCTCAAACCGGCCATAAAGAATTTGGTTTGATAACAGACGGGCAATACCTTCACCTAAGGTGCGGTTAATATTCAAAAAAAGTTTATTTTTCGGCTCGTAGAGTTTGATGGTACCAATGACTTCGGTATCACTGCGCAGCGGGATCACCAGACTCGACCCTAAACGACAATTACTCGAAATAGAACATGAATAGGGCATTTCAACGCCATCGGCGAACATAACTTTATTTTGATTGATCGCCTCTAAGGTGATCTTGGAAGAAATCGGAGTACCAGGCAGATGATGATCGGCACCTATGCCAATAAAAGCCAACAGTTTTTCCCTGTCAGTGATAGCTACTGCGCCCACATTGGTTTCTTCTATGACGATTTTGGCGACACGGCTGCTGCTTTCTTCGTTAAATCCTTTGGATAGGAGTCCGACACTGCGTTCGGCTATCTTTAACGCTTTAGTTGAAAAACTGGAAGAGAGTTTATCGAACATAGTTTTTTGGTCGCGGATCATGCTCATAAAGAGTGCCGCTCCTACGGAATTGACTAACAACATGGGCGGCGCTATTTGACGCACTAACTCCCATGCATCATCGAAGGGGCGGGCGACCAGTAAGATGATGCTCATTTGCATCATTTCGGCATAAAAAGTCACTAGGCAAACGAGTAATGGATTGTAGATAAGCTCACTTTTACCCGCACGTCTTAAGTAGAAGCTTATCATTCCTGCGGATAATCCTTCTAAGGTGGTGGAAATAGCGCAGGCTATTTCAGTAAAGCCGCCCATACTGTAGCGGTGAAGACCACCTGTTAGTCCTACCAGAAAACCAGTAACGGGCCCGCCTAATAATCCACCTAACACAGCGCCCATAGCACGGGTGTTGGCAATCGCGCCTGATGTTTGCTCACCAAAATAGGTGGCCATGATGCAGAAACTCGAAAAAATCAGATACATAAAAATCTTATGTGGCAGACGCGGGGAGGTTTCGGCAAACAGTTTAAACAGCGGCGTTTTACTGACTAAGTAAACGATCACTAAGTACAGCGACATCTGTTGGGTCAATAATAGGATCAAAGACATAATGGCTCACATTATCGTCACAGATGTCAGCGCAGTGGTATCAATTAGAAAGTCTGTGCGCGAGATCAGGGTTCAAATTCTACCGTTAGGATATAAAGAACAATAATATTGCATCTTTAGGAGGACATATGTCCAATTCTGTTCACGGTCATGATGTTATGGCGCTGATGGTAGCGCAAGGTACCGCTATTATAAAGCCTGAATTATTATCCCTTATGGGACAAAAGTTTGGCTTTGCGGCTCGATACCATACGTGTAGTGCCGCCGATCTTAGCGCTGAAGCATTGATTCAGTTACTCATAGCGAAAGGTAAGTTCCATGAAACGCCCCAAGGCATTGAACTGGCCGCGGGAAGAAAGTGTGAGCATTAATAGATTGTGGTTATACATATTTCGGCAATCGCGTAACTGTTATAAGAGAGCAGATGAGTAATACAAAATCATTAGAGTGTGGAGACGTTTGCTCATAGAAAGACATTGAGCGTGACCGAATATTACCGTTTGGCTTTATCGGCTTAGAAGTTTAGGTTTCGTCGTGGCGTTTATTGGCAATTTGGTTCTGCTGCGCGGGTGTGAGTTGGCTAAACTCATGGATTAAAATACGCAGCAAGCGTGATTTTGCAATGCTGGTGGATTTCGATAAGTCATCGAGCTGGGCAATACTTTTTTCTGTCAGGGTAAAGGTGGCGTGGCGATACATCTTAGTCGACTTTTTATCTAAGCCCTTAACTGTCGCTTGAGTCTGAGCCGCGGCTAATAAACTCGCCTTACCTAAGGCGTAGTTATTGGCATCTTCAATGAAATCATCGACAGAAACCGGCTTGATGATTTGCTTAGGTTTCTTACGTTTAAGATCAGTTAAGCTCATAGCTATTTTCTGGTGGCATAGCAAATAATTCATCCGCTATAGCGCGGATCTCATCGGCGGCTTTTCCATCGGGTTCGATTTCGACCACAGAGGAGCCTTTTTCTTCACTGTCATCATAAATATTTCGACAAAAGGTGACGGAGTTCAATACTCTTAATCCAAAGGATTGCACCACATCTTTAGCCTCTAAAATACGCTTAAATTGTGTAGGAAGCGCAGGGCATTGGGTGAGCACAATCGTGGCGATCATTTTCGGGTTCACCATCTTACAAGTGCTGAGCATGTCTTCCATGTGGGGTAATGTTTTAAGATCGCGTCTTTTGGGTCTGAGGGGGATCACAACATAAGTGGCTACCGACATGGCAGCGCGCATGGCCAAGTTATCCTGACCACCACAGTCAACAATCACGTAATCAAAACGCTCATTGAGGCTGAGTAAATCATTACGAATTTTGCCATAAAGCTGAATGCAGTTAATGCTGGGCAGGCTGGGATCATTATTTCTCGCTTGGATCCAATCTGAAGTGGTGCGCTGGGGATCACAATCGACCATAAGGACGTTTGCTTGAAATTTTTGCTTGATATAAACGGCAAGATTTTGAGCGAGGCAACTTTTTCCGCTACCACCTTTTTCACCACCCACCAGCAAAATCATAGTGACGCCCCTTAATGACTTGTTCAATTCATTG
Organism: Shewanella vaxholmensis; assembly: GCF_031932135.1. Classification (NCBI taxonomy): domain Bacteria; kingdom Pseudomonadati; phylum Pseudomonadota; class Gammaproteobacteria; order Alteromonadales; family Shewanellaceae; genus Shewanella; species Shewanella vaxholmensis. The sequence goes on from NZ_JAUOEV010000005.1 coordinate 152,995, forward strand.
AGTGTAGAACAGACCCATTAAACCTGCGAAAATTAAGTTAAATTAAAGCAATTGCATGGCAATGTGGTAACTTTGGTCGTGGCATTTCGCGCAGCGGCAGACTTGTCCTTTGACGGTATTTTGCTGGGTGGAATCGGGATTAAAGGTCACTTCGATGAGTTCGCCCAGTGCAAAGGGACGTTTATAATCGAATAAAATACCGCGTCTGGCTAAGTCGATACACACGCCTTCATCGGTTTGCTTTATGCCTTGTGCATCAATCCAATGTAAGACGACACGCTCCGCTTCCATGTCCACTCGCAGTGATGTGCGTTTTTCTTCAAAACCAGTAGTATGGTCACCCATAACTCAATTGCCCCGTAAATTATTGATCTCAGTAAAACTAGCATAATTGCTTTTTGGCAGAATACCAATGTGAAAGCTAGGTCTTTGATAATAGTTTTAAAAGGAGGACAACAGGTGCTATTGAATTTGTCTTCAATAGCACCAACTCAGGTGCTTGATTAATTGTCGTATTCTTGGTTTTTCGGATAGGGCATTTTTAATTGACCCCAACGAATGACGATCACAGTTGCCGCTAAAATTAACGTCGACAGTGATATCGCGGCAATACGCCAATCTTCCATACTCTTCATATCTAAAATGAGGTAACGAGCTAAGGCCACAATTGCGATATACAGTGGCATACGCACGGGTAACTTACCTGATTCATAGTAGTTCGCCACCATGGCTAAGACTTCTAGGAAAATAAATAACAGGAGTAAATCCGCTAGTGCAACCATACGGACAGAGACAATATGCACAATTTCTTGGCCTATCGCGACGATAGTGGCAATGGCAATAATAAACAGAACTAAGTGTTCTACAGCTTTGAGGCTCTTAGAACCATATTGGTGATAAAATGGCATGGGCATTCCCTACTTGATGTTTTTTTAAATAGTAACAGTAAAAATCAGCTTGTAGGGAAAAGCGCAGTTATGCTGTGTGACTTAATTCACAGATATGTTCAATCTACATTTAAGTGCCAAATTCAGTATTAACATGTCCTAACCAGGTCGACCATCAATTCTGGCTTGGCACAACATAGGCCCATAGCAGATACAGAAACAGCCGAAGGCGATGACCCAAGATGTTATGGCGGCCAGCAGTAATGATGCCGACCATAGCGGGATTATCCCTGCTAATACTCGAAACACTGCCGCAAGCAGGATTAAGCCAAAGGCATACTTCATTATGCTTGGCGGTTGCAGTGTTCGGCCCGTATGGCCTAACGAAACCCGCGCCATCATAGCTAAAATCATCCCAGCTAACCCACCAACCGTTATCGCGTGCATACCAACGGATAAGGGGAAACCCAAGCTAATCAGTGCTAAACCAATTGGGATACACACATAGCTAAGATGCAGCGACCAGAGCAAAGGTACGCGCCAGCAGGCATGCCAACCCCAGCGATGCCAGCGCAGCAGTAAAACGATACTCGCAATCCCTGCCATACTACGGAGCAATATTTGCTCTTGTAGGATCAAGCTAATGACTAATCCAAAGAGACTGATAAAGCTCAGCCATTCGAGCACTGGAATCGCAGTTTGACGCTGCCATTGGGTGGCGCGCTCGGTGAAAAAAGGGATCACTCGGCCACCTAAGAGTGCGACTATGATGCTGATTAACGCAACCGCACTATATAAGCCTATGTTTATCCATTCAAATTGATTTGTTAAAACGCCGTAGTAACTCAGTGCATTCATTAGGGTGAGCAAGGTGAGAATGGGGATAAACACAAAGTTTCGCCATTGACGAACGCGGATCACTGCTTGGGCGAGTATTAACGCCGTTAGCGGCAAAAATAGTAAGTCGATAAACATGATGAGCGTAAAGGGAATCGCTAGCGGCATGAGTAATAATAGCCGTGGCAATAACCACACACTGAACAACCCTAACAACCAAGTTCCTTTAATTCCAGCTTGGCCTGTCCAGTTTTGCACTGCCGTTAGTAAAAAGCCCGCGACCACGGCGCAGACAAATCCAAAAATCATTTCGTGACCGTGCCACCAAAGTGGATTAACGGATTGCGGCAACAGATTGATCCCTGAAAGAAAACCTCCCCAGATCCCTAATGCCAATACGCTGAATAAACTCGCAAACAGGAAAAAAGGCCGAAAGCCTAATCTAAATAAGGCGATTTGTGGTTGTAAATGTGCGGGCTCATCAATATTCAACATAATTGGCTCTTGAGTATCTGACTAAATCTGTCGGATATTTTAAGCTGCAATTAAAATGAATGTATATATCCCAATATGAGTATTCCTGGTGCGGCGTCTGTTTAAGACGCAATCTAGTCTGCACAGATGGCGCTCAACATGAGAAACGACAATCTCTAGCGTGAAAGGAGTGAGCGCGCGACAGACGTTAAAACGACAGGATGTAAAGCGAGTGGAAGAAGAGCGATTTGGGGGCACATTAGGTCATGAAGAATAAGCTAAGATATTGAACCGCTTATACTGTTACTAAGGTTAATTAGCTTTTGGCTAAAACTGCATCAGCATAAGCGGTGGGAAAGGCGAGGTTATTTATTCTTACGTTTTTGCCACTTAAACATAATCGAATATTTCCACAGATTATTAATCAATAAATAACCCACTGCGGAAAAAATTACCCCGAGCACAAGGCATCCCAGTAAAAACGCCGGACCTATGGTGGCAAGGGAGGCTTCAATCCATTGCCAACTGGCTTCGAAGGCAAAATCTTGCGGCGCATGGCCGAGTATCTTAGCGCCGAGTAAATACGCGCCATAAAACATCACTGGCATAGTTAAGGGATTGGTTATCCAGACTAATGCGACAGAAACGGGAATATTAACGTTAAATAGAATGGCAAAAGCCGCAGCCACTACCATCTGAAATGGCATAGGGATCCAGGCGACAAATAATCCCACTGCGAATGCGCCAGGAGCGGATTTGCGATTTAGCGCCCACAAATTGGGATTATGTAATAAGCGTCCAAACATGCGTAAGTGTTTATGCTCACGCAAGGTTTCAGGCTTAGGCATAAATCTTTTGATTAATTTTTTTGGCATAGGCTGAAATTGCTGTCTTAACTTAATTCACTATGAATCGATTCATGTTTGGCTTTAGTGCCATCTTGTTATCAGCGATGTTGTGGCCTTCGCTGCCGCCAGTCAGTTACATACCCTACCTTGTTGTTGGGGCGCTAATTTTATACCGAAAAATCCCTGTTTGTGCAGGTGGACTCTTTGCAATGGCATGGCTAACTGGTTTTTGCTTAGGATTATCTAGGCAGGATCTTCCAGTGTTACAACAACCTATACAGGTTAGGGGCGAAATCATATCACTAGTTAGTCGAAACAGCGACTGGCTAAGTTTGGATATATCGGTCATTAAACCAAATTTAATCTTAGGGCCAAATGCAAAATTGCGACTCACGTGGAAAGATCCGCCGGAAGTCGATGTCGGTCAGGTTTGGCAGTTTACCTTGATGCCTAAGCGTATTGCTAGCGTGTTAAATCAAGGTGGCTACAATGAGCAGAAACAATTAATCAGCCAACATGTTGTCGGTAAAGGGCGAGTGATTGAGGCACATTTACTGGAGGTTTCACCTTCACTGCGTAACGAGCTGATAAGCGCATTGACGCCTGAATTAGCCTCTTTGCCGCAAGGTGATATTTTACTCGCCTTGCTTATGGGTGATAAGCAGTTGATCACAAAAGCACGTTGGCAAGCACTACGGCAGACGGGTACGGGTCATTTAGTGGCGATCTCCGGCTTGCATCTCTCAGTCGTCGCAGCATGGATTTACACATGCTTTTTGTTTGGATTGAGTCACTTAGCGCCACATCAAAGTCGACGTAATATCACCCTTGCTTTAGTCGCTGCGGGCATAGGCGCCGCATTTTATGCCTATCTTGCTGGCTTTGGTATTTCGACTCAGCGGGCATTGGTGATGATTCTGCTGTTAATGCTGTTGAGTTTATTAAAGCGATTTTCTACCGCGTGGGAGCGCTTGTTATTTGCCCTGTTCATTGTATTGCTGCTTGATCCGCTCGCTTGTTTAAGTGCGGGATTTTGGCTGTCGTTTTGTGCCTTAGGCATCATCTTATACACTTTAGAAATCCAACCAAGGGCATTTACCCCAGCGTCGAGTCGAGGGGCGCGTTTACGCACAGGGATGATACAGTTTTGGGCAATCCAATGGCGCTTGAGTCTCGGGCTTGGATTACTGCAAGCGGCACTCTTTGGCGGCGTGAGTGTACACAGTTTGTGGATGAACATCTTGGCAGTTCCTTGGTTTAGCTTTGTAGTGATCCCCTTAGCAATGGCGGGATTTGTCTGCTGGTGGCTTGGAACTACGTTTGGGTTCTCTTGGTTGGGACTGCTTCGCCTCAGTGATTGGAGTTTATCGCCCTATGCGCAGTTACTCGATATCAGTCAGCACTTACCCGCCCATTGGTTAGCACTCTCTGACAGCCTATTAGCCTTAGGAGTCTGCACGTTCGTTGGTGGTGTGTTATGGCGCTATGTGCCTAAGCATAAAAACAATATTGCTTGGCTAAGCCTATTGAGTTTGTTGTTTATGCCCGTATTACTTTTTTGTATGACGCTGTGGTCTCCCGTGCAAACCCATCGATGGGCCATGCATTTACTCGATGTGGGCCAAGGTTTAGCCGTGGTGATTGAAAAAAATGGCAGGGGAGTCATCTATGACACGGGCGCCGCCTTTGGTGATGATTTCAGTTATGCGGAGCGAGTGATATTACCTTTCCTAAAAGCCAAAGGTATTCAAGAGATTGACTATATTGTTATCAGCCATAGCGATAACGATCATGCAGGCGGCGCGCCTGTCTTGATTGAGGCTTATCCTAAGGCTTGGGTGATCACAGATGTGGCAGGCTTTAGCGGCCAAGATTGCCGCCCAAGGCAAATTCAATGGCAAGGGTTGAGCTTTAACTTACTCTCACCGCCTCAAGTGCTGGCGGGAAATAATGGCTCCTGTGTGGTGCGCATCGATGATGGCTTGCAAAGTCTGCTGCTCACCGGGGACATTGAAAAACAAACCGAAGCGGCACTATTAAGTCGTGAATTAAGTGTAAGCCGTGAGCTGAGTGTGAGCGGTGATCTAAGCGTGAACGGTGATCTAAGTGACCTAAACGAGTTACAAAGCGACGTGCTGGTAGCGCCGCACCATGGCAGCAAAACCTCGTCGACAGAGGCCTTTATCGATGCCGTAGCCCCTAAGTTAGTGCTGTTTCCGGCGGGTTTTGCTAATCGTTATGGTTTTCCTAAATCCACTGTGGTTGAACGGTATCAGCGACGAGAAATAAGGAGTCTGACCACAGGGACAGAAGGGCAGATTAGTGTGATTTTTCAGCAGCCTGAGTTAGAGGTAAAGACCTATCGTGGTGATTTCGCGCCATTTTGGTACAACTCTCTGTTTAGATTTGGTGACTTGATTAATCCAGAGTAGAATGGCTACTTTGCCATAATTTAGTGTTATCAATGACAACATCTCCTAAAGACGAAATGTGGACAGTTTTCAAACGATTACTGGGCTATATAAAACAGATGAAAGGCATGTTTATGCTTTCAGTTGCGGGATTAATTATTTATGGTCTCGTCGATGCCGCCTTTATCGCTTTCATCGGTCCCTTTATTGATAAGGGTTTTTCCGGCGGCGCACCTGCTGCGGTCACCAATGGCATAGCTTTGCCAACCAGTGAAGGTTTCCACGCGAACAACGATGTGCTGATGATGGCGCCGCTTGTGGTTATCGTCATGTTTACACTGCGCGGTTTTGCCAACTTTGTTTCGACCTACGGCATTTCATATATGAGTGCACGTTTGATCATGGACATGCGTCAGCAAGTGTTTGAGCATTATCTTAGCCTGCCAGTCAGTTACATGGACAAGGAAAATACCGGTAACTTGATTTCAAAAGTCACCTTCGATACTGAGCAAATTGCCAGAGCATCGGGTAGCGCTTTGATTTCTATCGTCCGCGACAGTGTAACTGTATTGGGTATGCTGGCACTGATGTTCTATAACTCTTGGAAGCTATCCCTCTGTATTCTTGTGATTGGTCCTATCATGGGCATGGTCATTGCGGTGGTTAGTCGTCGTTTCCGCAAGGTCTCTAAGCAAATTCAAACCGCTATGGGTGGTGTAAGTGCTACGACTGAGCAAATGATTAAGGGCCATAAAAACGTATTGGCCTTTGGTGGACAGGAAACCGAAGCTACCCGTTTTGCTAAAGTGAACGATCAAAACCGCCATCAAAATATGAAGTTAGCTGTGGCACAAGCCATTAGTCAGCCGTTGATCATGATTATCGGCTCATTCGCCTTAGCGTTTGTACTTTATGCGGCAAGCTTAGACAGCATGAAAGCCGATCTTACCGCCGGCACCTTCGCGACAATTCTTGGCGCTATGATGGCCATGTTGCAACCCATCAAAAACTTAACCCGAGTGAACGCCGAATTCCAACGCGGTATTGCAGCATGTACCACAGTGTTTGAATTATTGGATACGCTGCCTGAGTCCGACACAGGCACTTATACCGTCGAGCGCGCTAAGGGTCATCTACGTTTCGATAAGGTCTGTTTTAGCTATGACAGCCAAGATCGTCGAGCGCTGGAAGATGTCGATTTTGAAGTTAAACCGGGTCAAACCCTAGCGCTAGTCGGTCGTTCTGGCTCTGGTAAGTCGACTATTGCCAGTCTAGTAACCCGTTTTTATACGGGGCTCGAATCCGGCGACATTTTGCTCGATGATGTCAGCATCTACGATTACTCGCTAAAATCGCTGCGTAATCAAGTGGCTTTGGTATCGCAGCAGGTGACCTTATTCAACGATACGATTGCTAACAACATCGCCTACGCCTATCCCGGTGAAGCGACGCGTGAGCAGATTATTGAAGCGGCGACCTTGGCCTATGCGATGGAGTTTATTGAACAGCTGCCCCAAGGCCTTGATACCCAAGTGGGTGAAAATGGCGTGTTATTGTCCGGTGGTCAAAGACAGCGGATTGCGATTGCGCGCGCTATGTTGCGTGATGCGCCTGTGTTGATCCTCGATGAAGCGACCTCGGCATTAGATACTGAGTCGGAAAAAGCTATTCAAAAAGGCTTAGATAACCTCAGACAAAACCGCACCTCAGTAGTGATCGCCCACAGGTTGTCGACTATCGAGAGTGCCGATCAAATTCTAGTTGTGGATCAGGGACGTATCGTCGAGCGCGGGACGCACCAGTCGCTATTGGAATTAGATGGCATGTACGCCAAATTGTACCAAATGCAATTTGGTAGTTAGATGCAGGCCTTAGTGAATAAAATCTGGTATCAGGGCCATCCACTGCGATGGCTCTTGTTGCCTTTATCGGGCGTATTCGCGGTGATCACTTATGTGCGCCGCGCCTTGTTTCGCCTCGGATTCAAACCACAAACGGCAATGCCTGTGCCTGTCATCGTTGTTGGTAATATTACCGTCGGCGGTAGCGGTAAGACGCCAACCGTGATTTATCTGATTGAGCTACTGCGCCAGCATGGGTTTCACCCCGGTGTGATCAGTCGTGGATATGGCGTTGATATTCAAGGCGTTAAAACGGTTAACTTAGGCGCGAGCGCGGTAGAGGTCGGTGATGAACCTGCCATGATAGTGGCGCGCACTCAAGTGCCCATGGTGGTTGGCGCTAAACGGGTCGATGCGGCTAATGCGCTTATTGCTGAGTTTGGTGTTGATGTCATCATCTGTGACGATGGCCTACAGCATTATGCTCTGGCACGCGATATTGAGCTGGTGGTAATTGATGGTCAGCGCGGTTTAGGCAATGGCTTGCTATTGCCAGCAGGTCCATTGCGTGAAGGCGCGTGGCGTCTCGATACCGTGGATTTTATCGTCAGTAATGGCGGCCCAGCGGCAAAAGGGCAGTTCGAAATGCAACTGACACCTACGGCAGTGAAGCCTGTTAAATGTGATGCGACGTCTGGTGAATATACTTTCGATAAGTCTCAGCCGCTCGTTGCGATGGCGGGCATAGGTAATCCAGCGCGCTTCTTTGAATCGTTGCGCGCACAAGGCTATCAACTGGCCTTCTGCCATGGTTTTGATGACCATCAGGCTTACGATAAAACCCAGTTAGGTGATTTAGCCCAAGGCTTGCCACTGTTGATGACAGAAAAAGATGCGGTTAAATGTCGCGATTTTGCACAAGAGAACTGGTGGTATTTGGCGGTCAATGCCAAGCTATCCCCACAATTTGATGAGCAGCTGCTCGCACGTCTTCGCGAGGTGGCTGCAGCTAAACAAGGAAACTTCCATGGCATTCGATAAAAAATTGTTAGATATAGTGGCTTGCCCTGTGTGTAAGGGAAAACTTGAGTACGATAAAACGACGCAGCAGTTGATTTGTAAGGCAGATAAGCTGGCCTATCCGATCACTGAAGGTATCCCTGTGTTATTAGAAAATCGTGCTGTGCCACTGACTGAATTAGTCTAGTGTGATGTGAATGCGCGTATTGCCTAATACGCGCATACTTACCTTTTTGAGCTTCTCTTATTATTGTTTTCGCTATTTTTAGCCGATTAACAGTGCTTCTCCAATCTTGCGTCTTTTCGATGCTCAGAGCTTAGCCATGCAAATTTGAGTTACTCAAACCTTCGCTAATAGTTCACAAATTTCTGTTTATCGGCATTGGTCGCGCCTTCTTGGCATTCACCACGAATTTCGCCTCGCCCGGGTTCGATAATCCGACTCAATTCGATATAACCTTCGCGGCAATAACCTGTCATTTCAAGGGTTTTCGTTAAACCTAATTCGACTTGTCGTCCCCAAACTTCTAATGAGTCCTGTAGATCTTGCATCGCGCGACGTTGTTCACGGGGATCTTGCATGCTACGTACGCGGGCATCGTGCGGGAAAGGGCGGTCTGCATCACCCATGTTAGATTTATCATCGACCAGCCGCGCTGTGTAGCTGAAGAGTTTAAGGCCATCGGCTTTAATGTCTGTGGTTAACTTATCCCGTAATTTTCCGGCAAGTTCACTAGGATCGATGGGGGCATTGCTACAGGCGATGAGCGAGAAACAACTTAAGATGGCAAGGCTGAGGTATCGAAGCGGCATAATCAAATTTAACTCTTAGGTTATTAACTGACAGCAGAATACCTTAATATGACCCTAAAGTTCATGGATTTATGGCATCTTCATGGACTGAGTGTGACTCTATTGGCGCAATGGATTAAGGATGGGCGATTAATGTTGGCGTTTTGGTCGAATAAATGGGCGCAAATCGAATGGGATATGAGCCTGACTCAAGGCATATGCCTTATGCTCTTGGCGTTATGGCTCTATGCGATATGGCCAAAAGACGAGTTAGCGCAGATCCGACGGGATAAAAACCTGCAGTTACGCTTGTTACTGACGCTGGTGGGCGTCAATGCGCTGTGGTCGTTAAATGCCAGTATTCAAACTGGGTTGCATCTGCATTTTCTAGGGATAGTGACCTGTATGCTGATGTTCGGTTGGCGTCTTGCGACTGTGGCATTACTGTTGCCCAGCGCTTTTTTTAGTCTTTTTGTACTAAAACAGCCCGCTGATTTTGGGGCTTTTAGTCTGTTCGCTATGGCTGTGCCGCTGTTCCTGTGTTTTGTTTTATACAGTCGCAGTTACCATTTATTTCCTAAACACATTTTCGTGTTTATCTTCGTCGGCGGTTTTATCAATGCGGGTCTTTCAACTGTGTTTCATCAATTGAGTTGGGCGATGTGGTTGTGGTCTGCAGCGGATTACGATTGGAATGTGTTAGTGGATGACTACTTGATGCTAATCCCTTTGCTGGCGTTCCCCGAGGCATTGCTTAATGGTATGGCGGTAACGCTATTGGTGGTGTATCAGCCCCAGTGGTTATTTGATTATTCCGACCGAGAATATTTGTGGCGTAAGTAGATGTGATTAAACAACGCAATAAAAGAACGGCGCCCGAAACCTCGATATTTCAACGGAAAACCCATTGTAAAGTTCATTGGGAAGTCCATTGAAAAGTCGATTAAACAGTTCATTGGAAAGGTTACTGGGCGCACTTATTTGGATATTTACACAGACTGTTGCACCGCGATTTAGGCGAAGCGTTGGTCTAAGTAGTTAATGATTTCTTTAGATTCATACAACCACTGTACTTGGCCGTTTTCTTCTATCCGTAGACAAGGCACTTGTTGTTTGCCGCCTTGAGCGATGAGTTCATCTTTATGCGGCGCTTTTTTAGCGTCGTGGGTCACTATATTGAGTCCCTGACGGCGCATTGCACGGCGGACTTTTACGCAAAATGGGCAAGCTGGATACTGATACAGGGCCAATGCTTGAGTTTGAGTATCAATCTGTTGTTGCTCTGCCAGTGGACGTTGGCGCTTTTTAGGGCTAAATACGAAGTTTAAAAACAGAATGATCCTGCCTAAAATCCAGCGAATGATAAACATGTCAGTGACCTCAATAATAATGTGTGTTGAAAAGTGATTCGTGTGTCAATGGCGCCGTCGCAAATGTGCGACGAAACTGAGATTTAGCGATTCGAGCTTGCGATCCCAGTTACATAAAGGCCGCAGAGTGTAACCTATGGTACAAAGCGCGGCCAACATTTTAGTGTGGATTAACAGGTAGAAGATTCTTTGGCGACAAGGACAGCGTTTTCGCTTAGCGGTAACAATTAGATATGCGCTTAGCTATACATTTAGGCATGCTCTTTAGCATAAGAAAGAAGCCCGTTAAAGCTGAGCTTTAGCGGGCTTCTTTTATCGTAAACACAGCAACATTAACCCATTGCTTGAGTTATTGCGCGTCTATTGCGCGTCTATTGCGCATCTATGGTAAGGCTCACTTGGGCCACATTCTGGGTCAAACTCACTCGGCTTTCGAGCAAGAAGATCCGCTCTGGGGCAATCTCTTTCACGTCTACAAGGTAAGCTTTGACGGCTTTTGCTCTTTCTTGGGCCAAATTACCCAACATGCCATCGTTAACATTCTGCGCTTTTACCGACAGATTATATAAAGCGATATGCCAGCGGGTGGTGATTTCGTCATCGGAAAGCTGCGCGTCTTTGGCCTCTGCGATAACTGTGTCTTTTATTAGTGCCGGATCGGCTTTAACTTCCTGCTCATAGAGCTTCACTAGCGCATCAGCGAGCGGCCCTTGGGTCGGAAATTGGCTTGGACTTAAATCATTAGGTAACGCACTGAACTCGATATTGGCTAACTTAGCCAATTTACGCTTCATGATGCGCTCAGCAATGGCTTGGCTGTCATTGATGGCATCGACTTCCCCTTCAACGCTGAGCTTGAGCATAGGTCTGTCGAGTAAGGCGCTGGCGAGTTTGTCTAAACTTTTCTGCTCATCTTCACTTAGGCTGAATTGACCAGCGGCAAAGCTGATTTTGTCTAAACTTTCGTCTGAACCTATCAGCCCCGCTAAGAAAGTGAAGGGCGCAGTGACGGCTTTAGTGATCACATTGGTAATCGCCGTCATTATGATGCTGCCGACACTAAAGCTGGGTGAGTCTAAATCGCCTGAGACTTCCATGCCTAAATCAATCACGCCGTTACGGTCCTGTAGCAGCGCAATGGCGAGCGTGATAGGTAAGCTAGTGGCAAGGTCACTGTTACTGGGTTTACCGAGTTTCAGTTGATCTATGACTAGATGGTTATTGCCATTGAGCTTGTTCTGATCGAGTTTGTAGTTCAGTGACAGTGATAACTGTCCCTTATCTATGTAGTAACCCGCATAGGTGCCTGAGTAAGGATTGACTGACGTTAGCTCAACACTCTTGAAGACTAAATCGAGATCTAAATATGGCATGTCTAACAAAGGGTTAATATCGCCTTTTAGGGTTACAGGCGCGTACTTGTCAATCTTACCTTTGATATCGACCGAGGCTTTAGTGCCTGGCGTTGACGACAGGTGAGTGATATTGCCTTCAAGCAGCTCAATTCCCGAAGCAAAATTCGGAGTCAGTGAGTTATCGGCAAAGTAAGCCGAGCCTTGGCTAAAGCTAATTTTTTGAATATCTAGGCTCAGCTCAGGCGTTGCTGACTTGCTCGCCATTTGCGGCTCGGTTTCGGTTTGCTTAGCAGGGGGCGTGTTGTTCGTTGTCGTACTATTTGTCGCAGTTGCTGCAATAGGCGCATCGACGATAAGGTCGCTGATATTAGTGCTTCTATCTTTAGCGATCACCACTTTGGCGTAGGGTTGGCTAAAGGCTAAGTGATCGATTTTGATTTGATTTTTTTGTTGGTCAAAATCTAGCTGATTGATATTCATCTTTTGCCATTTGACCAGCGGGGCATTACGCAATTTGTCATGAATGGCTAAATCATCGAGCTCAACACTGCCGCCGTAAATGGCTTTACCCTTGGCATCAGCCGTGAGCTTGCCTGCAGAGCTTAATAAACCACTCTTAAGCTGGATATTCACGTAGGGGGCAAGATACGGTTGGAACTGGATTAACGCGAGCTTATCGAGTTGAATATCGGCATCTATGGCTTCGCCTGGCACATCGACCTGGCCTTGAGAGCTTAAAGTACCTTTGTCATTAATGCTGAGTTGCAGCGCATAATCAATCGGCTCGGCCAAGGTGCTGGTGATAGTTTTTGTTGAAAAATTAAGTGGATACACACGCCATTGCTGCGGTGTCTCAGTTAACTTTTGCTCCGACAGATTAAGATCGTAGTTTTCAATATTGAGCGCATCGAGTTGCACGAACCAAGTGTCTGTTGACGCCGTTACAGGCGCTTGCTTGATTGGCTGTTGAGGCTTTTCTTCCACTTGCGTGACTTGTGCACTCTCAACAGCTTTAGTCTCTACTGACTTAGCGGCTGCCGGTTTAGTTTCTATCGACTTAGCATCTGCCGGTTTAGTTTCTATCGGCTTAGCAACTGGCGGCGCTGCACTTGTAGACGCACTGGCGGATTTAGGCATGAACAAGCTCGCGAGATCGAGTCCGTCTTGATTCAAAATGGCGTTTACAGTGAGGCCATCACTGTGAAGCTTATTGATGCGTACTTGCTGCTGCTTCAGATCCATCGAAATACCGTCGAGGGCAAAGATTGGTAGCTTGACCACTGAGCGCTCTTGGTCGTTAAAGTTCAGTTTTTCAACAATAAACTGGCCATTGTTGCTGGTGACTTGTAACTCGCCATTCTCGGCAAAATCCACTTGATACTGAGTCTTAGCAGTGATCTCGCCATCGGTAAGTGCTGGCTTAAATTGATCGTCGATAAATCGCCACAGGGGGGGCAGTTTCAGTTTGGCGATGTGGACGTCACCCGCAACTTTTAGTGGGAACAGTTGGAATTGCCCCTGCAAACTGATTTCACCAGCATGATCATCACTGAGTTGTATCGCATAGTGATTGTGCTGAATTGGCATAACTTGGGAGCCAGAGCCAGAGGCTGATTGGGCGTTTGGTGTCGGGTTGGCTTCAGTCTTATTTGCTTTTGTGGCTGGTGCTACTGAGGCCGACAATGCCGACATCAAATATTCAGTATCGAGCTGACTGAGTTTTAAATTGATATTGGGATAATTAACTTGAGCATGGGTAATTTTGTCATCGAAGTTAAATTGCCCTGCATCTAATACAAATTGGCTGAGCAGGACACGAACGGGGGCGCTGGCTTCTGCGGGTGTTGTTTCTGTGCTCGCAGAGGAATGCTCGTTCAAGGTCTGCAGAATATCGTCGAAGTTGAATCCAGCTTTGCCTTTTTTCTCCACGCGGATGATGTGTGCGTAGGGCGCTTGTATGTGTATGTTTTCGATAACGGCGGCGCGATTAAAAACAGATTGCCAAAAGTTCACTTCGAATTGGACTTGCGCTAAGCCTGCAAACGGTTTTTCGTCTTTTTCTTTAATGGCCAGTTGGTCAATTTCGACTTTGAAATTAAAGGGATTGATGCGGATATCCCCGAGGGTGACGGGACGGCCGAGTAAAGCAGAGAGTTTTTCGGGTGCCAGCGTGGTTATCGCATAGGGCAGGATTAAACCTAATGTGCAGACATAGCTAAGATAGACGGCGGTGAGGTAAACAAGCACACGCAGGTACCTTGGGAGAGCAAAAAAAGTGTGTTTGAATTGCGATAGCTGGGTCAGCATTAATATCAAGGCTCCAATGCATAAGACAGGGAAAAACTGCCATAAGTGCGAACATTCTAGCGATTAACGCTAATGTTTCCAGAGATTATTTATATTTTATCAATGAAATCTTGGCATTACCCGACGACAACTTCTTCCGACCCCCGTCGTTGCTGAATGACAACCTATCTTCTACATTGATAGCTACATCGGTATCAACCTGCGGCGTATCCCTTGAGTCGAAACTCATCATCATGTTTAGGTCAGTTTTTACATCAGCGTTTTAAATAGCTAATGGCCGCAATAATGGCGCCCTGTGGGTCTTTTATCCAACAAAAACGGCCCACCTCCGGAATGTCTTCAGGGCCAAACAGAATGTCACCGCCGAGTTTTTTGGCACTGATAGCCACTTGATCCACATCGTTAACCGTAATATAGCCTGTCCAATGTGAGGGAAGGGTGGGGATTAAACTGTCGGTAATTCCGCCAATGCTGATCCCCTCGTTTTCAATAATGTGATAGTGACCGTGAGGCAATTTAACGGTTTTAAAATGCCAGCCAAAAATTTCAGCATAGAAGCGCATGGCCTCTTCGGTATTATTGGTTGTGAGTTCATGCCAACTTAACTCCCCTGCAGTGTTAAAAGCCGATTCCATAAGCGCATCCCTAATTTATTGTGGTTAACTTTTGTATTTGAGCCGATGTTCAGTGGCTGTGTTTAAGGCCCGTATTTAAGGCTTGTGTTTAAGCTCTGAATTCTGAGCTTGCATTTGGAAACCCTATTTCGGGTTTCTGACCCAAATTGAGTGTAGTTGAGGCCAGTTGATAATTCACAGGCAGTAAATTAAAATTTATGCATTTTGAGCTTTACGAGCATTAAATTAACTTAATGTTATACAAGGAAATTCACTTATTTAGCATAGGCCAGTCGGCCGTTAGCGGCTCTGTGATGTTGCGGCTTTAGCGATGAGCTGGATGCAGCTTGTCGCGCCAAGACTTAGTACTGAAAACAGATTTGAAAATGGGTTCGCTTACTGTGGTTTGAGTGTTAGACCTGACTCCCGTTAACTTGTTAATATAGGCCAGTTTTGCATCTTATCGATGCCACCTTAGGGGATACGAGATTGAATAAGAGTTTAGTAACAAATTTATTGGCGGCTGCTTTGGTGGTTGTCGGTTACCTGATGCATTCGGCAATTGTCCTGAATGTCGGATTGTTTGCCTTATCGGGTGCGATTACCAATTGGGTTGCGGTTTATATGTTGTTTGAGAAAGTCCCCGGACTCTATGGCTCGGGAGTCGTGCCTTCTCGTTTCGAAGAGTTTAAGGCGGGCATTGCTCATCTGATGATGAAGCAGTTTTTTACCACAGAAAATATCGACCGATTTCTGTCTGAAAAAGAAGGGCTGAGTAAAATAGACTTGGCCCCCGTGATTGAGAAGGTCGATTTAGCGCCTTCTTTCGATGCCTTAATTAGTACAGTCGCGCAATCTTCCTTTGGCGGCATGTTGTCTATGTTCGGCGGTACGGATGCGTTATTACCGCTAAAAGAGCCGTTTATTGTGAAGATGAAAGCCTCTTTAGTTGAAATGGCGCAAAGTGATGCATTCCACGAGCTGTTGAAACAAGAAATCGAACAGCCAAATGTGATGGCCGATCTGCAAACTAAAATTGCCAATATAGTGGAACAAAGGTTAAACGAGCTGACACCGCAAATGGTGAAACAAATCGTTCAGGACATGATCCAAACGCATTTAGGTTGGTTAGTGATCTGGGGCGGGGTGTTTGGTGGTCTGATTGGACTTGTCGCAGCCTTAATCCAAGGTTAACCTGAGTTAAAGCCGCGAATGGAATGGGGGCTTTGGCTCCCATTTTTTATTCATGCATTTTGTGCCCATCATTTTGTTCCTCATTAAATAGCAAGGAAGTCTATGAACCTTCAACACAGCATCAATTATTTGGAAATCCCGAGCCGCGATATTGCGAGTTCTAAGGCCTTTTTTAGCCAGGTATTTGGCTGGACCTATGTCGATTACGGTCCTGAATACAGCTGCTTTATGGATGTCGGGATCACAGGTGGCTTCTATCAAGCCGAGGTGGATTTTACCCTCGCAAAAGGCTGCCCGCTGATAGTGATCTACAGCCAGAACTTAGAATTGACTCTGACGGCTGTCGTGGCCGCTGGCGGCGCAATCACGGCAGACATCTTTAGTTTCCCCGGTGGTCGCCGATTCCACTTCACTGAACCCTGTGGCAATGAATATGCCGTCTGGTCAGAATGATCCTAATGCCAATCCCTGTATACGCAATTGTTGTTTAGATCAGCAAGATATTTGCTTAGGTTGCTTTAGGCATCTCGATGAGATTTTAGCCTGGCGCGCTATGTCAAATGTGGAGCGGCAAGCTTGTTTTGCCAGAATGGCACAGCGTAAAGCTGAGCTTCAGGCGAGAAGAAGTGGCGTAAATAGAACTCTGGATAGTGAGTAGCCTTGCATAATTGTGCTGAGGTTAACCATTTATGCCGAGTTAGCTTTCACATTTGAATACTCAGCGTTACGTTTAAGTACTAGAAGGGTATGTTTGAGTACTGGCAGTTAGGTTTGAACACTAGGCGTAACGTTCGAGGACTGGGTGTTAGGCATTAAAGTTCAATACAGCTACTTTGGCGTCAGCATTAGCGCTTTATAACTTGATGTTGAAGTATTAATCGAGTGTTCCAACGGCGAAATACGCATTAACGTATTTCGCCGTTGGCATCTTGAAGCAGACGTTACACGGGATCTATGACTATGTGCTCAAGTTCGATGGCGGCAACGGTATGGAGTGCATCCATAGTCGCGCCGACTAAACTGATTTTTCCTTGAGATGATTCAATCAACACCGCACGGCTGATATCGCTAAATTCACGATTATGGCGAACGAGATTTGACAAGGCCATCTGCATCGGCAGCATAGAAGGATTGAATGCCGCGTTCTCTGCATAGCGACCACAATAGGTTGCGCCATCGCGTGTTTCTAAAACCACGGCAGCAAAACTCTGAGTGTAAGGCGCGTAACTTAAACCAGCATGATCTAAACCTTCGATGATCATAGGATCGGCACTATCTAAAGCAAATTCAGTTTGTTGCTTCGCCATTAAAGGCGAAGTGACATTTAAGTCTTTTGGGCCAAAGGCATAGGGTAAATAATAAGCCAGTGGATGGCTTTCCTGTGCGGGTAGATGAATGCTGATCTTACTTCCTTCAACCAGCTCATTCATAAATTGACGGCAATGGCCGCAAGGGCTGGCATTGACTATGATATCAACAATTTGGCTTTCACCGCTGAGCCATGCATGGCTGATCGCACTTTGTTCTGCATGGACAGAATGAAACAGCGCTTCACCGGGTAATTCTAAGTTGGCACCCATGTAGATATCGCCACTTTTGCCTTTGGCAATCGCACCGACATAAAACTCACTGATAGGCGGTTTCGCCAGTGCAGCAGCTATCGGCAGCAGTGCCAGTAACACTTCTGCTTCGGTCATCTTGCTTGCACTTGTGAGTGTGGCAAGTTGCTGCGCATCTAAGTGTCCAGCAAAATTCTGGTGCAACATCGGAATGAGAGCATCGGCTAACGGCGTTGGCAGTTGGGTTATGCTACGAATGAATCTATCTTGCATTTCCCGATTCCTTATTTGTTAAGTTCATGGAAGAACATTCTAGTAATTTTGTTACAGCATAAATGCGAGTTAGCTCGCGTTTATACGCTGCAAATGTGTGTGTTCGATAGTAAACAATTTAAGTTATGCGCCTAATAGAGTGAGTCTATTCATGAATATAAACAAGCTTAAGACTATTAAATAAAAGACTTAAGCTTGAATTGTTCAAACTTAAAGTTCACGCAAATAATGGCAAAGGGCAGCCAGTAACTTCTGCTTAGTCTCATCCGCTTGCGTATCTTGCAGCAGATTTTCTAATTTAAGTACGTAGTCTTGATCGGCTAAGCGACTTTGACAGAATTCACGCCAGCGCTGCGACTCTTCGTAATCGAGTAGTTCAGGGTAATTACGGGCACGGTAACGAAACAGCATTTCAGGGATACGTGGATCATCAAACTGCAAGTCTAACGCCGCTAGATTTTGCGGTAGGGTATGGCGGATGATTTCCATTTTCGCTTTATCAGCTTGGCTAAAGAAACCACCTGAATAGAGCATCAAATCGGGATCTGTGGTCGCTCTGCTGTCATCGTGCTCAAATAAGAGCGCCAGTTTTTCACGTAGTTCTGGGTGAAGTTTAAGGCGTTTATATTGCTCTCTGGCAAATTCTTTATCTATGCCTAAACGAGCGGCATGTTCATCGCTGAGGATTTTAGCCGAAGTGATAAAAGGGCACTTATTTAAATGAATTTGTTTTACCGCGATCGGTAATTCGTCTTCGGCAAGATCGGCTCTTGGCGTATACATACGCGTTTTAATTTGCTCGATATCTAGCTCAAAGAGTGGCGTTAAATCCATGGCTAAATTAACGCAAATAACGGCATTTTTATTGGTTGGATGGTGCGCCACGGGGGAAATCAACGTCGTACAACCATTGCGCGCACTGATCTTAGAGCTCACGTGTACTAACGGCTGCATATTGAGCACATCGATTTGATCGCTCACCGCTTGTTTACGGCGCAGGTCAAAATAGTACTGATATAACTTAGGCTGTTTCTCGCGAATGAGTTTTGCCATAGCGATGGTTGCATACACATCAGACATGGCATCATGGGCTTTCTCATGGCTTAAACCATTCGCTTGGGTCAAATGTTCTAGCTTAAAACTAGGAGATCCATCTTCCTTGGTTGGCCAATTGATCCCTTCGGGTCTAAATGCGTAACACGCGCGTACTAAATCAATGATATCCCAACGAGAGTTGCCATTTTGCCATTCACGGGCATAGGGATCGATAAAGTTTCTATAAAAGCCATAACGAGTCACTTCATCATCAAAACGCAGTGAGTTGTAGCCCGCGACACAGGTGTTTGGCTGGCTAAACAGTGCTTGAATACGCCCCATAAACTCAGTTTCAGGGATGCCTTTTAAATTGGCTAACTGCGGAGTGATCCCTGTGATCAATATCGCTTCTGGTGACGGCAAATAATCAGGGGCTTGCTTGCAATAAAATGTCTCAGGCTCGCCGATAATATTGAGATCTAAATCCGTGCGAATACCGGCAAATTGCGAGGGTCTGTCTTTCGCCGGGTTAGCCCCGAAGGTTTCGTAGTCGTGCCAAAATATGCTTGGCTGGGAATGGTTAGACATAATTAAATTCAAATGACAGTTTGTCGAATAATAACATCTTAACACCGAAACTCCCCGAATGAACATTTACATCATTAAGGTAATTAAGTCATTATCTTGAGAATATAAAGACTTAATTGGTGATCTTCATTCAGATTCAAAGGTACAATCGCGGCTGAACAGGGGAATAATGTCTTATGTATCATCAATTTTTAAATGAGCCTATGGTGCTTGATGCCGAAAAAGCGTCGATACTCACGTTGCGGTTACCCGACGATATCAGTGATTTTATTGTGTTACAGGCGTTCAGTGCGCCTTTACTAGAGGTTATCGTTATTGCTGAAGCTGGAACCCCACAAAATATTGCGATTCGTTTTCAACCGTTTATGGGTCTTAAAGTTGAATCGTTACCGCAAACTGCACAGGCCTTTAATACACCGATCACTCGAAGTCTTGGGCAAGGTTTTCGGCTCTATACGCGAATGGGCACTGCTGCAAAATTTTGCGCGGCAGAATTGAGACGGGGCGTATCTTTTACCTTAGACATGACTAATGGTTTAGATGAAGATAATTCAGTCGTAAATAATTGCTTAACGTTTGCTTTACAAGCGGATTCAAAGTTTGAGTTAGTACCTTTAGAAGCCGATTTACGTGTTTTGCATGAACCTAAAGCGCTAATGGTCGCTAAAGCTCTGTTAGCAAGGCAATACGATTATGCCGCATCATCTGAATCCCTCGCCATTTACATGACCGAAATTGAGCAAGTTAGGTTAGAATTACAAGCTTTTTTACGTGGGGAACTTGGTCAATGTCAGGCTAGCCTTGCCGATGAGGTATTAAGGCTCGATCCCTTGTTACTTCAGAAACAGCAGTGGTTATTTAGAACCTATACCCATATGTTTGAGCGTCCCAATTATAGTCGCGCCGCTAATGATGCTGATAACACAGACAAGTTATTAAGAAAATTAGAGTGTTATGAGTTACTTGCGCCACCTGAACTGATCCAGATGGTTGACCGATTAATGGAAGACGAAACGTAAACCTTTCTTGCCCAAATTTAGTTAAAGATAAGAGTCCACTATGCACTATTTATGTCCCCTGTGTTCCGCGCCGCTGACGTTAACGGACCGCACTTGGGGTTGTCCACAGCAACATAAGTTTGACATGGCTAAAGAGGGTTATGTCAACTTATTGCCCGTACAGAAGAAAAACTCAATAGATCCTGGTGATAACAAGCAGATGATGTTTGCTCGGCGTGAATTTTTAAACGAAGGGTATTATCAAGGCTTGAGTGATAAAGTGAATGAACTCGCGATCGAGTTTAGTGCTGATGCAAAACAGATCCTTGATATAGGCTGTGGGGAAGGGTACTACAGCCAGCGTTTATTCAATGTGTTGAGTCAGCACCATGATTGTGATTTACAAGGCATAGATATTTCTAAGTCAGCAATTAAATATGCGGCTAAACGCTACCCCAATTTAGCATTTTGTGTGGCAAGTGCCTATGAGATGCCCATCGCCTCTCAAAGTGTCGATCTTGCCATTCGCATTTATGCACCTTCCAAAGTTGAAGAGTTACAACGCATTATGGCCGATGGTGGTATCTTGATAACAGTCTCTCCCGGACCTTCGCATCACTTCGCTTTGAAGCAACAAATTTATGCAGAACCTAGATTGCATCCTGTATCTGCTGCGTATATTGCTGGTTTTGAGTGCCTGCATCAGGAACGCTTAATTTCTCAGCTTGAACTGACAAAAAGTGATCACATTGCTCATTTTTTAGAAATGACGCCTTACGCTTGGAAGTTTACCGATGCGCAAAAGCAAGCATTTGCTCTGCAAGGACTAAGCTGTGAATTGGATTTCCAAATTGAAGTGCATCGCATTTCAAGATAAGTGAATAGATTAAGCTATTGAAATAAATTATTTAAAGTGTTTAACTGTAAATGCTAAGCAGCATGAACTGAATGTTCTGCTAGCCGGTTGCAAAACCGCAAAGTAGATTTAGGCAAAATAAATAATCCAAAGTGTCGCAGTGTGTTGACTTATCTTTAGAATGGTTTATAGTCTTATCAGCTTGAAGGTTGGGCTTATATTTATGTGTTCAATACGACCAGTTCGTCCTGTAAACATAAGTAATACCGGCATTTTCCAGCTCCACCGCCGTTAAGGCTTTAATTTTTTATTTACAGGATTTATATCATGTCTCAAGTTACTGGTGTTGTTAAGTGGTTCAACTCTGACAAAGGTTTCGGATTCATTGAGCAAGAATCTGGTCCAGACGTATTCGTACATTTCCGTGCGATCAACTCTGACGGTTTCAAAACTCTTGATGAAGGCCAAAAAGTGTCTTTCACTGTGACTCAAGGTCAAAAAGGTCCACAAGCTGAAAACGTAACTATCATTGGTTAATTTTCAGTGCTGTTAGCCTAGAGCTGATAGCAATGGATTAAAGGGCTATGGTTTATTTCATGGCTCTTTTTATTTGTGTGAAATTTAACATTCTTTTGTAGGTTAGTTGGTCTTCTAGATTGTGTAGTCTTCTCCGTTAAAAGTTATATAAATAGTCGCTAGATTAATGAGCTTAGTTTGCTCAACTGGCATCTTAGCTTACCGTAATAGTTGTTAGCACCTACTTTCAGATTTTCTCTTTATCTCTAAGACAGATCATTTCTAGAGAGTTAAACTTCAATAAAGCTCTTTCGATTCATCCTCCATGTTTTGCATCAGTTGCATTAAACACTATTACACCTCTCGATACTGTATTCTCGATACTGTATTCTCGATACTGTATTCAGTGTAAGCGTAACCTCAATTCTAGGCCGATAACGCATTTATCCCATCATATTCTCGTTGCATGGATTAGCAGGGGCATTATGACTGCTTTGGAGTCTGTTGGTGTAGGTCCGCATAGGTGAATGCATAACTATAAATCTCGTCATGACTAAGTTTAGACGTGTTAGAACTGAGGGGATGAGGAGTTACTTATTGATATAAAACAGCTTTACCGTTAAATGATTAGCGATAATAAAAAAGCCTGAACATTGCGATTCAGGCTTTGGTATTTCATATATAAGCTAGCACTTATTGTTGAAAATTAGATTATGAATCCAGCTTATCATCGGCCACTTTATAGTGAGGATCATCGAGTTGATTCACTTCGACAAGATTTCCCGCTTTATACAGTAGGGCTTTACAGTCAGCGCTCAAGTGGATCAAGTGTAACTTCTTACCAGCATTGCCATAACGCTCAGCGAGCGTGTCTATTGCTTCTAATGCGGAGTGATCGGCAACTCGAGAGTTCTTAAAGTCGATAACCACATCTTGAGGATCTTTTGCTGGGTCAAATAATTCGAGGAAGTTTGCGATTGAGCCGAAAAACAATGGACCATTGAGTTTGTAGACTTTCCAGCCTTGATTGTTCTGCTCTTCAGTCACATTGATATGCTTGGCATGTTCCCAGGCAAAGACTAAGGCTGAAACGATGACACCGACAAATACCGCAAATGCTAGATCGGTAAATACGGTTACCGTTGTCACTAGCACGATAACGAAGGCATCGTGTTTCGGGACCTTGCCCATAAACTTAAAGCTTGCCCATTCAAAGGTGCCGAGCACAACGATAAACATCACTCCAACCAGCGCCGCAAGTGGAATAATCTCAATAAATGAAGCGCCAAATAAGATAAAGGCAAGCAGGGCGACTGCAGCTGTAATTCCTGATAATCGGCCGCGTCCACCCGAGTTAATGTTAATCATAGATTGACCTATCATGGCACAACCACCCATAGCGCCGAAGAAACCGCTGGTGATGTTTCCAAGGCCTTGGCCGACGCATTCTTTGTTGCTGCGGCCACGGGTATTGGTCATCTCATCTATCACAGTCAGCGTTAGCAGAGATTCGATAAGACCGACTGCCGCCAAGATGCAGGAATAGGGCAGGATGATATATAAGGTTTCAAGATTAAAAGGCACAGAGGGAATCGCAAAGCTAGGTAATGAACCTGCTATGGTCGCATTGTCGTTACCACTCATGGTTTTGAGGAAATCGAGTACGTTACGAGTATCCAGATCGAGTCCTACGACAAGTGCCGTCACAGTGAGGATTGCGGCTAATGATGAAGGGACTGCTGTGGTGATCTTAGGCAGAAAATAAATAATGGCCATCGTCAGAGCCACTAAACCTAACATCAACATTAATGGTTCTTGGGGCAGCCAGACTAGATTTCCGCTGGCATCCTTAACTTTAAACTGACCTAACTGGGCGAGGAAAATTACAATCGCTAGACCATTCACAAAGCCAATCATGACGGGATAGGGCACTATGCGAATGAATTTACCGAGTTTACACACGCCAGCAGAGATCTGGATAAGTCCCGCTAAGACCACGGCAGCAAATAAATATTGGACACCGTGCTCAACGACCAAAGACACCATGACAACGGCCATAGCGCCCGTCGCACCCGAAATCATTCCAGGACGGCCACCAATCAGTGCCGTTATTAGCCCCATAATAAAGGCGGCATAAAGTCCAACCATAGGCTCTACATGGGCGACAAAGGCAAATGCGACCGCTTCAGGAATAAGCGCAAGTGCAACTGTTAGCCCTGAAAGCACATCGGCTTTATGGCTAGACGTTTTGTGGCGAATGAGATCAAACATTGAACCTCTGTTATTAAGTTGTTGTGTGGATAAAAATAAGGCGCGAATACTAACAAAAAAATGGATTGAGCTAAACCTTAAATATAGTGTGAGTTTTACGATAGAAATAAAAAAGCCACGCAATCGCATGGCTTTTCTGACTAACTAAAGTGGTTATGGACGAGCCATATCCGACTCAGCACCGTTAGTGAGTTTAATTTTGGCGGTAGGCTCTTCGGTTGCAGTATTCTCATACTCGCGTCCTTTAGGCACTGCCACTTGCTCTCTCACTTCAACTACAGGCTTGGTCATATCCGAAGACACCATAGAACCAAAACGGCTTGCGGCTTTCGGCTTGTTGACTACAAGGGCGTCAGTGATTTGCGGATTCACTGTCGTTGGGGCCACTTGCACTGTTGCTTGAGGCTTAGCGATAGCAGCAGGTTTTGCCATTGGAGCAGAGGCTGCAGCTTTAATCGCTTCTTTAACTTCAACACTTGGTGCAACGCTTGGCTCTACAGCAGTTTCAGTCTTAGCCACTTCAACTTTAGCCGCAGCTGGTGTAACCGCTGGGCTTTCAACTACAGGGGCGTTACCCACTTCGGTTTCTACTGCAACGCTGGCTACTGGAGCTTCAACGACTGGTGCAACGTCAATTTTCACTTCAACCGTTTTTGGCGCATCCGCTTCAGTGGCTTTAGTCTCAACTTGCTGAGTTTCGACTGATGCAACGTCACTTGCTGGCGTTTCAACTTTCGCCTCAGCTTTAACGACTGCAGGAGCTTCAACAACAGGTGCTTCGCTAGCTTGTGCTGTTTCTACTTCAACGGACTTAGCAGTTACTTGAGTTTCAGTCACTGCATCTGTTTTAGTCGCAACAACTGGCGCTTCTACACGGACACTGGCGACTTCGCTTGGATACTCTTGGTCAGCACCCAATTCATCGTTAGGGATGAATTGCGCTGGCGTTGATGTACCTTGGTCATCTTCGTCGCGACGACGGCGTTGACCCGCTGCACGAAGGTGACGCGGGCTTCGACGGCTACGACGTTGACCATCTCTTTGCTCGCGTTTTGCTTGATCATCAGCAGTTTCGCTTTCAGTATCAATTGCGTCGTTATCTTGCGATATCGCATCCATAGGTGCTGTAACATCAGCTGTAACCACTTCAGTTTGTTCAGCTGTTATCACTGGCTCAACTGCTGGGGCTTCAGTTTCTGTAGAAATTATCGCTTTTTCTTCTACTGCAATATTTTCTGGCGCTTCTTGAACAGGTGCCGTTTCTTTACGAGGCTGACGACGTGTTCTTGGTGCTTTTGTTTCAGTTGGTGCTTGGACAACTTCAGTTTTAGTGTCAACACTGATAGTGCTCGCCGCCGCGGCGTTAACGGCAGCAATCTCAGCTAATACTTCAGCGGCATCTTCTGGTGCAATTGGAATAGCATTATCTGGCGTGTTATGGCCATTATCGATACGCACCTTACGGCGCATGTTACGACGTTGACGACGTTCACGGGCGACTTCTTGCTTAGGTGCATCGGCTTCTACGTCAGCAACCACGTCTTTTGGTGCTTGTACACGTGGCTTAGGTTCGGATCGCGCTGGACGTTTAGTTTCTTCTTTCTCACGAACAGGACGTTCTTGAGCGCTTGTATTTACCGCTGCATCGGCCGGTTTTTTCGAATTACGGCTGCGTGGCTCACGAGTGCCTTCTTTTGCTTTGTCGGCATCTTGGGCATTACGTGGGCGGCGAGTATCGTTGCGACGGTTACGGCGGTTAGCGTTAGCTGCACTGGTATCGGTTGTTTTAGTTTCAACAACTTTTACGGGTTCTGCTTTTTCGCTTGGTGCAAACATAGCACTGATTGCACTCACAAGCTTGCTGAAGAAACCTGGTTGTGGCGCTTCAACTTTCACCGTTGGTGATGGGGCTTGTTCCACTTTCTGTGGCGCGGCAAACCCTTTTAATGCCGGAATAGGCGCTGCGGTACGTTCCAGTTTACGTGGCTCATACAATTTAGCTTCAGGCTGTTCGATACGCTTATAGCTCGATTCGCTGATTTCATCATCACTACGGTGACGGATCACGCGATAATCTGGCGTCATCATGTGCGCATCAGGTATCACATATACTTCGACATCGTGACGTTGCTCTGTGATGCGAATGGCTTTGCGTTTCTCGTTTAACAAGAATGCCGCCACATCGACAGGTACAATGGCTTCGATTTGCGAGGTGTTTTCTTTGATGGCTTCTTCTTCCATCAAACGTAAAATCGACAGTGCTAAAGACTCAGTACTGCGAATTGTGCCTTGGCCATGACAGCGAGGGCAGATGTGTGCCGCTGATTCTTCGAGTGATGGGCGTAGACGTTGACGCGACATTTCCATCAAACCGAAACGAGAAATACGGCCTAATTGCACACGGGCACGGTCGTGGTGAACTGCATCACGTAAGCGGTTTTCAACTTCACGCTGATGGCGCACAGGCGTCATATCGATAAAGTCGATCACCACTAATCCACCTAAGTCACGTAGACGTAATTGACGGGCAATTTCATCGGCGGCTTCAAGGTTAGTGTTCAGCGCAGTCTCTTCAATATCGCCGCCTTTAGTGGCACGGGCAGAGTTGATATCGATTGAGGTTAAGGCTTCCGTTGGGTCGATAACAATCGACCCACCAGATGGCAGACGCACTTCGCGTTGGAAAGCGGATTCGATTTGCGATTCAATTTGGAAGTGAGTAAATAATGGCACTTCGGCTTCGTAAAGTTTTACGCGCTCGACGAAATCTGGGCGAACTAAGGCGATATGTTGCTTAGCTTCTTCGTAAATACGTGGGTGGTCGATGAGGATCTCGCCTACATCACGACGTAAATAGTCACGAATAGCGCGCACAATCACGTTGCTTTCTTGATGAATTAAGAAAGGAGCGCCTTTAACTTGTGAAGCTTCGGTGATAGCAGCCCAGTGGTGTTGCAGAACTTTTAAGTCCCACTTTAATTCGGCTGATTCTTTGCCTACACCGGCAGTACGAACGATAAGCCCCATGCCCGCTGGCACTTCTAAATCGGCCATTGCTTCTTTTAACTCAGTACGCTCATCACCTTCGATGCGACGAGAAATCCCGCCTGCACGTGGGTTGTTTGGCATTAATACTAAGTAAGAGCCTGCAAGGCTGATGAAGGTCGTTAAGGCTGCGCCTTTATTGCCGCGTTCTTCTTTGTCAATTTGGACAATAACTTCCTGTCCTTCACTGACCACTTCTTTGATATTTGGGCGACCTTGAAATGAATACCCTTTCGGGAAATATTCTCTGGCGATTTCTTTTAGTGGTAAAAAGCCGTGACGATCAGCACCGTAGTCAACGAAAGCGGCTTCTAAAGACGGTTCTACGCGGGTAATTTTACCTTTGTAAATGTTTGATTTTTTTTGCTCATGACCTGGACTTTCAATATCTAGATCATAAAGTTGTTGCCCATCAACAAGGGCAACACGCAACTCTTCTGATTGAGTTGCATTGATTAACATACGTTTCATGATGACGTCATTCTTCTTTAAATAGAGGTCATCAAACATCGCGCTTCGCTGCATTACGGGCCTAGCAGTAGGTCAACTGAGCCTCACGGCTGGTGGCTAGGCAAGAGGTGCGCATTGCTGTTAGACGCAGTCGCTGCGTGTCGCATCCTATTTATGGCTTATTTTTTAATGATTACAAAAACAAGGAATTCGTTGTAAAACATCAACCAACCCCATAAATTCTTTAGTTTCTTTCCGGTAATGCCCAAGTCGAATCGGTTTGTCTGACGACAAGTTAAAATATCCTTCGAAATCGGGGAGGAAAATCTAGGGTAAACCTTATTAAAGTAAGGCGACTTTCTCGATTTAATCGTAAAAAACGCATTTGTGGTATTTTTACTTATTATACGATTTGCAAATCAATGACTTGCTATCAGGAAAGTGTTTTTTTATCCGTTAAATTTTCCGCTTGGGATCAGGGCGTTGTGAACACTTTATTCACGGCTTATCCCTAATCGCTGGTGAAATATAGCAATAATCAAAAAATTCAGCAATGGAAAGGCACAATTCTTCTCAGTTGTTGTACAATGGCGACCGTTATAATTAGATGGCGCATCATGAATATAGAATCCACCCCACAACAGGTTCAGTTGATCACGATTGATGAAGATCACTTCGAACAGCGTATCGATAACTACTTAATGACCAAGCTGAAGGGCGTGCCGAAAAGCATGATCTATCGGATTGTCCGCAAGGGCGAAGTTCGAGTAAATAAGAAACGCATCAAACCCGAGTATAAGTTGCAGATTGGTGACATAGTACGTATTCCGCCTGTCCGAGTGGCAGAGCCAGATAATCGTACCGCGCCATCGGCGAACTTAAGCAAAGTTTCGCAACTCGAAGACCGTATTCTGCACGAAGACAATCATTTGATCGTGTTGAATAAACCTGCAGGCATTGCTGTGCATGGCGGTAGTGGTGTCGATTACGGTGTGATTGAAGCCCTGCGTTCGCTGCGCCCTCAACAGAAGTTTTTAGAGTTAGTACATCGTCTCGATAAAGATACTTCGGGTGTGTTGTTGGTGGCGAAAAAACGTAGTGCGCTTAAACATCTGCATGATCAGCTTCGATATAAAAAGATGCAGAAAGACTATTTGGCTTTAGTGAAAGGTGAATGGTCAGCACAAGATAAAGCCGTTAAACAGCCTTTATTAAAAATCACCCTAAAATCCGGTGAACGCATTGTACGTGTTAATGCGGAAGGGAAACCTTCAGAAACGCGCTTTAAAATTATGCAGCGTTACCAAGGTTGTACGCTTGTGAAGGCAAGCCCTGTCACTGGGCGGACTCACCAAATTCGGGTGCATTGCCAATTTGCGGGTCATCCTATCGCCTGTGATGATAAATACAGCGAGCAAGGGTTTGATGACAGCATGCGTTCATTAGGCTTAACTCGACTCTTTTTACATGCGGCTGAGTTGATGTTTATTCATCCAGAAAATGATGAAGTGATGCGGGTCTCTGCGCCTTTAGATGAAAATTTGTCGCAATTACTCGATAAGTTAAAGCGTGCGTAATTAACAGGGATAGGTTTCAAGGATGAAGATAAAGCAATACGATTTAGTGATTTTCGATTGGGATGGCACTCTGATGGATTCCATCGGTAAAATTATCACTTGTATTGAAAATATGGCTAGGGCATTGCAGTTACCTATCCCAAGCGAAAGCGATATTCGCGATATTATCGGTCTTTCTATGACAGAAGCGCTGCGAGTCCTGTTTCCTCAGGGACTCAATCTCAGCGCTTCTTCTGTATATTCTCAGCCTCAACATCCTAAAAATGCATTTGGTCAAGGCAAAGATGATCAATATCAGCAGATGCGCGCCGAGTTTAAAGCGCAATATTTGCATTTAGACGCCACGCCAACACCGCTCTTTGCACAAGCGCCCCTTTTAATTGACGAGTTACATACTCAAGGTTATCAATTAGCCGTTGCAACCGGTAAGGCCCGTGCGGGACTTGATCGCGTTTTTGAGCAAACGGGCTTAGGTCGATACTTTGTTGCGTCACGCTGCGCCGATGAAGTGCACAGTAAACCCCATCCTGAAATGATCTCAAGCTTACTGAAAGAATTGAATATTGCACCGAGCAGAGCTTTAATGGTGGGTGATTCTCTGCTGGATTTAACCATGGCGGCCAATGCAGGTATTGATAGCGTTGGTGTGACCTATGGCGCTCACAGTGCCGAAACGCTGCTGCGGGCGAAACCTATTGCCTTGATTGATTCACCTGCGCAATTGCTGCAATACCTCTAGCATTGCTATTTAGTGCTGAAGCGGCAATACATGCCGCTAGGCATGAGTACTTGCTGGTTACCTTTATTTACGTCCCATCTTTTCCGTCAATGAAACGAATCTGCTGCTCGGCATTTTGGGGTGCGCTTAATCGATTTAATAGACAGAGCACGCTGAGCAAAACCTCAGTAAACGAATAAGCTAACGTGTAAGCCGGTTAAGCGAGAACGTCTACACCTTGGGCCAACAGCATTTCTGTCAGTAATATCAGTGGTAAGCCAACTAAGGTATTCGGATCGCGACCTTCAAGCTCGGTAAATAACGCTATGCCTAAGCCTTCACTCTTAAAACTGCCCGCGCAGTAGTAGGGCTGTTCTTTTTCTATGTAGGCGACAATCTGTGCATGGCTAAGATGCCTGAAATGAACCGTAAAGGGTTCAACCTCGGCGGCCATGGCGCCCGTTTCGGCGTTGTAAAGTGCAAGACCCGTATAAAAGGTGATGGTTTTACCAGAGGCTTGGGTGAGCTGCGCGACGGCATTGTCAAAATGATGTGGCTTACCAATAATCTTGCCATCAATGACGGCAACTTGATCGGAGCCAATAATCAGCCCCTCGGGGAATTGTTCTGCACCTGCGACGGCTTTTGCTTGGGCTAATCGAAGCACTAAGGCATGGGCCGATTCATCGATATACGCTGTTTCGTCAATATCAGGATTACAGCATTCGAAGGGAAGACCGAGTTTCTGCAGTAAAGATTGTCGGTATACAGAGGTCGAAGCTAATATCAATCGGGTTGGCATAATGGGGTATCCGCAAAAGAGTGACTCATATTGTGACCAATCTGCGCGAGAGAGTGCAAGAATTTTGTCTTTTACGGTTTCTTTTCAGCGAATGCGGCTATTTTAGTCGGCTTATGCTTGTATGCGACCTCGTGCTTGGGTAATATTTCGCTTCCGTCAATTTCAATGTTGGGGCTGGAGAAAGGCTTAAGTCGCAAACTGGGACTTAAGTTAGTAATTTTTCTTTGACTCTAGCGTTTTCAAACTATAATATGCGCGCCTTATGCAAACAGTAAAGATACCGGTTTCAATTGATCCTATCCGCGCCGCCTCGAGCTGCTCCTCTTATCAGGGGATAGTGCCTGGGCAGCAATTGAAAAGATTAAATGAGTTATGTGCCGGCGACTGTTCCGATGTGGCAGTGTCGCTTGAATGTGGCGTAGATTTACAGGGGATAGTCTACCTGAAAGGGAAGGCTGTGACGGAGCTCACTCTGATATGTCAACGTTGCATGACACTATTTACCACTGAGGTTACGGTCGAGTTTTGCTTCGGTCCATGCCGGACTAAGGCAGAAATCGATGAGCTCCCGGATGCGTATGACCCAATTGAGTGCAATGAAATTGGCGAAGTGCGTCTACATCAATTGATCGAAGATGAATTGATAGTCGCTATGCCGATAATCCCAATGCATCAAGAAATTGATTGCAGTGCGGGATCTAAAGACATGGTTGTAGGCGAGATCGAACCCGCTCAAGAGGAGCGTCCAAATCCGTTTGCAGTGTTAGAAAAACTGAAGAGCAAGTAATCTAGGAGACAGGCCAATGGCTGTACAACAGAACAAAAAATCACGTTCAAAGCGCGGAATGCGCCGTTCACATGACGCACTGAGCACTGCTCAGCTGTCTGTAGACGCTACCAGCGGTGAAATCCATATGCGTCACAATGTGACTGCAGATGGCTTCTATCGCGGTAAAAAGGTAATCAACAAGTAATTTGTTGGTTTCCTAATGACGAATCTGACGCTTGCGTTAGATGCAATGGGTGGTGATCATGGCCCCCACGTCACGGTGCCTGCAGCCTTGCGGGCACTAAAATTACATTCTTTTCTTAAAATCATTTTAGTCGGTGACAAGACTGAAATTGATGTCTATCTACGTCAAACCGAAGCAAATCTACTTTCACGCATAGAAATCATTCATACCGATGAAGTCGTTAGTATGTCCGATCGACCTGTGCATGCTTTGCGTACACGTAAAAACAGTTCCATGCGATTGGCGATTGAGTTAGTGCGTGACGACCGCGCGCAAGCGTGTGTGAGTGCCGGTAACACAGGTGCGTTAATGGCAATGGCGAAAGTATTGCTGAAGACTTTACCTGGCGTTGACCGTCCCGCCTTAGTGAGTTGTTTACCTGCCGTAACGCAGAAACCTGTTTATTTGTTGGATTTAGGCGCGAATATTTCCTGTGACTCGGAAACCTTATTTCAATTTGCTGTGATGGGCTCAGTCCTGTGCGAAGCGGTAGATAAGAAATCTCGGCCAAAAGTCGCTTTGCTCAATGTGGGCATTGAAGAGATTAAAGGTAACGATCAAGTTCAGCAAGCGGCGCAGTTACTGCAACACACAGAACAAATCAATTACACGGGTTTTATCGAAGGGGATGAAATCTACTCCGGTAATGTGGATGTCATTGTTTGTGATGGCTTTGTGGGTAACATCACGCTTAAAACCTCCGAAGGCATTGCCAAATTATTGGTACATCAGTTAAAACGGGGACTAACCCAAGGTTTATTTGTTCGTTTTCTGGCTAAACTTATCGCCCCACGTATTCAGGCGGTCCTTAGTCAGATGAACCCCGACCACTATAACGGTGCAAGTCTGATAGGATTGCGCGGAATAGTTGTAAAAAGCCATGGAAACGCGGATGAAACTGCCTATTTACAAGCAATTAGTTTGGCAGTAACGGAAGCTCAACGTCGACTCCCTGAAATGATAAAAGATCGTTTGGAGTCGATTCTTTTAGATATAAATAACTGATCCCTCCTTATGCATACAAAAATTCTCGGAACTGGTAGTTATCTGCCAGTGCAGGTGCGTAGCAATCAAGATTTGGAACAAATGGTGGAAACCAGTGACCAATGGATTGTTGAACGTACAGGTATATCAGAACGTCGCATCGCGGCCTTCGATGAAACCGTTTCAACTATGGGCTACCAAGCGGCACTCAAAGCGCTGGAAATGGCTGGCATAGAAGCATCAGATTTAGACATGATCGTTTGCGGCACCACCAGTGCCCCCAATGCTTTTCCAGCAGCGGCATGTGAAATCCAAGCCATGCTTGGCGTGCATACCATTCCAGCATTTGACATCGCTGCGGCTTGCTCAGGCTTTGTTTATGCTTTATCTGTCGCCGATCAATTTGTAAAAACGGGCGCGGCTAAAAAAGTATTAGTGATTGGTGCCGATGTGCTGTCTCGACTATGTGAGCCAGAAGATCGTTCAACCATTATTTTATTTGGTGATGGTGCGGGCGCCGTTGTGATTGGCGCATCTGAAACGCCAGGGATCATTTCGACCCACATTTATGCCGATGGTCGCCAAGGCGACTTATTGAAATGCGCATTTCCACCACGTAAAGGCGAAACCTCTGAAGCGGTCGGCTTTATGACCATGAAAGGTAACGATGTCTTTAAAGTGGCTGTGACTCAATTATCCCATGTTGTGACAGAGACCTTGCGCATTAACAATATCGATAAGTCAGAAATTGACTGGTTAGTCCCACATCAAGCTAATTTCCGTATTATTAATGCCACCGCGAAAAAGCTCGATATGAGTCTCGATAAAGTCGTATTGACCTTAGCTAAACACGGTAATACCTCGGCGGCCTCTGTGCCTATCGCATTAGATGAAGCCGTGCGTGATGGCCGTATTCAGCGTGGGCAACTCCTGCTGCTCGAGGCCTTTGGTGCTGGTTTTGCGTGGGGTAGTGCGCTTATCCGCTTCTAAGCTCTACATGTGTTTCCACATGATTTTCAATAAATTAAGTTAGCCATAGGTAATTTGAATATGGAAAATGTTGCTTTTGTATTTCCAGGCCAAGGTTCACAAGCTCTAGGCATGTTAGCCGAGCTTGCCGAATCACACGCCGTTGTTGGGCAAACCTTTGCCGAGGCGAGTGACGTCTTAGGTTATGACCTGTGGGTATTGGTTCAGCAAGGTCCCGTTGAAAGCTTAAATGAAACCGATAAAACCCAGCCAGCCCTATTAGCGGCGAGCGTGGCGATTTGGCGTGCCTACGTGGCTTCAGGTAAATCTATGCCGGCCATGTTAGCGGGTCACAGCCTAGGCGAATATTCTGCTTTAGTGTGCGCCGGAGTCATGGATTTTAAAGACGCAATTAAGTTGGTGGAATTACGCGGTCAGCTGATGCAGCAAGCGGTTCCCGCTGGCACAGGCGCAATGTATGCCATTATTGGGTTAGACAATGACGGTATCGCCAATGCCTGCGCCGAAGCGGCTCAAGGTGACGTGGTGAGCCCTGTCAACTTCAACAGTCCTGGTCAAGTGGTTATCGCGGGTCAAAAAGACGCCGTTGAGCGCGCTGCTGCAGCTTGTAAAGCTGCGGGTGCTAAAATGGCGGTGGCTTTACCTGTCAGCGTGCCATCACACTGCGCATTAATGAAACCTGCGGCGGATAAACTGGCCGTGGCATTAAATGATGTACAGTTTAATGCCCCAACGATTACTGTGATTAATAACGTTGATGTGGCATCACCCACCTCTGCTGATGACATTAAAGATGCATTAGTACGTCAGTTATATTGTCCTGTCCGCTGGAGCGAAACTGTTGAATTAATGGCCCAAAAAGGCATTACCCAACTGGTGGAATGTGGTCCTGGTAAAGTATTGACAGGATTAGCAAAACGAATTAATAAATCACTATCAGCCCAAGCGGTTAATGATGTTGCTTCATTAGCAGCATTAACTGAGTAAGGAGTTTATATGAGTTTCAACCTGAATTTAACTGGCAAAGTGGCTTTGGTGACTGGTGCGAGCCGCGGTATTGGCCGTGCGATCGCTGAAACACTGGTCGAAGCCGGTGCTGTGGTTATTGGAACCGCAACCAGTGAGAAGGGCGCTGCGGCTATCCAAGAATATCTGGGTGACAAAGGTTTTGGTTTAGTGCTTAATGTCACAGATAGTGAATCTGTTACACATTTATTCGCCTCGATCAAAGAAAAAGCCGGTGATGTTGATATTCTAGTCAACAACGCGGGTATAACCCGTGATAATCTGCTGATGCGGATGAAAGATGATGAATGGCAGGATATTATCGACACTAACCTGACATCGTTATTTAGACTATCAAAACCTGTGATGCGTACCATGATGAAAAAGCGCTTTGGCCGAATCATCAATATCGGTTCAGTGGTAGGCACCATGGGCAATGCAGGTCAAGTTAACTACTCGGCAGCAAAGGCAGGTTTGATTGGATTTACAAAATCTCTTGCAAGAGAGGTTGCATCTCGTCAAATTACAGTTAATGCTATCGCTCCTGGATTTATCCAGACCGATATGACAGATGAGCTGACCGAAGAGCAGCAAAAAGCTATCATGTCACAGGTTCCGATGGAACGATTAGGGCAAGCGCAAGAAATTGCCAATGCAGTGCTCTTTTTGGCCTCGGACTCAGCCGCTTACATCACAGGCGAAACTTTGCATGTGAATGGCGGCATGTACATGGTTTAAGGGCGAATGGCAGGGATTTCTGTCGCAACTGAGTAGTGATCTGTATCAATTGATAGTGAAATTTCGTGGTTAGACCACGAAAACTAAGCTTGCATTGTCAGCCAAATCTAATAAACTACTCGCAATCTTACGCAAGTGCGTAATTTGAATAGGAAAGAAAACTAATGAGCAACATCGAAGAACGTGTAAAGAAAATCATTGTAGAGCAACTGGGCGTTAAAGAAGAAGACGTTAAGCCAGCGGCATCTTTCGTTGACGATCTGGGTGCAGATTCTCTGGACACTGTTGAGTTGGTTATGGCTCTGGAAGAAGAGTTTGATACCGAGATCCCTGATGAAGAAGCTGAAAAGATCACTACTGTTCAAGCAGCGATCGACTACGTTTCTAAGAATCAGTAATTCTGAATTCTTGAAGACAGGCGGCATTTTTGCCGCCTGTTTTTGTTTTACCCCCGTCAAATTCTGCCTCCGTGCCATTCAATCGTCTCTGGATCGTGTTTTAATTGTTATCCACGAGATGCTCGCCGCAGATTGGCGAATTGTTCTAAATAAAGTTATTTAAGAAATTGTCTAATGATAGAAAGCCTTGTTTTATCTATCAGAACTAAAAAATTTAGCATTTAAAGGTGACTGCCGTGTCTAAACGTCGTGTAGTGGTAACCGGTTTGGGGTTAGTAACTCCAGTGGGCAATACTGTCGATACTACTTGGAAGGCTTTGCTTTCGGGTAAGAGTGGTATTGCACCGATAACCAAATTTGATGCCAGTGAATTTACCACTCGTTTCAGTGGTTCAGTAAAAGATTTCGATATTGAGCAATACTTAACGAAAAAAGATGCCCGTAAGATGGACCTCTTTATTCAATACGGTATGGCGGCTGGCATTCAAGCTATCCAAGACTCAGGTCTGGATATGAGCAAAGAAAACCCAGGTCGTGTCGGTACTGCTATTGGTGCAGGTATGGGCGGTATGTGGTTAATTGAACAAAACCACAGCGCATTGATGAATGGTGGCCCGCGTAAGGTTTCTCCTTTCTTTGTACCTAGCACTATCATCAATATGATTTCGGGCCACTTGTCGATCATGTTTGGCATGAAAGGACCCAATTTCGCCGTGACGACCGCTTGTACTACGGGCGTGCACAATATCGGTTTTGCGGCGCGTACCATTGCCTATGGCGATGCAGACGTGATGGTTGCGGGCGGTGCTGAGGATGTCACTTCTCCTTTAGGCGTGGCAGGTTTTGGTGCTGCGAAAGCATTATCGACACGCAATGACGATCCGACTGCGGCAAGTCGTCCATGGGATAAAGACCGTGATGGTTTTGTGATCGGTGACGGTGCGGGCGTGATGGTGATGGAAGAGTACGAACACGCTAAAGCGCGCGGTGCGACCATTTACGGCGAGTTAGTCGGTTTTGGTATGAGCGGTGATGCTTTCCACATGACATCGCCTCCAAGCGACGGTGCTGGCGCTGCTGCGGCTATGGTCAATGCCATTAATGACGCTAAGTTATCACTGGAGCAAATTGGCTATATCAACGCCCACGGTACGTCGACGCCAGCGGGTGATAAAGCAGAAGCGGCAGCGGTTAAGTCTGTATTTGGCGACCACGCCTATAAAGTACTGGTTAGCTCGACTAAATCGATGACGGGTCACCTCTTAGGTGCTGCTGGTGCAGTTGAAGCGATTTTCACCTTACTAGCACTGCGCGACCAAGCCGTACCGCCAACCATCAACTTGGATAATCCAGATGAAGGTTGTGATTTAGACTTTGTCGCCCACACTGCCCGTGACGTGAAGATGGATTACGCTCTGTGTAATTCCTTCGGCTTTGGTGGGACTAACGGTTCATTACTGTTTAAGAAAGTGTAAAACTTGCATTGATAGTGAGAAAAAGACAGTGAAGAAATGCGCCTGAGGGCGCATTTTTTATGGATAAAATCCATTGAGATTGTGAATTGAGTAGCATTATTTCACGCCTTTATTGTGATAAGAATCACTTTCTAACTAACTGATATCCATAACGTTAACCTTTGTTCATCAAGCTTGTTTAATTCTATTGGCCACAGATAATGACAGATATATTTAATCTTGATGGAGTGTGTCATGTTAAACCCTGCGGTGATCCCGCTTGTCCCCCTCATCGGCGCATTAACGGCCAATCTGACCGAATTGATCCGCGGTGAATTTAAAGTCTGGCACCCTAACATGGACATAGGGATCAAGACTTTTACCTTAGCAATAGCCGCTTATGTGGTCGTCTGGTTTGCCTTATTGGTGACGGCGATTAATGTCGGTGGCGACAGCAATATGTCCTCGGGTCTTGAAGTGCTGGGTTTCTTCATGCTTGGCTTAGGTGTGTACACTTTTGCGAAGGGCACACGATTTGTTAGCAGCGCGCTACAGCTATGGCTTTACCGCTTAGCCCTGCCGAGTTTACTGCTTTGCTGCGTGCTTATTAGTCACTTTGGTTAAATCGAATTCTTTGGCGAGGCCAATCGTAATTATCTTTACGCTATTGGGGATTTCTATCGTAAACTCAGCTTATTGCACGAAGACATTGAGCCACAGTGGCTGAATAAGTTGAGGTTATATGGCTGGTATCGATAGACAAAGTACCCTGAGATTTTTGTCAGAGCCTGCGGATGTAAATTTTGGTGGTAAAGTTCACGGTGGCGCTGTGATGAAGTGGATCGATCTCGCGGCCTATGCCTGTGCAGCGGGTTGGAGTGGTAAATATTGTATTACTGCTTATGCGGGCGGTATTCGTTTTGTGCAACCCATTTTGGTGGGCAATATCGTTGAAGTCAGCGCAAAAGTGATTTATACGGGTAAAACTTCTATGCATATCGGTATCGATGTGCGAGCGGGCGATCCTAAAGTTTCTGAGCGTCATCTCACCACCCATTGTATTGTGATCATGGTTGCAGTTGATGAAGATGGCCTACCTACGCCTGTGCCTGAGTGGATACCACAGACGGAACATGATATTCATTTGCGGGATTCTGCACTACGCTTGATGGAAATGCGTAAAAAGATTGGCGCCGAAATGGAAGCCCATGTGGTGAAATAGCCCCATAAATTAAATCAGCAAAGGCGCTTAAGGCGCCTTTGTTGTCTCTGCCGAAAAGTGCGTTTGCCTGTCGGTCCGATTTCAACCTGACGCTATGCGGGATGAATGCTAAACTGCCGCCATTATTTTTCACTGCCTATTTCCCTAAATAAACATCCGTAATTGAACCCATAGATTGAAACACTTACTGGCACTTTATTAGTATTTGTTGTTGAGGGTTTAGCGGTAACATATTGGGCAGACGAAATACAACTCGATTCAGCAATTTCTACTTGATTCACCTTGTTTACCTATTTGAGGATCACTTC
Source organism: Shewanella vaxholmensis (assembly GCF_031932135.1). Taxonomy (NCBI): domain Bacteria; kingdom Pseudomonadati; phylum Pseudomonadota; class Gammaproteobacteria; order Alteromonadales; family Shewanellaceae; genus Shewanella; species Shewanella vaxholmensis. The sequence goes on from NZ_JAUOEV010000005.1 coordinate 191,745, forward strand.
ATGGCAAAAGTCGCATTTATTGGTTTAGGCGTAATGGGATATCCCATGGCGAGGCATTTATTGAACAAAGGCCATGAGGTCACTGTTTATAATCGCACTTTTGCCAAGGCACAAATTTGGGTCGACACCTATGGCGGACGCTGCTGCCCAACGCCAAAGGAAGCGGCAGAGGGTCAAGATATTGTGTTTACTTGCGTGGGTAATGATAACGATCTGCGTGAAGTGGTATTAGGCAGTGATGGCGTTATTCATGGGATGAAAAAGGGCGCAGTGCTGGTTGACCATACTACGGCTTCGGCCGATGTCGCTCGTGAGCTTCATCAAGTGTTAGCGGAAAAGGGCATTGATTTCCTCGATGCGCCTGTGTCGGGCGGTCAAGCGGGCGCCGAAAATGGCGCCTTGACTGTGATGGTTGGCGGCGATGAAGCTGTGTTTGCCCGTGTTAAACCTGTGATTGAAGCCTTTGCCCGCTGCGCCGAGCGTTTAGGTGAGGTTGGTGCAGGTCAGTTAACTAAGATGGTGAACCAAATCTGTATCGCGGGCGTGGTGCAAGGTTTAGCTGAAGCATTACAGTTTGCGCGCAAGGCAGGACTCGATGGCAAGAAAGTGATTGAAGTGATCAGTAAAGGCGCGGCGCAAAGCTGGCAAATGGAAAATCGCTACAAAACCATGTGGGGCCAAAGCTATGATTTTGGTTTTGCCGTCGATTGGATGCGTAAAGATTTAGGTATCGCCTTAGAAGAAGCCCGCCGCAATGGTTCACACTTGCCATTAACCGCGTTAGTCGATCAATTCTATTCAGAAGTACAGGGCATGGGCGGTAACCGTTGGGATACGTCTAGCCTGTTGGCGCGCCTAGAGAAATCGGCGAAATAAGCTTTATCTTAAGTTTCATCGTTATAAAAACTGAGGTCTTGTAGTGATAGAAACTCTGGTTTCGAAGTGATAAAAACTTGGCTTTCGGAGTGATAAACACTCAGATTTCGCAGTGATAAAAATGCCCAGTCCCGATTGCGTTGGCAAATCGAACTGGGCATTTATGTTTGTATCGTTTTTTGACTAGGATTTAGAACTAGATATTAAGCTCTCGATTTTAAGCTCCAGATTTTAAGCTCCAGATTTTAAGCTCTAGATTTTAAGAACTAGGATATTAAATCGTTAGTCTTTCCAGCGAATATGCGTCACTAAACTGTGGGTTTCATCTGGGGCAAGCACGACTTTATCTTCTAAAACATTGGCCGCTTCTAGACAGACCATGGTCAAATAATCTTCTGGATTAAACCGGCCAAGGCGTTGTGACTTTTCAATCCATGGATTCCATAATACGGCGGACTGGCTGTTTTCACGGCTGACTTCGATTATTCCCTGCGGCGTATGCAATAATTGCACAGGGCCGAGATCGGTATAGACACGATCTGTCTCGCGATCAAAGCGCACTTCATCCGTGGTTTGTGGATAAGGCCCCTCAGCAAATTCGATGTATTTTGAGCCACTAAAACCGCTCGCTTTGAGTTGGTGGATATCCTCAATCGGGAAATAAGTGTGCAGCGCTTGGGTAAGCGTCACGGTTTCATCGCCTAAGTTGGTATTCACAAGACTGATGCTCAGGGTGTCGCCTAGGGTGAATAACACGCTGACTTGAGTGTTATGCGGCCAATAAATTTTATCTTGCTCACTGATCTTTAAGCTAAAACGTAAATCCACTAACTGATTACGCATTTCTACCGATTCCAGCGCCCAAATGCGGGTACGGGCGAAACCGTGTTGGGGGAAGTTTGCTTCACTACTCATGCCAAACCAAGGCCAGCATACGGGCACACCGCCACGGATCCCATTACCGGGTTGATAATCATCAGCCGATGAAACCCACAGCAAAGGTGGTTTTCCTACGGGTTGAAAATAGTCTATTTGCGCGCCCTGCAAAAAAATTCTTGCCTGACATAACGCCGTATTCACTTCGACATAATCGAGCCCGTTGGCGTGCTTTTTAGTAGTGACAGAACCCATAGTAGCAATATCCTTAACTCTGCTGGCATATCAGAAAAACAGGCAGTTAGCTTACAAAGTTTTCCGCGATAACATAAGGCTTTGTTGCGATCAATTTACGGTTTCGCTGTTCGTTTGTGTAAACAAAAATCTTTGCTGATAGTTGGGGTGCTTTCTTTTTCGGCAGATTTAGCTAAAGTGGTCAGAGCACCAAAGTGGTCAGATCACTTAGTTGAGTTGCAGTCTAACAAGAAAAGGGAAGCGATTATGCCAGTCTATCAAGCGCCGCTGCGCGACTATCAATTTATCCTCAATGAAATGTTACATATTTATCAGCAAGATGCTCTTAAGGGGTTCGATGAAATCGATCCAGATCTTGTTGATGCGATCCTGCAAGGTATGGCTGACTTTAGTACTGAAGTCATGCTGCCGCTCAATAGTGTCGGCGATCTGCAAGGCTGTAAGTTGGTAGATGGCAAGGTGATTACCCCGGAAGGATTTGATAATGCCTATCGGCAATTTGTTGATAATGGCTGGCCGACGCTGACCTGCGATCCTGAATATGGCGGCCAAGGTCTACCCGAAGTCGTGGGGATTTTTGCAACTGAGATACAAACGGCAACCAACATGGCCTTTGCCATGTATCCTGGTTTGACCCATGGCGCCTATGCCGCCATCCATGCCCACGGTAGTGATGCGCTCAAGCAAAAATATTTAAGCAAATTAGTCAGCGGTGAATGGACGGGAACCATGAACTTGACTGAGTCCCACGCCGGTACTGACTTAGCCTTATTACGCACCAAAGCCGTGCCAGTATCCGAAGGCGTTTTTGCCATTACTGGCGAGAAGATTTTTATCTCCTCAGGCGATCATCAACTCACCGACAACATAGTGCACCTCGTATTAGCTCGTTTGCCGGATGCGCCTGAAGGCGTGAAGGGCATATCTTTGTTCGCAGTGCCTAAAGTATTAGTGAATAACGATGGTAGTTTAGGCGCACCGAACACTTTATATGCCAGTGGCCTTGAACATAAGATGGGCATTCACGGTAACTCAACTTGTGTAATGGTATTTGAAGGTGCATTGGGTGAGCTTGTCGGCGAGCCACACCAAGGACTGCGAGCCATGTTTACTATGATGAACCAAGCGCGTTTAGGTGTGGGCGTGCAAGGGCTGGGCGTCTCTGAGATTGCCTATCAAAATGCGCTGGCCTATGCCAAAGATAGATTACAGAGCCGCGCCTTAAGCGGTGCCAAAGCACCCGAAAAAGCTGCCGATCCGATTTTGGTTCATGGCGATGTGCGCCGCATGTTGCTGTCGCAAAAAGCCTTTAATGAAGGCGCAAGAGCCTTAGTTGGACAACAAGCTTTGTGGCTCGATGAAGCCGAGCGTCATACCGATCCAGCCAAGGCCAAAGTTGCTTCCCAATTAGCGGCACTGTTCACGCCCGTAGTGAAAGGTTTTATCACTAACCGTGGTTTTAATGCCTGTGTTGATGCACAGCAAGTGTTTGGTGGGCATGGTTATATTCATGAGTGGGGCATGGAGCAATTTGTGCGTGATAGCCGTATTGCGCTGATTTATGAAGGCACTAACGGTATTCAGGCATTGGATTTAGTGGGGCGTAAGCTGCTTAGCGACCGCGGCGCGGCGATGCAGCAATGGTCGGCGTTAGTGACAGAGTTTATTAAGTCACATAGCACGAATGCGGCGATGCAACCCTATGTGAGTGGTTTAATGGATTGTGCGGGTGATTTGCAAAAGGCTAGCGGTTATTTAGCTACGCAGGCAGCGACCAATCCTGACATTATCGGCGCAGCGTCTATGGCTTATTTGGAGTTGTTCGGCGTGACTGCACTGGCATGGATGTGGGCCAGAAGTGCCGCGGTGGCATTAGCGGCGTTGGAGCAGGGCACCGAAGAAACCGCATTTTACCAAGCTAAATTGAAAACTGCTGATTTCTACATGGCTTACTGGGCGGTGCAAGGTCGCAGTCTGCGTAAGCAAATTGAGCAGGCGAGTGAAATGCTAACTCAATTGGATGAAGCTATCTTTTAAGCATTCACCTTATAGGCTGAGTTAAGCCTTTGCTTAAAAACAGCTCAACAACAGTCAAAACCAGCGTCTTGTCGCTGGTTTTTATTTTTATATCGTTTAAATTTTTAACTTATTGTTTTTATTAAGCTGCACGCAAATACTCAGCTTGATGCTGTGAGTCTCTATTTCATTCCACATTAAAACTTCCATCGAAGGTTTGTGTTACTGGCGCTCTCTTTCGTTTGAGTCATAACCAAACATAACGAGGATTATGTGGGTTGATGTCGATGATTTATTAAACGCGTTTCACAATTGTGTAAATTCAAATGATAATTACTGTCATTCGTAAATCATTCTTTATAATGACGGACAATTCGTTTGAATACATTTGTAAACCCTTTGGTTTATGCCATTTTTATGCGCTCGCGCTGGGAACATTCTGTGAAGACTCGTTTCGCCTACTCATTAATTGCACTTGCACTCGCTCAACATCAGTCGGCATTCGCCGCTGAAACTGTACTCGATAAAGAGGCTCCACAGCAGACCTTGTCTACGAGCTCACCAGTCCCCAGTCCTGTATCGACTCAATCCGCAGCTGATGGGGAGATAAAACTCGCAGCACCTGAGCGTATTGCTGTCCATGGCCGTGCAATGCAAATGTACGTCGATAAAGAAACGACGGTTGGCACTAAGACGGCGATTAATGTGATGGAATTGCCGCAGTCGGTGCAAGTGCTGACCGAGCAGTTAATCGTCGACCAAGCGGCGCGCAATATTACCGATTTATATCGCTCAATCGCGGGTGTGAGTGAGTTTAGTTATTCTGGCGTAACCTTTCGCGGTTTCCGTGACGATGCCAACGTCTTTTATGATGGCGTAAGGGGCGATCCCTATTCGGGATTTTCTGTGCCGCAACTCTTTAACGTGCAGCGGGTTGAAGTGTTAAAAGGTCCTGCATCCGCACTTTATGGCGGCGGTGAACCCGGCGGCATGATCAACTATGTCACTAAAAAACCAACCTTTGTCGAGAGTAAAGAGCTGACCTTAAGTACGGGCAGCGAGGATATGATGGGCGGCTCGCTGGATTTCACCGGTGGCTTAACCCAAAATCTTGCCTATCGCTTTGGCGCCTATTATCAGCAGGAAGATAGCTTTCGAAATAATGCCGATAGCCAAAATGCCGAAGTGGCGGGTGGGTTACTCTACGAAATCAGTGATGATACTAAGCTCACCACGACCTTCGATATCATTAAGCAGGATTTAGGCGGCAATCGACTGCGCGGTGTGCCTGTCGATAATGACGGTAATTTCCTTGTTGCGCCATCCTATAATGCCAATGAGAAGAGTGACTTCCAGAAGATGGATGCACTGGTGCTGCAATCGATTCTCGATCATCAATTTACCGATAATTTCTCGGTCAAGACGCAGATCCGCTATCTGAATAATGATTCCACGCAGCAATATCATGAATCGAGAGGTTGGGTCGATGTAAATGGTGATGGTAAAGCCAATAGTGCAGATGGCACCATTAAGCGTGAATACCGAGTGCAAGCACGGGCAAATGATGAAATCAGTTTAACCAATGATTTTGTTTATGCATTCGATGCCTTAGGTTTTGAACATGAGTTCCTGTTCGGTGGCGATTATCACTATGTGGAAACCGAATATAGCTACAAGTTGGCGACGGATAAAACAGGTGTTGGCAACCTGAATATTTTTGACCTTAATTATGGTGAAACTGACCCAAGTACTTACACGCTGCAAGACAAAAATACCGATGGCACTCGCGCTAACCGCTATGGCGTGTATGTGCAGGAACATCTGCACTTTAACGATCAGTGGTCATTGATTGCGGGTCTGCGTTTCAGCCAGTTTGACGATTATGATAAAAAGACTGGTTTCTCCTTCAGCGATAACGCCAAGGGCAGGGCTTAATTATCGCCCAATTGATTCAATGTCCTTTTATTTGAATTACTCTGAGAGCTTTAATCCAGCATCTTTAACCGATCAAGCACAAGATATTGCTGACGGTTTCCTCGATCCAGAAACGGGTAATCAAATTGAACTTGGGATGAAAAATGAGTGGCTTGATGGCCAGTTTATGACCACGCTCGCTGTATATCGCATTGAAAAACAAAATGTCGCTCAAGCTAACCCTTTAAATACTGGCGATGACGATGGTATTCCCGCTTTACTTAATTTGGGTGAAGTACACAGTCAAGGCCTTGAATGGACGCTGGTGGGGGATTTAACCGATAACCTGACTGTCACGGCAAACTATGCCTATAACGAGACCGAAGTGGTTAAAGGAGTCACTAACGACAGTTTAACCAATACTTTTGATAGTAAGCACTTTGCCAATGCGCCGCGTCATCAAGCGGGAATATGGACTCGTTACGATATCAATGCAATCGATTCGGCGATTGCCTTTGGTATGGATTACGTGGGTGAACAGTTCAGCCTCGATGGCCAAACGGTGAAGCCCTATACGATTTTTGACATGAGCTGGACGACTCAGTGGGATCAAACTCAAGTTCGCTTAAATCTTAAAAATATCTTCGACAAAGAATATGCCGTTAGTGGTTTTAGTGAGCGTAATGGCCATTTCCCCGGTGAGCCACGTAATATCACCCTTGAACTGAGTCATAAGTTTTAATGCATTGATGTGAAAATAGCTTGTTCGTTAAGGATGACGAACAAGCTAACCTGCCTAACCTTGTTCATCATTGCCATTATTTCTGCCAGTATTTGCTGTCGTTATCATCACCGGCTAATGCTTGTACACTATCTTAATAGTATTTTCCTATTAAGATGATAGCTTCTATCCGTTATCCTTTCTAATCCGTCTTGTTTAGACTCGCCTTATATGAATTATTCGATAAGGTTTCCCTATGCACGCCGTCAGCCACTTAGCCTCCAAAGACGCTCAATCTAACGCTAGCCCACAGGTGGCCTTGATTGCAGAAGGTGGTGGTCAACGCGGTATTTTCACCGCAGGCGTGCTCGATGCTTGGCTTGATGACGGCTTCGATCCCTTTGATTTATTTATTGGTACTTCTGCTGGCTCACAGAATCTCAGCAGTTTTTTGGCCCGTCAGAAAGGTTATGCCAAACGTTTGATCCGCGGTTTATCGCGCCATAAACGCTTCTATCGACTCGGTCGCGGGTTAGTTGGTGGCAATGTGGTCGATTTAGATTGGTATTTTGAGCAGACTCGACAAGGGATGTTCAAATTAGATCTTAATGCGGCGACAGCCTCACTCGGTCATCGGCAGTTACTTATCACAACTACGAATGCCAGTGATCGCAAGGGTTATTTTTTAAGTCCAAGCAGTAAAAGCCAGTGGCGCGAATTGCTTAAAGCTTCTAGCGCATTACCATTTCTGTATAAACAAGGGGTGAAACTCACGCCTTGGCTAAATGATAATGCCTGTAATAGTGATAAGGCCTGTAATAACGGTGCGGCTGAACATGGCGCCTCTGATAAGAGTGCCTCTGCTCACGGTGTAGCATCAAGCGAAGGTATTGGCAGTGATTTTTATCTCGACGGCGGCTTAGCCGCGCCTTTACCTGTGCGTGAGGCCTATCGTCGTGGTGCCCGCAAAATTGTGGTGATCCGCACAGTGAATGAGGACTTTCAGGCGCAATCGGCTTGGGTTCACAAGCTAAAATCGTGGATTTGTGTTTCTGGTTTTTGCCCGAAAACCATAGATTATCTAGTGCAGCACGAGCAAGCCTATCAGGATGAATTGGATTTTATCGCTAATCCGCCAGAGGATGTGGAGATAGTGCAGATTTTTGCCGCTGAAAATTTGCAGAGTAAGTTACTGGGCAGTACCGATGCGGATTTGCGCCATGATTACCATGCGGGCATGAATGCCGGAAAGCAGTTTTTAAGCTTAGATCCGATGGCGTTGACGCAGAGTAATGCTTATTTTCAAACTCAAGTGCAAACCAACGCTCACACTCAAACCCACATTCAAGCTCACTCTCAAGCTAACTCTCAAATCCAGCCATTTAGTGCGCTGTCGGCCTAGCTTGGTTTCGAGTTAAGCCACAATGTAGTGCGTGAGTAAGCAATAAAAGTAAACTGCATTGAAATACAAAAGCCACCCTAGGGTGGCTTTTGTGGTTGGCTATCTTAACCTGTGCATCAATCTAGTTAATTAACTTATATGATTAATCAAGCTCATCAACGTTAGACCATTAATAACTTGAGGTGTGCACTGAGCGTACTGCTCGGCCCGATGGGTCGATAATGCCGCGTAAGCTTTCGTCCCAAGCCAGCGCTTCTGGCGTTGAACAGGCGACGGATTTACCACCTGGAACCGTTTCAGCGGCGCCGCTCAATGGATAATGTTCTTCAAAGAAGCAGCGATAGAAATAGGCTTCTTTGGTTTCTGGCGTGTTGTATGGGAAACGGAATTTCGCGTTTGCCAGTTGTAAATCATCCACCCGCGCTGCAGCTTGTTCTTTCAAACCGTCAATCCAAGAGTAGCCTACGCCGTCACTGAATTGTTCCTTTTGACGCCACGCCACTTCTTTTGGCAATTTATGCTCAAAGGCTTGGCGCAGAATGTGTTTCTCGATACGACCATCCTTAGACATTTTTGCTTCTGGGTTGATGCGCATCGCCACATCCATAAACTCTTTATCGAGGAAGGGCACACGGGCTTCTAATCCCCAAGCGGCCATAGCTTTGTTGGCACGCAGACAATCGAACAGATGCAGCTTATCGAGTTTGCGGACTAATTCCTCGTGGAATGCCTGTGCGTTTGGCGCTTTATGGAAGTATAAATAGCCGCCAAATAGCTCGTCAGCACCTTCACCCGATAACACCATCTTAATGCCCATGGCTTTGATTTTACGCGCCATTAAATACATAGGTGTCGCGGCACGTATGGTGGTGACATCGTAGGTTTCTAAGTGATAGATCACTTCTTTAATCGCATCTAAGCCTTCTTGGAAGGTGAAATGGATCTCATGGTGAATAGTTCCAATGGCATCTGCGACTTTTTTGGCAGCGATTAAATCTGGCGCACCTTCAAGGCCGACGGCAAAAGAATGCAACTGTGGCCACCAAGCGTTGGTTTCGCCATCGTCTTCAATGCGGCGTTTCGCAAAGGTTTGCGTCACGGCGGAAATGATCGATGAATCTAAGCCGCCTGATAGCAACACACCATAGGGTACGTCTGACATTAATTGGCGTTTGACCGCCGCTTCTAATGCGTCACGTAATTCTTCTTGGCTGGCTGGGTTATCTTTAACTGCATCATAGCTTTGCCAATCGCGGCTATAGTATTTAACGGCTTCACCATCTTTTGAATACAGATACTGGCCCGGTAAGAACTCTTCTACCGTTTTACACACTGGCATCAGCGCTTTCATTTCAGAGGCAACATAGAAGTTACCCGCAGCGTCACGGCCTGTGTATAGCGGGATGATACCCATGTGATCGCGGCCGATAAGGTATCTGTCCTGGGCTTTGTCATATAACACAAAGGCGAAGATACCGTTTAATTTATCAAGGAAGTCAGTGCCATATTCTTGATACAGCGCCAAGATTACTTCGCAGTCAGAGTTGGTTTGATAGCTGTACTTATCGCCTAACTGGGCTTTCAATTCTTTGTGGTTATAGATTTCGCCGTTGACCGCAAGGATTAAACTGCCATCTTCGGTCAGCAGTGGCTGAGCACCGTGTTCAATGTCAACAATGGCTAAACGTTCGTGGGCAAGAATTGCCTTATCACTGGCATAAATACCTGACCAGTCAGGGCCACGGTGGCGCATTAGCTTAGACATTTCTAGCGCGACTTGGCGCAGTTCTTTGGCATCAGATTGGATATCTAAAATCGAAAAGATTGAACACATAGTACAACTCCCACACTGTCTGTCATTTGAGGATGTCTCAATTGAGGTTTAATGTGCCAGCAATTTAGGCATTTGCCAAACACTATTTTTGATGTTTTATCTGTTTATTGGTGTTTTTGTTGATTTAGATGTTTGTGTTTAATGCTTTTATTTGAGAATAATTCATTTAATTTGCGTTATTTTTGATGATTTGTTTTTATTATCTGTTTTGGCGTGAGGGGTTTTGGGGAATTCACAATGTATTTTGAAAAAGTGTCGATGATAGAAAAACCGCTAAAAAAGACCTTAAATAATGAGTTGGCTCGTTTAAGTGTTTTATTTTTAATCAATTTATGCGCCGAGTTTGACATCAACCAATGGCATAAGCCTATGCAGAATAGTGTGGCAGGATGGATATTTCGCGATAACTGCATTGTTTGTGAGCTGAAAACAAAAAAAGCACGTGAATGATTCACGTGCTTTTCAATCTTGTCTGGCGCTTTGGCTTACAGGCAGAGATGGCGCTTTATTTCGCAGGTGCGACTAGCGGGCGTCAATAAGAGACGACTAACCTAGTCGCCTCTCACAAGCTGTCACTGATACAAGCTGCTATTTTGTATCTGTCACCAGCGTCGTTTTAGCTGGGCGCAGGCTATTGAACTCTGTGCCTTGATAGTATCCCGGCCAATCTTTGCTGTTGCCCAATGTGCGCGTGACTTGGTAGTAGATTTGCAAATCTTGCAGCGCGCCGCTCAAATCCCAGTTTTCATGGTATTCATCGCAGACATTGTGATAACAGCCTTTCATTGTGGCTTGCATCTGGGTTTTATAAGCCGCCGTGGCCTCATCAACGGGGTCGCTACCGCCGCCGGCAAAGACGGCTGGGACGCCCAGTTTGGCAAAGCTGAAATGATCTGAACGGAAGAAACCGCCCGAAGCGGGATTTTTCTCACCCATGGCGATGCGGTTCTGTTGTTTCGCCGCATCAATAAGGTAAGTTTCTAACTCAGACTTGCCTTTGCCGACAATCGTAAAATCCTTGGTTTTGCCGTAGATATTGGTGCTGTCGAGGTTTAACACTGCCACGGTTTTGTCGATAGGATAAAGTGGATTGGCGGCGTAATAGCGCGAACCGAGTAAGCCTTGTTCTTCACCTGTGGTGGCAATAAAGGTGACCGAGCGCGCTAAACCGTGGCCTTGTTTCGCATTGTCGGCTAATTGTCTGGCGATTTCGAGAATACCGGCAGTGCCCGAGGCGTTGTCCATGGCGCCGTTGTAGATCTGATCGCCTGCTTTCGTCTCGTCTTTACCTATGTGATCCCAATGGGCGGTGTAGAGGATTTGCTCGTCGGCTTGTGTGCTGCCGGTGAGCGTGGCGACCACGTTGTAGCTATTTGCGTATTCGGCTTTATTTTTAAAGGCGATACTGGCAGTTTGCTCAAGGGGGACATTGATTGGGCTGTCGGCGGCGCGCGCCATCAAGCTCGGCAGTGATAAACCCGCTTTATCAAACAGTTGGGCTGCTGCGTCCAATGTAAGCCAGCCTTCGACTTGAATGCGACTATCTTGTTCGGCTTTACTCAGTACTAGATCTTGCTGTGGCCCAGTCCAGCTATTTTCTACCACAGACCAAGGATAAGAGGCGGGCTCAGTATCATGGATGATCAGTGCACCGAGGGCGCCTTGACGGCTGGCCTCTTCAAACTTATAACTCCAGCGGCCGTAATAGGTCATGGCTTTACCATTGAACTTACCCGAGTCAGGGCGAGCAAAGCCGGGATCGTTCACTAAGATCACCGCGATTTTGCCTTTCATGTCGAGATCTTGGTAATCATTCCAACCATATTCGGGTGCGTTCACCCCATAGCCAACGAAGACTAATGGCGCATTTTCAATGTTAATGCCACCGTTATCGTGGCGACTGCTGAGCACCAGATCTTTTCGGTATTTAAAGGGTAATCCTGCCAGCGTAACTTGCTGCGCTTCATCTGCGGTATAGCTCACCATAGGCACAGGTTGCAAAAAGCTACCTTGGTACGCGCCCTTGAGCCCCATTTCTGTAAAGGCTTTAGTCAAATAGTCCAAGGTGAGTTTTTCACCGTGAGTGGTCGGTGCTCGACCTTCAAATTCATCGGATGACAGGGCTTTAATATCATTTCTAAAGCGCGCTTCATTAAACTGCACTGTTTTAAGTTCAGCCAAAGTACTGTTGCCATCGGATTGGGATGAATTCGGACTACAGGCACTGAGCATAGCCAGCGCACAGAGTGGATACAGACGTCGCATAGGTTAATCCTACTGTTGTTTTAATTAAGGAATTTTAGATTTCTGTTAATCAATCAGAAGCGAGGCTTATCATGAAGCAAGCCGCTGCGAGCCACAAGGCTGAGCGGCAGGTGAATGTGTTACTTAATGTTGCTTTACCCTATGCAATACGCCTTTGGGCTAGGCGTATTGCATGGGAAATGTTGGAATGGCTAGCTAGCAAGAAGGAGTGGCTACGCAGGGTTAGATAAAGGTTTAGATTATTGTTTAAACAACATCGATGTCGCCCGCGCAGGCAAATACATGGTTAGGGCGGAACGGTTCTTTGTCGATATCTTCAAGTTTACTCACGCCACTGGTGACCAGAATGGTTTCAAGCCCCGCTTGGAAGCCCGCTAAAATATCGGTACGCATATTGTCGCCGATGATGACAGTGTCTTCCGAGTGCCCATCAATATGATTTAGCGCTGAGCGAATGATCCAAGCACTCGGTTTACCCACGTAGAAAGGTTTTTTACCGGTAATACGCTCGATTGGCGAACATAAAGCGCCGCAGGCAGGGCTGTAAGCTGGGCCGTGAGTATCAGGGTTAGTGGCAATAAAGCGCGCGCCACGTGCGATGAAGCCCGCGGCTTTATGGATCATCTCCCAGTTGTAGGAGCGGGTTTCACCGACAATCACAAAGTCAGGGTTGATGTCGGTTATGGTAAGGCCTGCTTTGTAGAGTTCGTGGGTGAGGGCACCTTCACCAATAACATAGGCCTTGCTGCCTTCTTGGTGTTTTAAAAAGTCGGCGGTGGCCATGGCGGAGGTATAAAAGCATTCTTCAGGAATATCAATACCGGCGGCGCTTAAACGGTTTTGCAGATCCTTTCCCGTTTGTACGGGATAGTTAGTCAATACGACTAACGGATTGCCTTGTTCTAAAATACGCTGGATAAATTTGTCGCTGCCGGGGATCAGTTTATTGTCGTGCAGTAGTACACCATCGATATCGCAGATAATATTTTTCATCTAATAGTCTCTTGTCATGCCGAGCAAAAATCACTTTTCGTTAAGTTATCTAATGCCACATTGCCCCAGAAAACAATGCTTTTGTGGAAAATAGTTAAAAAAATAGAGACCCTAAGGTCTCCATTTGCGATCTCGCTACCATTGCTTTTAAGCGGAACTAATCAGGCGCGTAACCGCTCGGGCCGATAAGAGTGCCATCAAGATAGGCTTGGCCGTTTTGCATGTTAAGACGGTGCTGACTAAACCATTTCACCACGAGTGGATAAATGGCATGTTCTTGTTCATGCACGCGTGCGGCGAGCATGTCAGCGGTATCTTCTTCATAAACAGGCACTTTGGCCTGTAAAATCACAGGACCTGCATCCAGCTCTGGCGTGACAAAATGCACGCTGGCACCATGTTCGCTGTCGTTAGCGTCAATGGCACGTTGATGGGTGTTTAAGCCAGTGTATTTCGGTAACAGTGACGGATGGATATTGATCATGCGACCTAGGTAATGATTCACGAAATCATCGGTTAAGATCCGCATAAATCCTGCCAACACGATTAAATCGGGTTGGTACTGTTCAATTACTGTCATTAAACGTGCATCGTATTCAGAGCGAGATTCACCTTGGTGAGCTATCACGCAGCTGGTATCAATTTCGCCATGATGGGCGCGCACTAGGCCATAGGCATCGGGTTTATTACTGATGACTCCGACAACTTCGGCCTGCAGGTTATCGTCGCAACCGTCGATAATCGCTTGCAGGTTACTGCCATTTCCGGAAATTAATACAACTACACGACAGCTCTGGGGCATTACAGGATCTCCACTTGCTCTTCATTGCCTTCACGATCTGCGATAGCACCGATCAGCCAAGCTTGTTCGCCTTCAGCAGCCAGTAATGCAAGTGCTGCATCCACTTTATCGGCTGGTAGCGCGACCAACATGCCGACGCCACAGTTGAAGGTGCGATACATTTCGTATTCTGCAATGTTGCCATTTTCCATTAACCAACTGAAAACAGCAGGCCATTGCCATGAATCACCTTGGATAACCGCTTTTAAATTATCTGGCAGTACGCGTGGGATGTTTTCCCAGAAGCCGCCGCCAGTAATGTGTGCCATTGCATGTACGTCTGATGCTGCGATCAGTTTTAGCAATGATTTCACGTAAATTTTGGTTGGCTCAAGTAGATGTTCAATTAGCGGTTTGCCATTGAGATCTTGTTGAGGGTCTGCTTGGCTCACTTCTAATACTTTACGTACTAAAGAGTAACCATTTGAATGAGGGCCGTTCGAGGCTAATGCGATAAGCGCATCACCCGCAGCAACTTTGCTACCGTCAATGATGTCGGCTTTTTCAACTACGCCTACGCAGAAACCTGCTAGGTCGTAATCTTCACCTTCGTACATGCCTGGCATTTCAGCGGTTTCACCGCCGATTAACGCACAACCAGATTGGAAACAACCTTCGCCGATACCGTTGACGACAGACGTCGCGGTTTCAACATCCAGCTTGCCTGTCGCATAGTAATCGAGGAAAAACAGTGGCTCAGCGCCTTGAACGATTAAATCGTTCACACACATAGCAACTAAGTCTATGCCGACAGTGTCGTGTTTTTTATAGTCGATGGCTAAACGCAATTTAGTTCCAACACCGTCGGTGCCAGACACTAAAACCGGTTGCTTGTATTTAGTGGGGATTTCACACAGGGCGCCAAAACCACCTAAGTTGCCCATAACTTCTGGACGACGGGTACGTTTAACGGCTGCTTTAATGTTACTTACCAGTGCATTACCTGCATCAATATCAACGCCGGCATCTTTATAGCTCAGTGGGGTAGGTGTGCTCACGGAGGGATCCTCTCGGGTACATCGTTATTGGATTTTATGCGGCGGTATTCTACCAGCTTGTGCTAGGGGTCGAAAGTCATGATTTGGATTTATGCTCCTCGGCGGAGTATTTTTGGCCGAGTAAAACTGTATTTCAGTTTCTGAGGTCTTGAGATTGGTCACAAAATAGTAAATTAAGGTACGTATCTTAGGCGATTGGGAATTATTCTTGGGAGATAGCTCACGATTAGGCCTAGTGGCAAAACTTTATGTTTTACCTAGTAAACAAATCAACTAGAATCTGAAAAATTTGCCTAAAATAATACGCCGAAAAATAAAGTAGGAGAGAAAAATGAAAGTTGTCGAGGTTAAACATCCTTTAGTGCGTCACAAAATCGGTTTAATGCGCGAAGGTGACATTAGCACTAAACGTTTCCGTGAGCTAGCCGCCGAAGTGGGCAGTTTATTAACCTATGAAGCTACCGCAGATTTCGAAACTGAAACGGTGACGATTGAAGGCTGGAACGGTCCGGTTGAAGTCGACCAAATCAAAGGTAAAAAAGTCACTGTTGTGCCGATTTTACGTGCGGGTTTGGGCATGATGGACGGTGTACTTGAGCATATCCCAAGTGCGCGTATTTCAGTTGTCGGCATTTACCGTGACGAAGAAACCCTTGAGCCTGTGCCATATTTTGAAAAACTCGCCAGTGACATGAACGAGCGTATCGCCTTAGTTGTCGACCCAATGCTCGCGACTGGTGGCTCTATGATTGCGACCGTCGACTTATTGAAGAAACGCGGTTGTACTTCAATCAAAGCCTTAGTGTTAGTGGCTGCACCTGAAGGGATCAAAGCGTTAGAAGCGGCGCATCCTGATATCGAGTTATATACCGCTGCTATCGATAAGTGCCTCAATGAGAAGGGCTATATCCTGCCAGGTCTTGGTGATGCGGGCGATAAAATCTTTGGTACTAAATAACCAAAGCTGTTAAAAATCAAGTTGCTAAATAATTAGCGTAGCTGATGCTCAGTTGAGCGGATGTACTCAGTAAGGGAGCCTAGGCTCCCTTTTTGTTTTTTTGTTCGCCACAGTTATAACAACTTTGTTTTAAGCTGCTAAAGTTTAGCATTAAGACAAATAGTTATTCGCAATTGCAGTTGTTTTTATTGGTTTATTTTGTGGTTTAATGGGGCATTACTTAAGTTTTGGTCAAGGCATATTGTCGGTATAACAAGGATTAAGAGGGATTATGGGACATTCGGCACTCAACTGGTTGTTATTACGTCGGTCACTTGCACTTGCGACCCTGTTATTTGTCATATTCTTGTTGATCCTATTGCCGTTTAAAATCGATAGAGAACACCAATCCTTTGTGTCTTTTGTAAAAACCAAGCAAATCACACCGAGCTATATTGAACTGCTCGGTAAAAGCTTATCCCTGCACGACATCATTGATTTCAATAAATCTTCTTTAGCGCCTTTTCAGCTCGATCCCACCCGATTAATGCTGCCCCAAGGGGTGGAGCTTTCTGCTGAAGAAGCGCAAGTCTTACGCTACTTTGATTATCTCTACTCCAGTAAAAAGACAAATGCAGAAGATATTTTCCTGTATGTGGGGCTTTATCGTAGTGATGCTGTGTATTTTGCTACCCCAATCCCTGAGGACGTAAAAGCGCGGCTGATTAATGACCGTACTTCGACAAATGAGTTTTGTCTGAGCCTGCACTATTGTGCGAAAGACGCGACGCCAGAGTCCTTGGCCGATGGCATAGTGTTATCCATTCCTTATCAGGATGAAGTGACTGGTAAAGTCATTTTATCTATGGCCTCGCCGATTACATCATCTAGCGATCCTAATCATTTTATTGGTGATGTGATTGCCGACACGGCCTTTATGACGTCGGGTTTTATGCGTAATAAACATGTGGAATGGCGCAATACCGATTATGGCACTGAGTTGGTGATCACGACAGATAGCCTTTGGGCTGAACTGACGCCGGAGTTCTTGTTTTATTCGATGACAAATCATTTAGATAACATGACTTCACTGACATACAAAATCAGTATATTTCGTTTTATTGTGTGGAATTTGCCCCTGTGGTTTTTGTTATCTATTGTGATCTTCTTCGTTCAAATTAATATCAATCGTTTTAGGAAACTTCGTACTGAGCGTCAACGGTTTAGTGAAGCGATGTTATTGGATGCTTTTACTCGCACCTACAATAAGAAAGTCTATGAGACCGCACTGTTTGATGTCGCAACGAAGGGGCATTACGCAGTGATCTGTGTGGATGGCGATAAAATCAAAACCATTAATGATACCTACGGGCATAAACTCGGGGACATGGCGATCATGCAAATTGTCGATGCAATGCGCGGCGTATTTCGAGAAAACGATTTGTTAATCAGAACCGGCGGTGATGAGTTTGTCGTCATCTTAGCTAATTGTACTTTTGAACGGGCTTTGGTATTGGCTGAACATTTACGTCAAGCTGTGGCAGAGCGACAATTTTTAAATGTGTTGACCGTTTCCTGCGGTGTCGCTGATTCGCAAGACTATGCTAACTTTGAGGCCGTGCTGCAAGCGGCGGATAAAGCGCTGTATGAGGATAAAAAGAATAAGCAGGGTAGCTGCAAGCTCGAAGCGACACGGTAACTATCATGTTAGTTATCAGGCTATTATTGCGTTAACTATTGAGATTGCGTTAACTATTGATATTGAGTTAGCTATTAGGTTAAGCATCGAGTGAATTAACGCGTCACGTGACCGCTATAAAGTTGCAGCCAGCAATAAAAAAACAGCGCGGACAATGTCCGCGCTGTCATTACTTTCTATTACTGCTATTCAATCTATTCAATCGTGTTTACAACACCATGGCTGCAATCCAGCCAAACACTAACAGTGGAATATTGTAGTGGATGAAGGTGGGGATCACGCTGTCACGAATGTGGTCGTGTTGCCCATCGGCATTCAAACCCGCAGTAGGCCCTAAGGTGGAATCCGATGCTGGCGAGCCCGCATCACCCAGCGCCGCAGCGGTGCCGACTAACGCGATTGTCGCCGCCACTGAAAAACCAAAACTTAACGCCAATGGCACATAAATCGTCGCGATAATCGGAATAGTGGAGAAAGACGAGCCGATCCCCATAGTGATCAGTAGACCTACTAGCAGCATCAAGAAGGCGGCGAGGGCTTTATTATCCCCAATGATGTCGCTAAGCGAAGCCACAAGCGTGCCCACTTCACCGGTTTCTTTCACTACCGCGGCAAAGCCAGCGGCTGAAATCATGATAAAACCGATATTGGCCATCATACGCACGCCTTGATTGAAAATATCTTGGTCGGCGACATGCTTTAAGGCGCCCGAGAAACTGAAAATCATGAAGCCGACTAGGGCGCCAAAAATCATCGAATCGGTTTCAAGTTGCACCACTAAGGTGGCTAATATCGCCACTGCGGCAATGATAATATTGCGTTTGTTGAGGGTTTCTTCTGGCTCAGCAACCAATACTTTGGCTTCATCGTAGATCCGAGGTTTACGGTAACTGATAAACACAGCTGTCAGTAAACCAACTATCATGCCCGCCGCTGGAATTAACATGGCTGGTGGAATTTGCTCACGTACAGCCGCTAAGCCATTGCTGGTTAAGTTGGAAAGCAGAATGTCATTTAAGAAAATGCCACCAAATCCAATCGGTAAAATCATATAGGTTGTGACCAGACCAAAGGTCAAAACACAGGCGACTAAACGACGGTCGATGTTCAGCTTGGTCATTACATGTAACAGGGGTGGCACTAAAATCGGAATGAAGGCGATATGAATAGGTAAAATATTCTGCGAGGCCATCGACATGACAAGTAGCGATAACAGCAGTAACCAGCGAACCCAGTTAGTGTTGGTGGGATTAGGATCTTGCCCAAGACTACTGATGATGCTTCTTGAGATAAGCGTGGTTAAGCCTGAGTGCGATAGTGCGACAGCGAAGGCACCTAATAATGCATAACTGAGCGCAATTTGCGCGCCGCCACCTAAGCCCGTATTAAAGGCATCTATGGTTTGGTGCAGATCCATTCCGCCCACAAGTCCCGCCACAAGGGCGCTCACGGTGAGGGCGATAACTACATTCACCCTAGCTAAACTGAGTGCCAACATTAAGCACACTGCAATAACGACTGCATTCATAGTCAATTTTCTTAATTCTTTAAGCCAAAGACGCTATTTTTGACTGCAAAGGCTGTCGATGTCCAGTTTGCCGAGGGCTTATCTGAAAAATATCTGAAAATGTGATCATGCTGGGTTTTGTCTGTTAGCCGAATGTGGATTGCTCCGCACACAGGATACGCAGATTGCTCTATCCTTAGTCAGGCAAAACGGAAATGCCCTTGAAAAATGTGATATTGGTCTTAAATAGGTTGTAAGGCACAGCACACGACTTATAATGCCTAAAGATTTGATTGGTAAGAACACCTTTTAATCGGTAAGGATTTAACTCGACCTAGGTTGAGGAGAGCATACTGATTTGAGGGCATCTTGCCTTACACTTAGTTCAACTCATAGATGGAGATATAAAATGAGCGTATTAGTAGGCCGTCAGGCTCCTGATTTTACTGCTGCAGCTGTATTAGGTTCTGGCGAAATCGTTGATAGCTTCAACTTAACTGCAGCCATCAAAGGCAAACCAGCAGTCGTATTCTTCTATCCACTTGACTTCACTTTCGTTTGTCCATCAGAGTTGATCGCATTTGATCACCGCATGGAAGAGTTCACTAAGCGTGGCGTAGAAGTGATCGGTGTGTCTATTGATTCTCAGTTCACTCACAACGCATGGCGCAACACCCCAGTTGAAAAAGGCGGTATTGGCCAAGTTAAGTACGCGTTAGTGGCTGACGTTAAACATGAAATCTGTAAAGCATACGATGTTGAGCATCCAGAAGCGGGTGTGGCTTTCCGTGGTTCATTCCTGATCGACAAAGAAGGCATGGTTCGTCACCAAGTTGTTAACGATCTGCCATTAGGCCGTAACGTTGATGAAATGCTACGTATGATCGACGCACTGCAATTCCACGAAGAGCACGGTGATGTATGTCCTGCTGGCTGGGAAAAAGGCGATAAAGGTATGAATGCAAGCACTGAAGGTGTTGCTGCTTACCTGTCTGAAAACGCAAGCTCACTGTAATTAGTATTTGCTAATCACAGTCGCCTGTTAAATGAAAAAAGCTGCCAATGGCAGCTTTTTTGTTTTTAAATGGCTTAAGATCTAGTGTGAACCGCTAAATTTATGCCTCAGTACCGCTTTGTGTATCCTGCTCATCCACGGTCAGTAACGGCCAACCGCCTAATGATTTCCAACGATTCACTATGTGACAAAAAAGCTCTGCGGTACGTTCGGTATCATATAGCGCAGAATGGGCTTCTTTATTATCGAAGGGAATGCCCGCCATGATGCATGCTTTGGCAAGTACGGTATGACCAATGGCAAGTCCGGCGAGTGTAGCAGTATCGAAAGTAGCAAAAGGATGAAACGGTGAGCGTTTTAAGTCGCAACGTTCAATCGCCTTACTCACAAAACCATGATCAAAAGCGGCATTATGCGCCACTATGATACTGCGATGGCAGTCAGAGGCTTTTTGGGCTTTTTTCACCGCTTTAAAGATTTCTAAAAAAGCTTCTTTCTCGCTCACAGCTCCGCGTAACGGATTAGTGGGATCAATGCCGTTGAATGCTAACGCTTCGGGTTCTAAATTTGCGCCTTCAAAGGGCTCAATGTGGAAGTGTAGGGTTTTGTCGATTCCTATCACGCCTTCATTGTCCATTTTCAGTAGGGTGACGGCAATTTCTAGCAACGCATCGGTTTGAGAGTTGAAGCCCGCAGTTTCGACATCAATGACTACGGGAAAGTAGCCTCGAAATCGGTATTTCAATTTGTTCGCGTCGCAAATGTCACTCATAAAGTACTCTAGAAAATTCACAGGGCGCTATTATGCTAAATGTGTTGGGGTGTGTCATGCTTGATTGATGGTTTTATGAGCTAAAGGAACTAAATAGTTTGCCGATAAAGCCATGTAACCGATTAAACATGAGTAAAGGCTATGTGGCGAAAACTGATATTAGTATCAATTTTATGCGTTCCAGCAACTGCAACGGCAGAGTTGCGCCATTATGTCGCCTCTTTAAGTGATTCCCAATGGCGAGTGAGCGAGAATTCTCCCATCGTTTGTCGCCTCGAGCACGATATCCCTTCCTACGGTAAAGCGATTTTTACCAGCGAAGCGGGTAAGCAGCAAAATATGAATTTTACCTTAGACATGTGGGTAAAGCCGGACCAAGTCACGCAAGCTAAGTTAATTAGTCGCGCGCCGCAGTGGCGTCCGGGAGTGGTCTCAAAAGAGATCACGTCACTGCATTATCAAAAGTACTTTAATGGTGAGGTGCCTAAACGTGCTGCTTGGTCTATGTTGGCTGAGTTGAGTCGCGGGATGGAACCGACGTTTTACTATGCCGATTGGTATAACGAGTCAAATAAGATCGCTGTGGGTTTGTCATCGGTTAATTTTGGCCGTAAATATAGCGAGTTCAAAGCTTGTCTAGCGCACCTGTTGCCCTATAGTTTTGAAGATATCGCATTTACTGTGCTGAACTATGATGAAGGCGGAACCGATTTAACTCGTTTCTCCCAGCAGCAACTATCTCGGGTTCAAGAATACTTAGCCTATGATCCTTTGGTGGAGCTAGTGCTGGTGGATGCGTATACCGATAGTTACGGTGGCCGTTCAGTTAACCAAAAAGTCTCAGATAAACGGGCTGAGTCGGTAAAAGATTTCTTTGTTGCCAGTGGTATTCCGCAAGATCGTATCGTTACTGTAGGGCACGGTGAGCGCCGTCATGTGGCTTCGAACGATGATATGGACGAAAGGGCACGTAACCGCCGCGTTGTGATACGGATAAGTAAGCCTTTGTAGTGCATTTGCGCAGTGTTTAACCTGTGCTACATCAATATAGTTAAACCTAATCCAATGCCAAGTCACTGACTTGGCATTGTCATTTCTGGATGCGGAGATGGTTATTTTTGGATAGCTTGGCAGTATTTCGCTCAACCTCAACCTCAACCTCAACCTCAACCTTTGCAGCATCAGCGAGCTTTGAATAGGATTATGAGTTTTTCTTATTTGTGATATTCGCGAGCAGGTAACCGTTAAGCACCTTAGACAACTTAACTGGGGTGAGGGCATGAATAGTGATAGCGGCATAAAGCCTGATATCGTCGTAAGTAGGATGGTGTTTGAAATGGATAAAAAAAAAGCCCGCTTAAACTAAGCGGGCCGCAAAAATAATGCATTTGCAATCAACAAATTGAAGGAAGGAAGTCAAGCATAAGAACCAGGGAAGAAACTGAAGTGTTGGGAACACACCAGTTTAAAAGTTCTTTGTTTTCGATATCTGCAAGCAGGTATCTCCTGAAAACAAGCACATTCTATGGTGAACTCGGCGGTAAAACAAACGAGAAAAATTGCCCATAAACATTAGTAATTCTAATGAAGGTAAAGGTGATCTATATCACTTAAGTCACTATTTACCTTGATTAATAACTTATAAATCACTATTAGTGCATAATAATACACTTCAATAAGCTTATCCTTGCTGCCATTTTGTTAAATCTGCGATACAACCTAAAAATCTTCTTATTAAGTTACGGCATTGCCATGATTTTTTTTGCTTGTATAGTACTTGCTGAAAAGGCCTTAAGCCCGAAACCACAAGAAGGACGATAACAAGATGGCATTAAGATTTCGCCTTGCAAAGCAAGGTTTGTTAGTGGCCACATTGGGAATGGCACTCGGTGCCTGCCAAAGTGGCAATGCACCTGAACAAAATTCGACTGAGCAGGCAAGCGCAAATAAATTGGTTTACCCTGTGACTCAAAAAGATGATCTCGTCGAAACCATTCACGGTGTTACCGTGGCGGATCCTTACCGCCATTTAGAGGCCAATACGCCAGAAACGGAAGCTTGGGTAAAAGAACAACAAGCCTTCGGTCAAGCCTATTTAGCCAAGATCCCCAATAAACAAGCAGTGGTCGATCGCATCACTGAGCTGTGGAATTACGAAAAAGTCTCCGCCCCATTTGAGAATGGCGACAATCAATTTTACTACCGTAATGATGGCCTGCAGGCGCAATCTGTTTTGTATGTCAAAGGGTTAGATGGCGTTGAAAAGCCAGTTCTCGATCCAAACAAACTGTCAGCGGATGGCACTGTGGCGCTATCAGGTGTTGCAGTGAGTAACGACGGTAAAATTTTAGCCTATGGTGTGTCAAATTCGGGCTCAGATTGGCAGCAATGGCAGTTTGTTGATATCGCAACCGGTAAGAAACTTGCCGATGAATTGAAATGGATTAAATTTTCTAGCGCAGTGTGGGATAAAGAAAACCAAGGTGTGTTTTATGCTCGCTATGATGCCCCTGCGGGTGGAGATGTCTTAGCCGACGTTAATTTCAACCAAAAAGTGTATTACCATAAATTAGGCACAGATCAGCGCCAAGATTTATTGATTTACGAGCGCCCACAGAATAAAGATTGGGGCTTTGGTATCGAGGTATCCGAGAAAGGCGAATACTTATTACTGTCGATTTCTCAAGGTACGGATAAGCGTAATCGTTTCTTCTATAAATCCTTATTTGAGCCTAAATCACAAGTGGTGGAATTGATCCTCAACTTAGAAGCTGAATATGAGTTTCTCGGTAATGATGGTTCAGTGTTTTATTTTAAAACCGACTTAGATGCGCCTAACGGTAAAGTGATTGCGATTGATACCCGTAATAGCGATAAATCCCAATGGCAAACCATTATTCCAGAGTCTACTGATCCGATAAATAACGTCGCCATAATTAATGACCATTTAGTGGTGAGTTATTTACACGATGTATTAGGCCAATTATCGATTTACAGCATGGGGGGGCAGAAACGCCAAGACGTAGCATTACCCGGTCAAGGCAATGTGGCTGGGCCTTTTGGTAAAGCAAGCAAAGACTATTTCTATTATGTGTTTAATAGCTATATTCAACCTGAAACCACCTATAAGTTTGACTTTAAAACCGCTGAATCAAGCGTAATTGCCAAACCTAAAGTATCGTTTAATCCCGATGACTATGTTTCTGAGCAAGTGTTTTATAGCAGCAAAGACGGCACGCGTGTTCCTATGATGCTGTCCTATAAAAAAGGCCTAGTGAAGAACGGTCAAAACCCAACATTACTGTATGCCTATGGTGGTTTTGCCATTTCGATGACACCACGCTTTAGTCCTGCCAACATTGCTTGGTTAGATATGGGCGGTATTTACGCTGTGCCGAGTTTACGTGGCGGCGCTGAATACGGCGAAAGCTGGCATCAAGCGGGGATGTTCGATAAAAAGCAAAATGTGTTTGATGACTATTTTGCTGCCGCGGAATATCTAGTGAGTGAGAAATACACGAATAGCACTAAGTTAGGTGCCTATGGCCGCAGTAACGGTGGTCTGTTGATGGGCGCTGCGGTGACTCAACGTCCTGAACTTTTCGCCGCGGTATTACCTGCGGTGGGCGTTCTGGATATGCTGCGCTTCCATAAGTTCACTATCGGTTGGGCTTGGACGAGTGAATATGGCAGTGCCGATAAAGCAGATCAATTCCCTGCGCTATTAGCATATTCGCCTTATCACAATGTAAAAGCGCAAGCTTACCCAGCGACTATGGTGATGACGGCCGATCATGATGATCGCGTTGTGCCATTGCACAGTTTCAAGTTTGCGGCCATGTTGCAGGATAAGCAACAAGGTGCTGAACCTGTGATTATGCGTATTGAGTCCAATGCGGGTCACGGAGCCGGTAAACCGACGGCGATGAAGATTGACGAATTTGCCGATATCTACAGTTTCTTGTGGCAGAGTTTTGGCTTAACACTGCCACAAACTATCGCAAAATAACTAACTATGTTAATAAAATGGGGTCCTTTGACCCCATTGTCTTTTACAATTGCTCCTATTCATCTGAAACCCGCGCTATTCCTATCTATATCTTCGTCGGGTCATTCACAAGTCTTGTTTCCCTAGGTATAGTAAGCGTCAATTTTTCAACCAAAATTTGCTTATTTTCAAATGATGTTTCATTGGCCTATTTCAGTCTATTACGAAGACACCGACGCTGGCGGCGTTGTCTATCATTCGAACTATCTCAACTTTTTTGAGCGGGCGAGAACCGAGTGGCTAAAAGCCCTTGGCGTGAGTCAGACTGCGCTTTTAGCCGACGATACCGCCTTTGTGGTAAAGCGTGCGGAATTAGATTTTCGCAAAGCGGCACGTTTTGAACAGAACCTTATTGTTGAAACTAAGGTCATAGAGTTGAAAAAGGCCTCGTTGATCTTTCATCAACGCTTGGTCGATAAACAGGGAGACTGTTATTGTGAAGGCACAGTGCTGGTTGTTTGTGTTGTGCTGTCACGAATGCGTCCCCGAGCTATTCCCTTAAATATTGTGCAGGAGTTTGACAGTGCAAGCTGATATGTCGATTGTTGGGTTATTTTTACAAGCCAGTTTATTAGTGAAATTTGTTATGTTCACCTTACTTTGCTTGTCAGTGATGTCTTGGACGGTGATTTTACAACGCCGTAGCTTACTGACATCCGCAAAAAGTAAATCGGCGAAGTTTGAAGATAAATTTTGGTCTGGCGTTGATTTAAACCGTTTATATAAAGAATTATCGACTCGTCCAGATAATAGCGGTTTAGAGTCATTATTTGTGACTGGCTTTAAGGAATATTCACGCCTGAATAAATTAAATAGCAAAGTGCCTGATGCTGTGATGGACGGTACATCACGTGCGATGCGTGTGACACTTTCTCGCGAAATGGAAAAGTTAGAAGCAAACTTACCCTTATTAGCGACCATAGGTTCGACTAGCCCTTATATCGGTTTATTTGGTACGGTATGGGGGATTATGAATTCATTTATCGCCATTGGTTCGATGGAAAACGCGACCTTAGCTATGGTGGCCCCAGGTATTGCTGAAGCCTTGATTGCAACGGCTATGGGTCTATTTGCAGCGATCCCAGCGGTTATTGCGTACAACCGTTTTTCGACTCAAGTTGATAAATTAGAAATGGCCTACGCAAACTTTATGGAAGAGTTCTCCAGCATTTTGCATCGCCAGGCATACAGTGAGAAGGAAGGGGCATAATGCAACCAGCTTATCAGCGCAAACGTCGTCGCCCCGTTGCCGAAATCAACGTGGTGCCCTATATCGACGTGATGCTCGTGCTGTTAATTATTTTTATGGTAACAGCGCCCATAGTCACCCAAGGGGTAAAAGTGGAGCTGCCTCAAGGGGCAGCGGAAGTTTTACCTGCTGACAGTAAGCCACCTGTGGTAGCTTCGATTGACGGTGATGGTGATTATTATCTGAATAAAGGCGGTTCGACCAACGTACCTATGGACTTGGAAGAGCTCGCGACGGAAGTTGCTGCGCTTATGGTGACAGAGCCTGAGCGTCCCGTGGTGGTTAAGGCCGATAGAAATATTCCTTACGATAAAGTGATTCAGTTGATGGTTACCTTGCAAGGTGCTGGCGTGCCATCAGTCGGTTTGATGACGGATTCACCCAAGGAGAAATAGGTGGCAGATAAGTCAGATGTAACATTACCTCTGTCAATTTCAGCGGGTATTCATATTGGCGTGATAATTATTCTGGCGTTGGGGATCGATTTCTCTCACAAACCTGAGCCTATGCAACAAGTTAGTGCGCCAGCGGTTAAAGCTGTGATGGTTGATCAGCAAAAAGTCGCTAATCAAGTTGAGAAACTTAAGCAAGAAAAGCGTGATGCCGAGCGCCGTGAGCAAGAACGCCAAGCCGAGCTTGAGCGCAAAGCGCAAGAAGCGAAGCAAGCGCGCGAACGTGAACAGGCTCAAATTAAAAAGCTAGAGCAAGAACGTAAGCAGCAGGAAATTGAAACCCAAAAGGCCAACGAAGCGGCCAAGCTCGCTCAAGTAAAACAGCAGCAGGAAAAGGAAAAAGCAGTTAAAGCCGAAGCCGACCGTAAGCTGAAAGAGCAGGAGCGTAAAGTCGCTGAAGATGCCGCGCAGAAAGCTGCGGAAAAACGCAAAGTGGAAGAAGCTGCAGCAGCAAAAGCCGAGACCGATCGTAAGCAGAAGGAGGCGGAAGCTAAGGCCAAAGCTGATAAAGCTAAGGCTGATGCAGAAGCGAAAGCCAAGGCCGAAGCTAAAGCGAAAGCAGATGCTAAGGCCAAAGCGGATGCTGAAGCCAAAGCCCGCGCCCAGCAGGAGCAAGAAATGGCTGATGCATTAGCAGCGGAGCAGGCGGCATTGTCGCAAACCATGAATAAGCAGATGCAGAGTGAAGTGGGTAAGTATCAGGCAATGATTAAATCGACTATCCAACGAAATTTGGTGGTGGATGAATCTATGCGTGGCAAGACTTGTACTGTCTCTGTACGATTAGCAAATGATGGTTTTGTGATCAGCAGTCAGACTAAAGGCGGTGATCCAAATGTTTGTCGTGCAGCAAAAGCAGCGATTTTGAAGGCGGGTAAATTGCCAGTGTCTCCGGACCCTGCGGTTTATAACTTGATGAAAGAAATTAACTTAATCGTTGAACCAACGTTTTAATTAAAGGAGTCCCATGAAAATATTGGCAAAATGGTTAGCATTGGCGGTTCTGCTTTGCACCACCCCCGCAAAAGCGGCATTGGATATTGTGATCACAGAAGGTGTTGACGCTGCGCGTCCTATCGCTGTGATGCCTTTTGTTTGGCAAGGTCCTGGCGCCGCGCCGCAAGCGATTGCGGATGTAGTGATGTCAGACTTAGTGCGTAGCGGTACGTTTAAACCTTTAGACGAACTTGGGCTGCCTCAGCGTAATATTGGCACTGTGGCACAGTTTCAAGCTAATTCTTGGTCAAGTGTTGGCGCCGAAGCGTTAGTGCTAGGCACCGTTAAACCTTATGGTACCGATCAATATTTGGTGAGCTTTGATTTAATTGATTTAGTCAAAGCCCAAAACCAAGCGTTGAAAGGCCCAGTTAGTGCAACAGAATTTTTGATGGACAGCCGTCAAACTGTGATTTCAGCGGCGCAATTTCGCCAATATGGACACAGGATCAGCGATATCGTCTATGAAAAGTTAACTGGTATTCGCGGCGCATTCTTAACGCGGATCTCCTATGTTGTGGTCAATCATACTCAAAAAGCCCCATATCAATTGATGGTTGCTGATTATGATGGCGTCAATGAACAAATGTTACTGCGCTCGCCAGAGCCGTTGATGTCACCGACTTGGTCACCCGATGGTCGTCGTCTAGCGTACGTAAGCTTTGAAAACAAAAAAGCTGAGATCTTCGTGCAAGACCTTTATACCCAAGTGCGCACTAAAGTGAGCTCTTTCCCTGGTATTAACGGTGCGCCGGCGTTCTCACCCGATGGTAAATCTTTGGCTGTGACTTTATCTAAAGACGGTCAGCCTGAAATTTACATCATAGATATTGCAACTAAAGCGATTAAGCGTATTACCAATCACTATGCTATCGATACTGAGCCATCATGGTATCCTGATGGAAAATCGCTGATTTTTACATCAGAGCGCGGTGGTAGACCACAGATTTATCGCGTAGAGTTGAGCTCTGGTAAAGTGAGTCGCGAAACCTTTGAAGGTGAATGGAACCTCGGTGGTTCAATTACCCCAGATGGTCGCAGTATGATTTTTGTTAATCGCACGAACGGTAAATTTAATATTGCGCGTATGGATTTAAGTACGCGTTTTATGCAGGTGCTGACATCGACACGTTTGGATGAATCTCCAAGTGTGGCCCCTAATGGTACTATGGTGATCTATGGCACCACATACCAAGGCAAGCAAGTATTAGCAGCTGTTTCTACGGATGGACGTTTTAAAGCAAGATTACCGGCAGGTCAAGGTGAGGTGAAATCACCTTCTTGGTCACCGTTTCTCTAATGTTATACCTTGATTTAATCACATTTAATTTTATAAGGAACACGTAATGGATCTGAATAAGTTGTTAAAAGCTATGTTGGTAGCACTTCCAATTATGGCTCTTAGTGCATGTAGCTCAACTTCAGAATCAGAAACTGATGCAATGGGCTCAACAAACGGTTCAGGTAGTGAACTGAATGGTGGTGGCATTCAAACTGGTGGTGTAGGCGCAATGTTGTCTGCTGAAGAGCAACAACGCCAGCAGTTAGAAGACTTAAGAAAGCAACACATCATTTACTTCGACTTTGACCGCAGTGAAGTTCAAACTGATTTCGCCGCAATATTAGAAGCCCATGGCACTTACTTAGTTGAGCACCCAAGTGTGCGCGTACTGATTGAAGGTCATGCGGATGAGCGTGGCACGCCTGAGTACAACATTGCTCTGGGCGAGCGTCGTGCTAAAGCCGTTGCTAAATACCTACAAGGTATGGGCGTACAGCCAAGCCAAATGAGCATAGTCAGCTATGGCGAAGAAAAACCACTTGATTTTTCTCGCACTGATGAAGGTTTTGGCAAAAACCGTCGTGCAGTTTTAGTTTACTAAGATTGAATCTCGGAGAGTAACACAATGAAACGTGCCGTCTTAATTACGGCAATGTTCCTTGGTGCAGGTGCTGCTGTTGCAGCACCTGCTCCTGTGGAAGATATTGCTGGTGGTTCGGGTGATGACAGACTTGCTCGCATAGAACGTATTGTAAAATCAAGACAACAAAGCGAGCTCGAAATGCAGCGCCGTCTTGATACACTGCAGCAGGAAGTACTCGATTTACGTGGTTTAACCGAACAACAGAATTATCAGATTGAGCAGATGCAACAGCGTCAGCGTCAGTTATATGATGAACTTGCTAATTTATCCTCAAAGGCATCTGCCGCTCCAGCAGCCGCAGCCGCGACATCCACACCCTCAGTCGCCGCGACGAATGCTGCTTCAAGTAGTTTAAGTGAAACAGCAAGCTATGAGAGTGCGGTTAACTTAGTCTTGAAAGAGCGTAAGTATGATGATGCGATTCCTGCCTTCCGTGCTTTTATCAAACAATACCCAGATTCTGTGTATGCCGCGAATGCTAACTATTGGTTAGGACAGCTGTTATTTAATAAGAGCGAGTTTGCAGAAGCCAAACAAGCCTTCAAAACTGTGGTTGACCGTTTTAGTGATTCTAATAAACGCGGTGACAGTTTAGTGAAGCTTGGCATGATCGCCGAGAAAACCGGTGACAAGGCTGGGGCGACGCAATACTACCAACAAGTCGTCAAAGATTACGCAAACAGCGCAGCAGCACGCATTGCACAGCAGCAACTGGCTGCAATTAAAGCGTAATTAACCAAAAAACATACTCTTAGTCTGTTTTTCATGCAAACGACAAAAAATTGGGAATTTGCGCTTGCATGAGAAGATGAAAAAGGTATTATAGGCGCCCTCAGAGCGGCGAGGTCGTTCGGGGCGTAAAATACCAGTAAATGGGTCGTTAGCTCAGTCGGTAGAGCAGTTGGCTTTTAACCAATTGGTCGAAGGTTCGAATCCTTCACGACCCACCACTTACTCTAATAAATAGAATAAGTTAGTGGTATTTAGCGAGATAGGCAGTAGTAC
>NZ_JAUOEV010000006.1:0-190837 GCF_031932135.1 Shewanella vaxholmensis
AACTAGACTGTTTCCCCGACCAAACGCATGTAATCCTTCTTCAGTAAAACCACTATTACTCACGAATAAGCCTCTTGACCAAGCTGCTTTATCTTGAACTTTAGCGTTAAAGGAACGTAAATCAGCAGCGTTTACCGGCAAATTGGTCCATTTTGCCTCAAGAAGATATGTTTCCCCATCAAACTCAAAGCTCCCGTCAATTTGCTCGCCGAGCAAACGGAAAGATGCTCTACCAGACATCCCGCTTACATCAAAAAGATTTTTAAGGAAAGATTCAAACGCGTAACCTCTAGGATGAGGATCCATTGCTGCCAGTTGCATCAGAGCTTCCAGTAATTCTTTGGCTGTACTTTCATCAATTGCTTCATCATACGGAACGAATGATGATTTACTATTATTCACTGGGGCTTTCCCGCCAAGGCGAACCAAGAGTTCATTAAACTCTGATACTAACTCTGGTTTTTTCTCGTCGATGCTCGCTCGTTTCCGTTTAGTCTCTCGATACTCCCACAACGAAGCTAGCACTCTCAAAACTTCTTCTGTTTCAGATTTTTTTAAATAACTGCGCAGCCTCTTCCCTTTACTTGTACCTGTATCGCAGAACCTATCATCGTCGATGTTTATTCCTAGCTCATCATTAAAAAACTCAGAGTACGTTTGATTAGAGAAATCTAAAACATACCCGCCTCCCATTTCAAAGATGTAATCTAGCAAATCGAAATCTAGCCTTTTAAGTGAATATGTAGTCATAAATAATCCTTATTTTTTCTTAGTATATAAGCATCGATTTCGATACCTGCCTAACGTCTTAGTATTTATGCGCTGCGCTGTTTGCAGTGGATAAATCGCTTGTTGGACTTGTCCGCTGCCACATCCATGTAAATGGGTAAGAATGATGCCGATAAATCTGAACGCTCAATATAAAACAATAACTTAATTCACTTTTGTTCAGTGTTCAAGTAACGAAAAGTCACTTAGCAACAAAAAGGCTTACAAGGTAGGGTTCCAAGAAATTAACTAGCTACCATCTTTAAATTTACAGAGTGTATGCTCGTAAGAAAGGGTTCAGATTACTATCGGGGTTGGTAAGATTAAGCACTGTCATGTAAGTGACCGTTGACGGCATGGATGCCGTCGTCGAGCCCTCAGGGATGAGTTAATGGCGTGTCACTGGAATGACAGTGCTTAATCGTTGAAACAGAATGATGAACACCCTCTCTATGAGTCATTAATACAGCCTTGTATTTGTTCAATTCCTACCCTAAAAACAAAGTTCTGTTACCGAAAAGCTGGATTCCCGCCCACAAGTATTGCGTGAATGACAGTGCTTAATCAATGTCGTCATTACAACACAAGCGCAAAGCAAGATGCGGCAACTTGTCATTCGTCTTGTGGCTCTTGTCTTGAGGATCAAGCGCGCAGTCGAGTTTTCTTCTGTTATAATGCCTCCTCGATTTTTTGGAGGCGAGAATGGACGTATCTTCTTTACTAGACGGCCTGAATGATAAGCAGCGCGAGGCTGTCGCGGCACCGCAATCTAGCATGTTAGTGTTGGCGGGCGCGGGCAGTGGTAAAACTCGGGTGTTGACCCACCGCATTGCGTGGCTGATGCAGGTTGAACAGCAGAGTCCTTACTCGATTCTCGCGGTGACATTTACCAATAAAGCTGCGGCTGAGATGCGCGAGCGAGTTGAAAAAGTCGCTGGCACTAATATGGGCCGCATGTGGATTGGCACTTTCCACGGCTTGGCGCATCGCTTGTTGCGCACTCACTTCCAAGATGCGGGTTTACCGCAAAGCTTCCAAATCCTCGATTCTGACGATCAAGTGCGTTTGATCAAACGTATTCTTAAAAGCTTGAATTTGGATGAGAAACAATATCCTCCACGCCAAGCTCAGGGTTATATCAATGGTAAAAAAGACCAAGGATTACGCCCTAAACATATCGATGCGGGCGGTTTTCCGCTTGAGCAAAATCTGTTAAAAATCTATCAGGTTTACCAAGAGTCTTGTGATCGCGCTGGTTTAGTCGATTTTGCCGAAATTCTATTACGCGCCCATGAGTTATGGCTCAATAAGCCGCACTTGTTGGCCCATTATCAGGACAGATTTAAGCATATTTTGGTGGACGAGTTTCAAGATACCAACGCGATCCAATATGCGTGGATCCGTGTGCTCGCCGGTCAAACTGCCAATGTGATGATAGTGGGTGATGACGACCAATCGATTTACGGCTGGCGCGGCGCTCAGGTTGAAAACTTACATAGATTCTTAAAAGATTTCCCGAGTGCGACTACGATTCGTCTCGAGCAAAACTATCGCTCTAAGGGCAATATTCTTAAAGCTTCCAACGCCTTAATCGCTAATAACCCAGAACGTATGGGCAAAGAGTTGTGGACGGATGAAGCCGATGGCGATCCAATTTCGCTCTATTGCGCCTTTAATGAAATGGACGAGGCGCGCTTTATTGTCGGTCGAATTAATGATTGGCACGAAAAGGGTGGCAATCTCAGCGATTGTGCGATTTTATATCGTTCTAACGCTCAGTCGCGGGTATTGGAAGAAGCCTTATTACACAAAGGCTTAGCTTATCGAATCTACGGCGGTTTACGCTTCTTCGAACGCCAAGAAATTAAAGATGCCATGGGTTACCTGCGGCTGATAAATAACAAAGACGACGATGCGGCTTTTGAGCGTGTGGTTAACACACCGCCCCGTGGCATTGGCGATCGCACTTTGGATATTTTGCGCTCCACGGCGCGCCAGCATGAGTTAACCCTGTGGCAGGCGAGTGTGCGTTTGCTCGACGAGAAAGTGCTCGCGGGCCGCGCGGCGAATTCTGTGCGTGGTTTCATGGACTTAATCATGACGATGCGTGAAGACACTCAAGATATGGTGCTGTATCGCATGGCCGATACTGTGATCCAAGCTTCGGGTCTTAAGGCCATGTATGAGGCCGAAAAGGGCGAAAAAGCCCACGCTAGAATCGAAAACTTAGAAGAATTAGTCACGGCGGCACGTACCTTCGAAATGCCAGAAGAGCTAGAGGACATGGGCGAACTTAACGGTTTCCTCTCCCACGCGGCGCTCGAAGCAGGCGAAGGTCAAGCCGATGCCTTTACCGATGCGGTGCAGCTAATGACGCTGCATTCTGCCAAAGGACTAGAGTTCACTATGGTGTTCATGGCGGGCGTAGAAGAAGGGATCTTCCCGAGTAAAATGGCACTCGAAGAGGGCGATAGACTCGATGAAGAACGCCGTCTCTGCTATGTGGGCATGACCCGCGCGATGGAAAAACTCTACATTACCTATGCGGAATCAC
Source organism: Shewanella vaxholmensis (assembly GCF_031932135.1). Classification (NCBI taxonomy): domain Bacteria; kingdom Pseudomonadati; phylum Pseudomonadota; class Gammaproteobacteria; order Alteromonadales; family Shewanellaceae; genus Shewanella; species Shewanella vaxholmensis. Next base: position 3,323 of record NZ_JAUOEV010000006.1, read on the forward strand.
GGCGCATTTATGGCCGCGAAGATTACGCTCGGCCATCGCGTTTTATCAAAGAGATCCCACCGCAATATGTGGATGAAATCCGCCTCAAGGCGCAGGTTTCAACCCCAATGGCGAATAATCGTTTTAGCACTCAAAAGTCGGCTGCCACAAACGATACCGGTTTTAACGTCGGCCAACGAGTCAATCACCCTAAATTTGGTGAAGGCAAGGTGACCAACTTTGAGGGCAGCGGTGCCCAAGGGCGCGTGCAAGTCAGCTTTACTGACTTTGGCAGCAAGTGGTTAGTAGTTGCTTACGCTCGTTTAGAAGCGCTGTGATGACTGACATCATCGCGATAAATGTCAGCTTTTTGTGACACGCTTTTAGGGGATGAATTCGCATCGGGTGAAGCATGGGTATATGATGCTAAGCCTGAAAACCGAGTGGAAACTTGAGGGTATTGGGAGTACCTAGTTAATGAATTTAAAGCAAAAGTGGGATGTGTATTCCCGTCTTACTCGAATCGACCGCCCCATAGGTACGCTATTATTGCTGTGGCCATGTTTGATGGCGCTAATGTTAGCTGCGGGTGGCATGCCGGATCTTAAGGTCTTGGTTATCTTCATTATTGGCGTAGTGATCATGCGTGCCTGTGGCTGCATTATTAACGACTATGCCGATCGCGATCTCGACTCTTTTGTTGAACGCACTCGATCACGCCCGCTAGCCAGTGGCGAAATCAGCACCAAAGAAGCGCTGATACTGTTCGTCATTTTAGGTTTATCCGCTTTTGGTTTAGTTTTATTACTCAATGGATTAGTCGTTAAACTATCCGTTGTTGGCATTATCCTCACGATTATTTATCCCTTCACTAAACGCATCACCAACATGCCGCAGATGTTTTTAGGCATAGTGTGGAGTTGGTCTATCCCTATGGCTTATGCCGCGCAAACGGGTGAAGTGCCGATGGAGGCTTGGTGGTTATTTGCCGCCAATTGGTGTTGGACTGTCGCCTACGACACTATGTATGCCATGGTCGATAGGGACGATGATTTAAAGGTGGGCATTAAATCCACTGCGATTTTGTTCGGTGAATATGATCGCCAAATCATAGGGTTATTTCAGCTTGCCGCCTTGGCTTGTTTTATCGCCGCCGGTTGGAGCGCTGACCGTGGTTTGCTGTATGGTTTAGGCATACTGACTTTTGTCGGTTTTAGTACTTACCAGCAAATGCTGATTTTTGATCGTGAACGAGCCCCTTGTTTTAAAGCCTTCCTCAATAATAACTGGGCAGGTTTAGCCTTATTTGTTGGGCTGGGTGCGGACTATTTGATTTAACGAGTACCGTTTACGCTGGGCAGATCTTGATGGATCATCCATTGATTTTCCGGCGCTAATATTTGTTCTAAATCGATTTGGTGGATGTTGTCTTGGGAGATGACCTTGATAACAGGGCTCACTCTGCGGGGATAAGGCGCACCTTCGAGTGCGCGCACCGCCAGATCGATAGCAATGCGAGCCTGCAATACCGGTGAGTCACTGACTGTCGCGAGTAGCTGCTTTTTCTGCACTAATTCTATAGTTTGCGCATTAGAGTAAAATGCGATGACTTTGCCGGTTTGATTCCGGCGTCCATCTAAAAAGCGCGCCGCGAACGTGGCCGCCACCGCATTGGCAATTACATAATCTACGCTTTGTTTTGCAAGTACTTTTCGCACCAAATCCGCTTGAACAAATAACTCCGTCGTACCGTAACCGCCTTCAATTGTGTCGAACTCTTGTTTAGCTGCCGCCCGTCTAAATCCTTGTTCCGCCGCCATCACCCAAGATGCACCCTTAGGCCCAGGAAACCACGCCACCTTAAGCTTAGGTGACTCCTGATTGATAGCTTCTCGCTGCTGCGCCGCAATATATTCTGTCGCCGCAACGGACATATCTTCAAAGCTGACTAAGGAGCGACTCGTGAGTTTGTCGGTCGCGATACCATTGACTAAATCGATAACCGGAATGCCCGCAGCGCTGAGTTGTTCAATATCCGCAATCAGTCCGTCAGCGGTATTGGCGGCAATAATATAAGCTTGAGCCTTGAGTGCATAACAATCATGGAGTAGCTGTTTTTGCTGCTCAATCTTGTCATATCCACCAGCATCATAAATGCCAAGCGTTACCCCTTGGCGCTCGGCTTCTTGTGATAATCCAAAGGCGACGCCCCACCAATATTGATCTTTCCCGTGGGGAAGTAAGGCGCAGATCCGCCATGCTTGATTGGCCTTAGTGAGTGGCGTGTAGAGGGTCTTTTGACCGTCGGCAATGACATCGGCGGGATACCAAGCTGCCTGCACTGCAAAGACGAAACAGCTAAGGGTTAAGAGGAGGCATATCCTGAGGGAACGGGCGAAGAATGCAGTCAAGTGCATAGGCTCATGATGTTAAGTGAACAGTGAACTAAGCATAGAACAAGGATCCGTAGTTGCTTAATCATAGTTAAATAAAGCTAATTTATTGTTTAATAACAAGCGTAAAGCAGTACTGTTATGGTTTGGCCGCAAAGATATAAAATGACTTAAACGCCATGGGGCAACGCATCTGCAGGCTTTACGCTTTGGCTCGTTCACTGAATGCTTAAGTTTACATTTCACGTTGAAGGCTTAATGGCAGCGGGCTAGTTTTCGCCCTCGTGCTTAGTCTATAGTCATTGGCTTATAGTGGTTTTTTATGATCAATTTCATGCTTAGGTAACAAGGAGTCGTTATGTTTATTCCGCCAGGATTTTCACGGGTTAGCCCGTATATGATTATCAACAATGCCGATAGTTTAGTGGCCTTTATGCAAAAAGCCTTTGATGCTAAAGCGCTACATATTTCCCATCGATTGGATGGCAAAATAGCCAATGCGCAGATGCAAATCGGCGACTGCCTATTTATGTTAAGCGAGGCGAGTGAAGCGTTTCCGCCAATGCCAGCATCCTACTATTTGTATGTGGCAGATGCCGATAAATCGGTAGCTCAGGCGCTTGCTGCTGCGGGCGAGTTAATCATGGAAGTGGCGGATAAACCCTATGGCGATCGCCAAGGTGGAGTGCGGGATCCCGTGGGTAATCTGTGGTGGATCTCCCAACGTTTAGCCGCAGGGCCATATCAGGATTGATCGTCAAGTGATAACCAGTCAAAGGAGATGATGTATGCCGTGCCAGTTAACCCGATTATTTGGAATCGAATTGCCAATTATTCAAGCGCCGATGGCGGGTGTTCAGGGCAGTGCCTTAACGATAGCCGTGTCGCAAGCCGGTGCGTTGGGAACTTTGCCCTGCGCCATGTTATCCCTTGAAGCCTTAGATGCCGCATTGACACAGATCCGCGCCCAAACGACTAAGCCCATCAATGTAAACTTCTTTTGTCATCACGAGCCCGAACCGCAAGCGGCGAAACAAGCTGCATGGCTCAAGCAACTCGCGCCTTATTTTGCTGAGCTGGGTATCCATCCTGATACCCAAACTGCGGGAGCACAACGCGCGCCCTACACAAGCGCTCAAGCTGAAGTGTTAGCCAAATTCAAACCTGAGGTTGTGAGTTTTCACTTTGGTTTACCCAATGAAGACTTGTTGCTGGAGATAAAGTCTTGGGGATCTAAGATCATCTCGACGGCGACCACAGTGGAAGAAGCGCTCTGGTTAGAAGCGCGTGGCGTAGATGCCATTATTGCGCAGGGTTTAGAAGCGGGCGGCCATAGGGGACATTTTTTATCCGATGATTTAACCGAGCAGCTCGGCACTTTTAGTTTATTGCCGCAAATCATCGCCGCCGTGGATATTCCTGTTATTGCAGCGGGTGGCATAGTCGATGCCAAAACCGTGCGTGCCGCTATGGCGATGGGCGCTTCGGCGGTGCAAGTGGGGACGGCCTATTTACTTTGTCCTGAATGCACCACCAGTGATATTCACCGTGCCGCCCTGCAGAGTGAGGCGGCGCAACATACGGCTCTGACTAACTTATTTTCCGGTCGCCCCGCCCGTGGCATAGTGAACCGTTTTATGGCAGAACTTGGACCTATCAATAACGCCGTACCGGATTTTCCGCTCGCCTCAAGTTCCGTCGCAGGATTGCGAAGCGCCGCCGAGCAACAAGGGTTCGGTGATTTTAGCCCGCTCTGGTGCGGCCAAAATGCAACCGGCTGTCAGACTATTCCTGCCGCAGAGCTAACAAGACAATTGGCGTTAGGCTTGATAGTTTAAGATGTTGTATTAATAGACGATTAATACTCATTGATATGCTCACCAAGGCTTACATTTTACATGGCTAAATTAGCGGATTGTTAGTTTATACTCACTGGTTAAAGGTTGGCTGCTGGGTAGACTGTCACTCCCTTTAATTATGTATTTTCTGTGTAAATGGCTGCAAATCACTGGCCCCATAGTCGTGGATGCGAGTGATCTATCAATTTAAGGAAAACACTATGTTGTTACGTCAAATCATTGTTATGTGCCTTGCCGTCGTGAGTTTTGCTACGTTTGCGGGCGACAAAGCCTATCAAGATATTGCACTTAAAACCTATCCCGATCAGCAGCAAGTGACCTTAGCCAGCGTTGCGGGTAACAAGCCGATATATCTAAAGTTTTGGGCAACTTGGTGTCAGCCCTGTATGGAACAAATGCCGCATTTTGAAGCCTTACAGAAGAAGTATCAGGACAAGATTAATATCGACGCAGTGAACATCAATATTAATGAAGAGCAACCTAAGATCGCTGACGTTATCGCGCGCTTCGGGCTAACTATGCCAGTGTGGTTGGATAATGAAGGTGAGTTGGGTGTGGCTTTAGGCTTGGTCGGCACGCCCTATAGTGTATTAATCAATCGTGCCGGTGATGTGGTTTACACTAGCCACGAGTCAGATGCTAATTTAGATAAATTTATCGATATGTTGGCGAATGGCCAAGAGTTGACCGCGCAGACAACAGAGGCGCCTAGTGCCGAGCAAACGGCTAAGTTACTCAAGCCTTGGGAACAAGGTGAGCATCTACTCTTTTTCACCGCAACTTGGTGTGATTGGTACTTGGCAGAGAGCCGTCCAGAAATGTCGAAAGAGTGTATTGCCGTCCAAAAAGGCTTAAATAATCTCGCGCAAAAAGTGCCGAATAAAGCGTGGCACGGTGTGGTCAATCACCTGTGGACAGACGATAAAGCACTCGAAGATTTTAAGCAGCTTTATCAGACTAAAATCGATTTTAGTATCGATGAGTTAGGCGTGTTATTTAATCATTTTAAAATCCGCAATATCCCGACGTTACTTTGGGTTAAGGACGGGAAAGTCATTCAGCGCATTACCGATTTTAGTCAACCAGAGCAGCTCGTTAAGCAACTCTCGGCGCAATAAGCTCATTTCAACTGTTAGGCTTTTGATAGAATGCCGAGTGTTTTCGATCTTATCGTTGGATTGTATTGTGGGGAGTGTTATCACTATGACGCCGATTTTCAGTAATGCCGCTATTGGTCGTAGTTTGTTGGTTTTGCTCTTGTGTGCTGGCGTATTCTTTTTTATCGATTTTTTAGTGCCCGCCTTAGCTGCATTGATTGTGTGTTTTTCGAGTTGGCCTCTTTATCAAAAACTATTGGCAAAATGCGGTGGTCGTTCGGCGTTGGCGGCAACCATTGCCCTATGTTGTATTGTGCTCGGGCTGATTATCCCGCTGGTGTTTGTATTTTCCTATGCGTTACAAGAAATTAGAACTTGGGTTGATTGGTTGGTGTTTACTAACCAACATGGTTCGCCCGTGCCCTTGTGGATCAAAGATTTACCTTGGATGGGTGAATGGTTAACCCTGCAATGGCAGCAATTTATCGGTGAACCCCACGAGCTAGGCAAAATCATCAGTGCCATCAGTGGTCAGAACCTGAGTGGCATTTCCCGTTGGGTGCTGCAATTGGGCTGGAACACACTAGGCCTGCTACTGACCTTACTTTTTATGTTGATCACGTTGTTTTTCCTCTATAAAGATGGCGAGCAAGTGGCCAAACAGTTAGATATTGTCGGCGAGCGAGTATTGCCCGCCCGCTGGCATAGCTTCTCCCGTGTGGTGCCAGCTACGGTCAGTTCGACGGTGATCGGCATGACGCTTATCGCGATTGGTGAGGGCATAGTGCTGGGGATTGCCTATTGGATTGCGGGTGTGCCATCGGCCGTGGCTTTTGGGGTGTTAACCGCCTTTATGGCCTTGGTTCCCGGCGGCGCGCCAACCATGTTTACCTTGATTTCACTCTATCTTGTCGGCACTGGCGATATGACGGCGGGCGTCGGCTTGTTCCTTTGGGGCAGCATAGAGCTGTTTATTGTCGATAAAACCTTAAGGCCTAATCTTGTCGGCGGACCGATTAAATTGCCTTTCTTACCGACTTTTTTCGGGTTGATCGGCGGTGTGAAAACCATGGGTTTTGTCGGTTTGTTTGTCGGCCCAGTATTGATGGCCTTGCTGGTGGCAATTTGGCGGGAATGGTTAAGGGAAGAGCCTGAAATAATACAAAGTGATAAACAGGCGGGAAGCTAAAAGCTAAGGTTTAGTCTGCCCTAAGGTATTTTTACGCTCATCGGTGTAAAACCACCAAGGTTTAGCATCTTCGCCCGCCATAAAACGGGTGATGGAGATAAACACATCGATCATGCACGGGTCGTGTCGCTGGCCCGTTTTGTTACACAGGGTTTGATACAGGTCGTAGGGATTTTGCCCCAGCAGTTGCTCTGGTTTATCTATACCAAGCAAACGTAAATCCGCCGCACAAGCTTTGCCAATATTCGGCAAATCAGTTAATTGCTTCACCTCGGCACGCACTACTTTCGCAGGATTCATACGGATTGCCTCGTTAAAACACACGCTGAAAAGTCATTACTGCAGGATAATCGCTTAGGCGAGATAATTGCCTTGGCTAAATAAGAGCCTGCAAATAACAGGCTCATAAACAAAGCTATCAAATCTAGGCTTTAACCAGTGTTGTCAGATCTGCTGGGCGGTAGTATACCGATTTTAGTACCTTACCTTGGCGCACCACTTTACCCGCCATTTCTACATCTTTGGCGCATTTGGCTATGATGAAGTCGCCTTTTTTGCTGCCGACAATTTCAACACCTTGCTTAGCATAAAAGGCAACTGTCTCAGCCAGTTCTTGCTCGTTGCGGCACACTTTGCTCATGTTGCTCGAATGTACTTCGTCCCAGCAGGCGATAAAGTCAATTTCACGGTTTTTAGCCACACACAGCAGTAAGTCAATCAGGTAGCTGATTTCGAGTCTGTCGGTCATGGCTTGTGCGCCTAAATGCACTAAACGTCCCATTAATACATACACAGAATCGACAATGGCATCGGCCTGCTCGATACGGCTATCGGCTTCGGCAAGTTCAGTTAACTCTTCAATAATCAGCGAAGTATGTAAAGTGTCTGCCTTGTCATCTAAGGAATCAACATCATTAACGGGCAAGTCGAAGGTGCTGCGAAACTCACTGATATCACGATATAAGTGGTCATAAATAGGTTGAGTTAAGCGGGTGAGTTTCATCTGGATAGCCTTGGGATCAATAAACAATAAGTAGTTGGCGGCAATTTTAAAGAAATGCGCCGCAGAATACAAAGCTCAGGTATTTGCTCTTAAGTGTAAAAAATACCCGCTGCAAATTCGGGTGCAGCGGGTTTCGGCAAATGTAGGGTGGGCTACCGAACGGAGATGTAAACTGGCTTTTAGTACAAAATGATTACTGGCCGTATTTAGCGATTAATTTATCAAGATAAGGGATGACGTCTTTATCGCCCCAATCGAGATACCCGCGTACGAAACCAACAAGATTACCTTTAGCATCAAAAAAATACGTCGCAGGAACGACGTTTGCAGGAATGATCTGTTCTATGTTTTGTGTTGGATCGAACCAAGTTTGGTAGTCGCTAAAATTATGTTGAGTGAGGAAAGGTCGCACATCCTTAGGTTCCTCATCGATGGAGATTGGGACTATGGCGATATTTTTCCCTTGATATTCTTGTTTAAGATGTTGAAGCTCTGGGATTTCACGCAGGCAGGGGGCGCACCAAGTTGCCCAAAGATTAACGAGAACCAGTTTACCTTGATGTTGTTTTAGGGTTTGAGTTTTTCCCGCTTCATCAATGAAAGGCACATCCGGTACGCCGCGTGCGTGCTGCATTTCAACGAAGCCTCTCATTACCCTAGGTTTAGGAATCGCTTCGCCAGTGTCGTAAAGCTTATTCTGTAATGAATGGGCTTGGACTGCGTTGTTTAACAGGACAAAACTGCATAGCAGAATGAGTCGCATAGAGCATAGTTTCATGGTGAATCCTTAATTTGAGATAGGGAACTCAGTGCTCAGCGCTTAATGAGTCCAAGGCAAATACCTACACCGAGTAATAGCAAGAGTAGCGGGCCAAACCAAAGTGCGACCGTAGAGCCTTTCAGTTCGGGTTGATAACGAATTTTTTCACCATAGCGCTGTACCATAAAAAAAATGATTTCATCTTGGCTATCTCCTTGTTCTAACATGGAAAAAATTTGAGCTTTAAGCTCATGTGCGATAGGGGCTTGTGATTCAAACAAGCTTAGATTTGTTGCCATAGGACAGCGAAGCAGTTTACTGATACCCATAGCTTGTTGTTGATGAGCAGTGTTAGAGACAGGTTGCTCTTGCGCCATAGCGAGGAATGCAGTCCCGCCTAGAAACAGCGTGGTAAAAAGCAACCAGATAAAAGCACTGAGGTAAGGTGAGCGAAATAATGGATTCATTAGGCAAGCATTTCCCTTTGCAATGAATGGGATGAGTTAGGTAAGGCTGCTGGTTTCGGGTAATAACTCAGGCTGCGAGTAGGCCAAGCGGCGACAGTTCCACCTAACATCATTAGCAGTGCCCCAAGCCAGATCCAACTGGCAAGGGGTTTATAGCTGATGCGGATCAGGTATTCGTTATCACTAAGTTGCAATCCCATCGAGACATAAATATCCCGCCATAGGCCGTGATCAATACCAGCATGGGACATTTCCATGGCATTGCTTTTGAAGGTTTGTCGTTGTGGGGTGATATAACCTAGTACCAGCTCATCTTGGGCTGTATCACGGATACTGATATTGGCTTGAATCGCAGTAAAACTCTTGGTCTCGATATTCTCGGTACTTTCATAAACTAAGACATAACCCGCTAACGGCTTACCTTGGCCTGGGCCCATTCTTAGCAGGGCTTCTTGTTCAAAGAAAGAGACGGCCGTCGCACCTATTATAGTTACAGCCACGCCTAAATGAGCAAGCAGCATGGCCATGAGGCGTCGTTTAGGGAGAGGCTTAGCTGTATTTATATTTTCTTTAACAGGCTGTTTATTTTGGTGATTTTTATTTTTTAATCCTAATGCTGCTATCAATGTTAATAATAAGCAAACGAGTAACCAAAGCGCTGCTGCAGTGCCAAGTAATAGAAATAAATTGTTGCCAGTTGCTGCCTGTAAGCTTATCCACAGAGCTGCAGTTAAGATCAGTGTACCGGGTATGATCAAAGGCTTAACTTGAGCTTTGGATGCTTTTTGCCAACCAGCTAAAGGGGCGACACCCATCAAGAGTACGAGTAAGAAGGTCAGAGGTACAAAGATCGCATTAAAATAAGGGGCACCGACAGAAAGTGTACCTAAACCAAGTAATTCATAGAGCAAGGGATAGAAGGTACCGAGTAGAACGGAAAATGCCGCTACGACTAATATTACAATACCGAGTAGCAACAGCGTTTCTTTACTGAAAATGCTATGCCGAACTGAGTGTCTGAAGTTATTGGCTTTAAGTGCAAAGGTGAGCAGAGCTACGCTAACAAAAAGTATTAATAAACAGAGGATTGACATACCACGGGTAGGATCAGCGGCAAAGGCATGCACCGATTGCACTATGCCGGAACGTACCAAAAAACTGCCCAGCAAACTGAGTGAGAAAGCTAATAGGCACAGCAGCAATGTTGTGATTTGAAAGCCATTAGTGCGTTTCGTCAGAACAATGGAATGGACTAATGCTGTAGCGACAAGCCAAGGGATAAATGACGCGTTTTCTACAGGGTCCCAAAACCACCATCCGCCCCAGCCCAGTTCGTTATAGGCCCACCAAGAACCAAAGGCATTGCCACCAGTAAGGAAAATCCACGCCAGTAACACCCAAGGGCGAAGGTAATCGAGGTGGCGAGCAGGTAATTTGCCCCCAATGAGTGATGCCAGTGCTGCGGCAAAGCAAACCGTTAGCCCGACATAACCTAAAAACAGCATTGGTGGATGCAGTATTAAGCCAATGTCCTGCAATATGGGGTTAAGGTCGCGTCCTTCGACTGGAATGTTTGGGAGTAAGCGGGCAAAGGGATTGGAGGTAAAGAGTAAAAACAAATTAAAGCCGAGGATCACTAAGGCCAAAATAGCGAGAACTCTGCCAAAGTAAGCCCTATCAGCCTGTAAATTGGCGAGCTTGGCGTTATGCGTCGCTTGACGCCAATTGATCACCGCACCCCACAGGGCAATGGCGAACACCCAAAATAACATTGAGCCTTCGTGGCTGCCCCACACCGCCGCGATTTTATAACCGAGGGCGAGCTGACTATTAGAATGATTGGCAACATAGGCGACTGAAAAGTTATCGGTAATAAAGCTAAAAATTAAGCTAAATAATGCTGCCAGCAAGGTAAAAAAGAGAGCGTAGAATAATTTATTGCCAAAGCTGATTAGGTAAAAGTTATTCCGGTAGCTACCGATTAAATGATGGCTAGCCGACAATAATGCCAACACAGTACTCATGATCAGCAATATGTGCCCTAGCTCTGGAATCATATTTGTCATAGATATTTCCTGCATAGCATTGGTTGTCGAATCGCATTAATTCTGGAATTAATAATGGGTTAACTTTTTTAGCGGTTAATCGCTACTAACTTATTTATTTTTATTGTTGCCTGGCTAAATTGGATATTGAGTCTTTAACCATTTAACGATTGACTCGCAGGGTAGCTGAGTTTTTGTGGAAGGAATGTGATCTGTCTCGGCATTAAAATGGTCATTTATGACTTTGTTTATTTTTGAAAAATCAAAGCCATTTTTAGATTTTTTTAGAGTTCAAAAAACATCTTTTAGATCTAATTAACTACTGTTTTTCATTGTTTAAGGTGTTGATTTGTTATGATTTAATTATTTTGGCTCCTCTTGATTTCTGAATTAAAATTTAATGTGCTCTAGCGCAGATTTTTTGTTTTTCCACTCCGTCATCATGCAGCCACTGGTCAATTGTTTATGTCGTTCAGTGAACAGTTAGGTTCAGTGGAGAATATAAAACTAATGATAAATTAGGAGTGAATGATGAAGCGATGGAAAATCAAAACAGCCTTAGGCGTGCTGTTTTGTTTAGGTTCTGCCGTAAGCGCTACCACAATCGCATCCGATGCTAAATCGGATGGTAAAGTGGTCCCTGGAGTGGGTAATAAACAGCAATCCCACTATACTCAAGATATTTTGGCTAATCCCAATTTAAATGACAATTTAATGGAGAAATCCCGTGGTGTTAAAACACTGCAGGATTATATTGTTCAAGAGCAAGAATTATTTGATTTTTTATTTGAAAATCACCCCGTTTTTAAATATGACGCGGAAGGTCGATTAAAGGGCACTTATAAAGTCAGTGACCGCGGTGAAGAATATTTACACGGTGGTGACAGTGTTGCTTACAGTAAACACAGTAAAGAAGTGAACTCAACTGATGGCACCGCTGTACGTTATAGTGCCTATAACGATGGTCAACGTCCAAAAGCACTGCAATATCGTTTAGGGGCAAAATCGATTTTAGATTTCCCTAACAAGTTTGTTGGCCCCGAAAAATGCGGTGAGTGCCATGGTCCGCAATACGAAAAATGGAGACGTTCACGTCACTCTAAGACGATTCGCTTCCCTGGCGAACATCCAGAAGTCGATAACGACCTGAAAAAAACCATGTATACCACCAAAGATACCTCGATTCTGCCATCGGGTATTACGCCAGACGCTATCTATGCAACTGTGGGGACGCCACGTACCAAATATGGTTTTATCGACGCCTATCTGGTGCGCGGTACTTACCACGTGAAAGACGGTCTGCTGAAAGATGGCACTGGTACTATGGTCGCCGGTGGTAACCAATTCTCCCGCGGTTGGGCTGAGTGGTTAACCCCTGAAATGGCTGCAAAAATTAACAAAGCTATCCCAAGTTTCCCTGTCAAAATGGAAGATTTTGGTACCAGCGGTTCACACCAATGGGGCATGAGCTCATACGGTGCTAAGTACGAGAAGGAATTCCTATTCCAACCAGCTAGCTCCTATTGCGAAATGTGCCACAGCTTTAAGTTTGACTTCCAAACTAAAGATGAATTCTTCGCTGCCTTAGGTAACCCAAAAGAGCTGCAAAAACACACGATTTCTAAAGGGATTACCTGTGAAGAGTGTCATGGCGCAGGCGGCCACTTAGACGGCGGTATTGGTGGCGGTATGCCATCTAACTGTGAACGTTGTCACCAACGCTTCAATTTTGTTGAAGAGCTAGCTGAAACGCCACAGGGTAAAGAGAAACTGGAATATGCCTTCAACGTGAAGATGAAATCTTCTTGCCCATCTTGCGGTACTGAAGGTTCGCAAATGTTTGCCTCTGCACACTATGACAAAGGCATGCGTTGTTCAACCTGTCACGATCCACACGAAGTGACTGATGGTGATTGGAAATCTGGTACTACCAAGCCAAAAATCATCAAAGAGTGTACTGACTGTCATACGGCTCAAGCCGAGATCGCCAAGAACACCAACACCCACAGCAACCAAACTTGCCAAAGCTGTCACATGCCAAACATGGGAAGCTGTGAAAACTTCACTGCGATCCAATTCCCAGATATGGCGGGCTTCGACAACGTGCGTAAGTCACACATGTGGAAGATTGATGTCGACCCACTGCGTAAGACCCTCAACCCACCTGAAGGTAAGTCGCGCGATGCGACGACCAAGGGCTGGACTGTGGCGAAAGATGAAAACGGCTACAACTACCTCGACTTGATGTGGACCTGCGCCCGTACTTCAGCTTCAGACCACGATGTGACCGAAAACAAAGGTTGTCATAGCCAGTTCCAATCTGAACTTGAAGTGGGTCTGCACTTTGAAGACCAGATGGAAATCTATGGCGAAGTTCAAAAGTGGCAAAAACCAGTTAAAGAAACTTTTGCCCTAGTAGAACAAGCCCTTGCCCGTATCGACAAGCTGTTAGAAGTCACCAAGCTGTCGGTTGAAGACAAGACGCTAGTGTTGATGTTGACCGACAAAGCCCAAGATGTTGTTCGCCTGATTAAGGCTGACGGTTCATGGGGTGCGCACGGCCCAAGTTACTCACTGAAACGTCTTGATGCTGCCTTAACCTATGTGACTCAAGCCCAAGCCATTATCGATGGTAAAGGTCTGAGCGCACAGAAAATGTAGTTCGACTCGAGTCTAACTTGTCCCCGACACACCCGTGCCGGGGAATATACGAGGCCAAATGATGAATAACGTGATCCGACAAAGCCTTATCGGCGGCTTAATGGCTCTGAGCTTAGGGGGCATTAGCCTACCCGCCATCGCAGGGGGAGGTTCTGATATCTCTGAAGCGCCCTATAACGAAATTCAGTTAAATCCTATTTCCATGCGGGAAGCTGAAACCTTAGTCGGCAAGCAAGAGGTTTATTTTTTCGACGTAAACACGCTGGAAATCTGGGCGGAAGGTTTTGTCCCCGGAGCGGTTTTTTTCAATGTTCAAAATTGGAGAGAGTTACTTCCAAAGAATAAAGATGCGGTGATGGTGTTCTATTGCGCTAATCGCCTTTGTACCGCTAGCAACATGGCCGCTCGGGAGACCATGAAGCTAGGTTACACCGGAGTTCGCCATATGGCCGATGGTATTTTCGGTTGGCGTATGTCCGGAAGAGCAACAGAAAAACCATAGTAATCAAATAAATATTTTAATCGGTTATGGGTAATGCCCATACGTTTTCGGCTAACGCACTAAGCCCAAGGGCTAAATAGAAGAGAATATAAAATGAAAACATCTATGCCAACGTCTTTTATCCCAAAAACCATCACAGTGGCGACCTGCGCCGCACTGTTTGTATCTATGGCGAGCTTTGCCGCCCCAAGCCTTAAAACCGATGCAGAAAAAGCGTCTTACAGTATCGGTGCATCCGTTGGTAACTACATTTCTGGCCAGGTTTATAACCAAGTAGAACTGGGCGCAGAAGTGAATGTGGACTTAGTTGTTCAAGGTTTTGTGGACGCGCTGAAAAAACAACAGCAATTAACCGATGAAGAAGTACTGACATACCTCAATCAACGCGCCGAAGAATTAAATCAAGTGAGAAAAGCCAACGCTGAAAAATTAGCTGCTGAAAATATCAAAGCGGGTGAAGCCTTTCTTGCTGAAAACAAAAAGAAGTCTGGCGTCAAAGTGACTGATTCTGGTCTGCAATATGAAGTGCTGGTTACGGGCGAAGGCAAAAAGCCTAATCCAGAAGATGTGGTGACCGTTGAATACGTCGGCAAGCTTATCGATGGTACTGAATTTGAAAACACCGTTGGCCGCAAAGACCCTACGCGTTTTGCCTTAATGACAGTGATCCCCGGTTGGGAAGAGGGCTTAAAACTGATGCCTATGGGCTCTAAATACCGCTTTGTCATCCCCGCAAACTTAGCCTATGGCAATGAATTTGTGGGTGAAATTCCACCGCAATCTACCTTGATCTTTGAAATCGAACTGAAAAATATCGAAAAGCCAAGTGAGAAAAAAGAAGCCCGCATGATGGGCATGATGCCTGCTCACTAAGAGCAAACATCGGGGACTGAGCGTTTAGTTTTGTTCGCTCAGTCATAAGCTTGGAGCGGCAAACAAAGAGGTTAGGTATGGCAAGTTTAGGGTTCACCATCGCACTCCTATTAAGCGGATTTGTTGCTTGGATTTTTTGGCAACACGCACGCTTAAACCAACTGCAAACCGTGGCGAGCTTGCCTCTAGCCTCCCATGGGTTGCCAGTGCTGTGCAGTGGTGTATTGCTTGTCATGACGCTCGCCATCTACAGCCAAACGGGGCGTTATCAGGATTGGGATAAGGGCATAGTCAATGAGCATATTGACTACTTAGTCGCTGCCGACATCACCAAAGCCCAGCGTCTCGTGGATGAACAACCACAAAACCCGTTGGCATTACAGGCGCTTGCCCAGGCTTACAGCGCGGGTGGTTTATATAGCGATGCGGTGCAGACCTTAGACAAGTTGCTTGCGCTAGTGGGTGAGGACGCCGAGGTGCTCGGCGCTAAGGCCAATGCCCTGTATTACCGCGATGCGCGCCAAATGACGCCGCAAACCCAAGCGCTGATTGCACAGATCTTGGCGTTTGCGCCCTTTGAGCCACAAACCCGCATGTTACAGGCCACCGATGCGTATCTGCATGGGCGTTACCAAGAGGCGATAGACCATTGGCAGGCACTACTGTCACAGCCAACGGCAGAGATTAATCGTGAGGCCATTTTAAATGCCATTGGCAAGGCCCAAAGCAAATTGAATGAAAGTGGATATTAATCAAGTCGCTAGCCATTTTCAGGCATGTAGGAACGATAACGATATAAATAAAAACGTCGGTATAAAACCGATAGATGGAGGATGTTGTGAGTGAAAATATAGAGAGACGGAGGTTCCTTAAAAGCGCTGGCATGTGCTCTTTGATGTTAACGCCTTTAGCCGGGTGTTCGGTCAAAGAAGATGCTGACAGCGCCCATAAGCCCCATTACGTCATGGTCTTTGACCAAAATAAATGTGTCGGTTGTGGTGATTGTAAAACCGCCTGTAACCAAGCAAACAACTTACCCGCGGGTGTTTCTCGGGTGATCCTTGAGCAGCAAAGTGGTCGTGTTGAAGGTCAAGCCTGCCCTCACTGTGGCAAGATGAGTTGCGACTGTGAGCGTAAGTTTGTGCGGGTTTCCTGCCAGCAGTGTAAAAACGCCCCCTGTGTCACTGTTTGCCCAACGGGCGCCGCGCACCGCGACGCCAAAACCGGCATTGTGACTATGGATGCAAGTAAATGCGCGGGCTGCAAATATTGTATTGGCGCATGTCCTTACAATGCACGTTACATCAACAAAGAGACGGATGTGGCGGATAACTGTGACTTCTGTTTGCATAGCAAGCTGTCTAAGGGCGAGCTACCCGCCTGCGTACAGAGCTGTAAGTACGACGCGCTGATCTTTGGTGATGCCAATGATCCTCAGTCCTATGTGAGTAAGTTATTGGCGGTAAAAGACTCAGTGCGGATTAAGCCGCAGTTTGGTACTGAGCCGAGCTTACGTTACATACCAATCGTCAAACTGGGAGTGTAAATATGGATACCAGTATGGAATTTACCCTCGGCTTATCCCAAGGCGTTGCTTGGCCTTGGCCGATTGCAGTGTATTTATTTTTCGCGGGGATTTCGGGCGGGGCGTTAACCATTGCGCTGGCGCTGCGTTTTTACCTAGGCCAGGTTGAAAACACCGCCTTCTTAAAAGCCGCGACCTTGCTGTCCTTTGTCACCATTAGCTTAGGGATGTTATGTCTGGTACTCGACTTGACTAACCCCTTATTCTTTTGGCGAATTTTGGTGTTCTATAACTTAAATTCTGTGATGTCGATTGGTGTTATTGCGCTGTCGGTGTATATCCCGTTAGTGGCAGTGGTAGCGCTTTTAGCCCTCGAAAAAGAGCTGATGGTCATCCCACAATTGAAGTTTTTAGCGCCAATTATTGCCAAGTTAAAAGGCTTTAGACGCCCA
The DNA here is from genome assembly GCF_031932135.1 of Shewanella vaxholmensis. NCBI lineage: Bacteria > Pseudomonadati > Pseudomonadota > Gammaproteobacteria > Alteromonadales > Shewanellaceae > Shewanella > Shewanella vaxholmensis. The sequence continues at coordinate 20,128 of NZ_JAUOEV010000006.1, forward strand.
ATGGAAGCGCTCGTTTTAATACTGGCGTTATCAGTATGTGCTTACACAGGCTTCTTGATTTCTGCGCTGATCCGCTTCCCACTGATCAACACCTCGGTACTCCCAGCACTGTTTATTGCCTCGGGTTTATCCGCGGGTGGCGCCTCGGCCAAAATGCTGGCGGTGTGGTTATTTAAAGAACCCCTGCACAGCGGCGAAATGAAGATCCTACACGGCGCCGAGTGGCCGATTATGTTCGCCGAAGCCATGTTTATTTTCATGATCGCGACAGCACTATTAACGGGTAATGCCGGTGGTCAATTTGCTTTTGCCGCTTTCCATGAAGGTGTGTGGGCGAGCGTATTCTGGATTGGTGTTGTGGGTATCGGCTTTGGTGCGCCACTGCTACTGAACTTTGCGACGGGTAAACATTTTAGCCATTCGGCCAAAGCGTTTTATATGTCGGGAATGTCTGCGGTGGTGGGCATGATGTGTCTACGACTCTTCATCCTGTTAGCGGGTCAAAACTACGCGATTTAACTATGTACTAAGGCCTCGGCCTTTGATGAACCATTTTTTATCAACCCTCGTCGCAAGAGGTCTGTCCCTGCAAGGTGCCTTGGCGAGGCGTTGATATTTTTCAAAGGATTAACAGCATGAAAAAGTTCTTTGGGTTGTTACTACTCGCTCCTTTGTTATTAGGCTGCAATAAGAGTGAAGCGACCGATCACCAACATAAAGCCGAGATGATCCACGAGCACGATCGTTGCCATCTGTGCGGTATGGTGATCACTAAATATCCTGGACCAAAGGGGCAAGTACATCTTAAGGCCGAGAAGATGGTACCTAAGTTTTGCTCTAGCCGCGATATGTTTAACTTTGCCTTACAGCCTGAAAATAAAAGACAAATTGCTTACATGATGGTGCATGACGCCGCGATAACCGATTGGGAACAGCCTGATGATGGCGCCTTTATCGATGCCGCCAGCGCATTTTATGTTTACGGCACCAGTAAAAAGGCCGTGATGGGGCCAGCAGTCGCACCTTTTAGCACTAAAGCCGCCGCCGAAGCCTTTGCAAAGGAATACGGTGGACGCGTATTAACCTTTAACGATATCACCCTCGAATTGCTCGCTGGCGATAAGTAGGCGATTGCTCATGCTGCGTTTATTGCTTATCTGTTGGCTCTGCACCTTATCCTTTATCGGGGTAGCGCAGGAGCTAAGGGTTAAAGATACCGTCTCTTTAACCCAAGCATTAGCGCAGGCGCAGGATGGTGACACGCTCGTACTTGATACCGCCGTGTTTGAAGGCAATTTTAATGTTACCCGTTCCATTCATATCAAGGGCGAAGCGGGCGCGGCCCTCGATGCCCTGCGCCAAGGTAGCGCCCTCACCATTACTGCACCCAAGGTGATTGTTGAAGGGCTTAATATCCGCCATTGGGGACGGGATCTTTATTACCATGATGCGGGGATCCTGCTATTACCGGGGGCAGACGAGGTGCTTATCAAGGGCAATCGTCTTGTCGGGGATGGCTTTGGGATTTATGGCGAGCAACTTGCTGCGCCGCGCATCATTGAAAACAATATCAGCGGTAATGGCGCCATTTATGTGTTGGATCGGGGTGACGGTGTCTTTCTCAAGCATGTGAGTGCGCCCCAAGTGCAAGATAACCATTTTATTTTTGTCCGCGATGGCGTGTATCTCGAGTCGGTGACGGACAGCCAAATTCACCATAATCAATTCGCTAAGTTGCAATACGCCATCCATTACATGTACACCCGAGGCGATGAAGCCGCGCACAATCAAGCTATCAACGTCGATGGCGGTTATGCCCTGATGAGCTCAAAGCAAATCTACCTGCACCATAATCACGTTAGCCAAGCGCGGGACTTTGGTATTCTGCTCAATATCACCAACGAGTCCCATATTCAGGCCAATACCGCCACAGACGTTAAGCATCCCCAAGGTTCGGTGGAGCTGGGTAACGAAGGCAAAGGCATTTTTATTTACGCTGCTCAAAATAACCGTATTCAAGATAACGAGTTTAGTCATAGCGATACTGGGATCAGTATGGCCATGGGCGGAGAGGAAAACCGTCTTTGGCATAATCGAATCATTGCGAATCAAAACCAAGTGAAATATGTCGGCGACACACAGTTAGAGTGGAGTTATCAAGGACAAGGCAATTATTGGTCAGAATACCAAGGCTGGGATCTGGATCTAGATGGGATAGGTGATTTGGCCCATAGGCCCAATGACAGCTTAGACAAACTATTTTGGCTTTATCCTGAAGCAAAACTGTTAATGGAAAGTCCAGTTGTTTTACTGCTGCGTTGGGTTGAACGCCAATTTCAACCCCAAATGACGACGGGGATTATCGATAGCTTTCCCTTAATGCAATCGGTCTCGCCCGCACTTATTGATGGAGGTTCGCAATGAATCAGACTTTCACATTCTCGACGAATAAGCCTGTGGCTAGTGCTGATATTGCCGTTAAAGCGATAAATGTCAGTAAGTTTTATAACAACTTTAAGGCATTGGAAGACGTGAATTTTGAGGTCCTAAAAGGCCAAGTTATCGCACTCCTTGGCCATAATGGTGCAGGTAAGTCTACATTACTTAAGCTTATTTTGGGATTGCTGACACCCACAAGTGGCCAGATCCAAGTTCAAGGACATAATGTGGGATCTATGAGTGCCAGGTTGAGCTTATCTTTAGGTTATTTACCTGAAAATGTGAGCTTTTATGACAACATGACCGCTTTCGAACTACTCGGATATTTCGCTAAGCTTAAGGGTGTTGCTCTTACAAAAGTACATGAATTACTTGCTGAATTTGGTTTAGACGCCGCTAAAGATAAACGTCTGAGTACATTTTCCAAGGGAATGCGGCAGCGTCTTGGGCTCGCTCAGGCAATATTGGCTGATCCTCAGGTATTGTTACTTGATGAGCCGACTGTCGGTCTAGATCCCTTAGCATCGGCTTTTCTGTATCAAAAAATAGCCCAGCTTAAGGCTAAAGGCTGCGCAATTATCATCAGTACCCATGAGTTAGGATTAGTGCAAGATCAAATGGATCGGGCTTTGATTTTAGGTCGAGGACGAATGTTAGCTTCGGGAACCTTAACCGCCCTAAGAGCTGCGACTCAGTTGCCAAACCATCTCTTTTTGCATTCCTTATCCCACACTCAAAGGCAAGAGGTACTTGCAGATCCTATTTTAGCGGGATGTATTGAGACGAGTTCGGCGCAGGGATTAAAACTGGCAGTACCGCAGGAGCAAAAATCAGGCGTTTTACATCATCTATTACAAAAAGTGCCGGCAGGGGATTTTTCTGTTGAGCCCTCGAGTTTGCAGTCTGTGTTTCATTACTATATGGAAACCGTTTGTCATTCTCAGCCTCAGGTTTTATCTACAGATACCATGCAAGTAACACATATGGCTCAAGGCGTTAAGTGGGAGGCAGCCGTATGAGTCAATCAGAGGTTTGGCAGTGCGGCCATTTAAGTGCCCTAAGTATAGTGAGTACCATAGCTGCCAAGGAGTTTAAGGACAATTTGCGTAATCGATGGTTATGGATGATGGCGGGCATATTGCTGCTGCTTTCCCTCAGCGTGAGCTTTATGGGTAGCGTAATATCGGGCAGCTTAGTGATACTTGATCCTGCGCAGATCCTTTCTGGGCTTGTTACTTTATCGGTATTTATGCTGCCATTAGGCGCGATCTTGTTGAGTTATGACAGCTTTGTTGGTGAGAAAGAATCTGGCACTTTATTGTTATTACTAACATATCCATTGGAGCGTTGGCATCTTGTCTGCGGCAAGTTTTTGGGCCATGCGTGCGTGATGGCTATCGCCTGTATCTTAGGTTTTGGTGTGACTGGATTATTACTGATACTACTTGGCGATGCTCAGGCTCAATTCGCGATAGTTATCGGATTTATCCATTTGATAATAAGTAGTATTTTGCTGTCATTAGTGTTTGTTCTATTGGGGTATTGGGTTAGTTTGTGTGTGCGAGAAAAAGCTAAGGCATTGGGGATGTTACTTATTTTATGGTTTGTGCTCGTGCTAGTTTATGATCTTATTTTGCTCAGTGTTTTGGTTGGAATGAGTGAAATGCTTAATCGCAATCTATTTAATCTACTCATTCTACTGAATCCTACCGACTTGTTCCGTGCCTTAAATTTGCTTGCCACATCGTCGGATACACTAGCAGCTAAAAGTAGCCTTTCCTTAATCGCGCAAACTGGATTGGTATTACCTATGATGTATGGTTTGTTAGGCGGCTGGATTATTGTTCTATTATTGGGGTGCTCTTGGGTCTTCAAACGTCAAGAAATTTAGTTTAGCAAATCCTGTATTAGTCTAATTTTGTGCTTATTAAACAATAACTAAACTGAGTATGCAGTCACAGTATTTTATGTTGTTAAAAAGTAAAATAAACCATCTTAGATAGGTGGCTGCAAGTCACAGTGCTTTTGGGAACAACATTGTCCCAATATGCTTGCCCGCCGTTAGCGCGATCATACCTTATCTACTTTGGCTGAGTTTTCAGGCGTTTAACATGCATAAAATCACTTCATATTTATTGTTAGATGAACAGGCTAAAAAACTAGTTGATCAAGTGCATGGCACATCCATAGACCTGACCTTTTCTGAAGCGGCTATATTGGTACTCTTGTTATCTTCCCCCAACGCCATATTGACGAAAGAAGCCTTGTTGCAGGTGGGGTGGCCAGACCGCGTCGTTGCACCGACTTCGCTAACGCAGTGCATTAGCACCCTAAGAAAAAAGCTCGAACCTTACACCGAAGTACAGCTTAAAACCGTTGCGCGCCGCGGTTATCAGTTGCATATCGCTGAGCAATCCCATGTAAAGATGTTGGCCATAAACGATGCCGATGCAATCCGCGATGCTTTAGTTGGCGTATCGGCTTGGACCAAATTTGCGGGTATTGCCTTCTTGGGCCTTATTTTGGCGATCGTCTGGTATATGAGCGATCACCATGCAGTGGTTAAACAGGTGGCTAAGTGGCATGCCGATAAATACATCAGCCTCAATATTGGTGGGACTCTAGGAACGGCGCAAACTTTCTATATTGGCGATGAGGAGCATTTACATCCTTCTTGGTGGCAAAAACATTTGGCGCCAGAGGGAAACCATATCAGCAGTATCAAGTACTTCAGCGCTTTTGCAGCAACGGATGGTAAAAATTATTCCATGGCGATTTGTCCTGAGCTGGACGCTGAGGCTTGTACTGGTCGCGGCATTATTAATATCACGGCAATAGATGCGAAACCTGCAGGCTTAAATATGGCGGAATTTATTCCACTGAGTCAAAAGATGGAGCAGCGGATTCGCTATAACCGCATTGTCCTCCCAGCGGATGACAAAGGTAAAGGTGAACTACTTGAGCATAATTATCACGCGGATATCTATTTTCCTGTCGCGGGTGAGCTCTTAGTTCGGAACGATCTCAGCATGTCTCTGGTTTATGAAGGGGAGAATCGGGGAAATTTCTATTCAACCTCTTGTATAACAGATCAAGATTGCTTAACAACACCGATTAAATACACGATCCGCGGTGAGTTTGAACAGTATCAAACTGAGATTAATGATCTTAAAGTCGATGTTTTCTATGTAAAAGTGCTACAAAAAGAGCTGACAAAACCGGACGAAGTGAGCCACTCTGCCATGCAGTTTTATCGTGAAATTCGTAAGCATGATATCCGCGATGAACATTTATTCTATTATCGTGTTTATCAAAATGAGCATACGGCCGTATGGATTATTCCTCAAATGGGACAAGTGCTTGCATGGACTCAGTACACTCAGATTAAATTATAGAGTAGCTGTTAGCCAAACTTGATTAAGCCGACATAAAGTCGGCTTTTTTGTGTCTGTAGTTAGGCGAATCTGTGACGGCACTAAGCGATTGGTTTAGACGCTGTGGCTCAGAATGTTTGCATTAACTTTTTATCATAAAAAGTGGCTTTGTTTTACTTCTTCATTCAGAGCCAGTTACACTGCCAAACCTAATCATCACAAGATAAATACAATAATAAAAGAAAGAGGAGCCATTCATGTCGGACCGTCTTATTCCCGCGCTGTTACTGTCTACTTCAGTACTGACGGGGCTCACTGCTTGCAGTGATAACACCACAGAAAACACAGTTAAAACCAGCGAAAGCGCACCTAAAAGCCAAGACGTTGCCGCTCAAATGCCGGTAGGTATTAATGTCGCGGCTATGTCGCCAACGGTAAAACCTGGGGATGATTTTTATACCTACGCCAATGGCGAGTGGATGAAAACGACGATGATCCCAGCCGATCGCTCCAGCACTGGCGCTTTCCTTGTTGCCTTTGAAGCGACTGAAAAGCATAAAACCAGTTTGATTGCCGAACTGGTAAAAGCGCAGCATACGGCGGGTAGCGACGAAGCACGTATCGCCGATTTCTACAAGGCTTACACAGACACTGCCGCCATTGATGCCGCTGGAATGAAACCTGCAGAGGCGGATATCGCCCGTTATGAGGCCATTGCGAGCAAGCAAGATTTATCCGCAGTATTAGGTGAAAACCTGCGCGCAGATGTTGACCCTCTCAACGCAACTGATTTCCATACCGAAAACCTGTTTGGGATCTTCGTAACCCAAGGTTTAGCCACGCCGGGCGAAGTTTTGCCTTACTTTTTGCAGGGCGGTTTAGGCTTACCTGAGCGCGAATATTACCTGTCTGCCGATCCTAAAATGGCCGACATTCGCAGTGCTTACCGTGCTTACATTGAAACCTTGCTCAAAGATGCGGGCGTGAGCGATGCCGCTGCCCGTGCCGATCGTATTTTTGCCCTTGAGAGCAAGATCGCTGCCGCCCACGCTAGCCGTGAAGATAGTGAAGATTTCGCTAAATCTTCGGGCGTGTGGAGCCGTGCTGACTTTGATGCTAAAGCACCGGGCATCGATTGGACTGCTTTCCTCGCGGCAGCACAATTGGGCAATCAGCCAAAATTTGCAGCCTACCATGCGACGGCGATTACGGGACTTTCTGCGCTGGTGGCCTCTGAGCCTTTAGAAGCTTGGAAAGATTGGCTTGTGTTCCACCAGATCAACAGTCACGCCGATGTGTTGCCATCGACCATCGACAATGCTTCGTTTGCCTTTAACGGCACTAAGCTTTCTGGTACGCCAGAACAGCGCGGCCGCGATAAACGTGCTTTAGCTGCACTCGATCAATACCTAGGTGATGCCGTAGGCCATGCCTATGCCGAGCAATATTTCCCTGCTTCGGCCAAGGCTGAAGTCAGCACTATGGTGGATAACATAGTGGCTGCTTTTGGTCAGCGAGTGGAAAAACTCGATTGGATGGACCCTTCCACTAAGAAAGAAGCCTTAGCGAAAGTGGCGACTATGGCAGTGGGCGTGGGTTATCCCGACAAATGGCGCAACTACGACAGCTATGCTGTGACGGCGACCAATGCCTACGCGAATGCCATCAATGGTGAAAAAGTAGAGTACAGCCATCAGCTCGCCAAGATTGGCAAACCAATGGATAAAGGCGAGTGGTGGATGACACCGCAAGTGGTGAATGCGGTGAACTTGCCCGTGCAAAATGCGCTTAACTTCCCTGCGGGTATTTTACAGCCACCATTCTTCGATGCTAAGGCCGATGCGGCTTACAACTATGGTGCGATTGGTGCTGTGATTGGCCATGAAATCAGCCATAGCTTTGATAACAATGGTGCGGCATTTGACTCGACTGGCGCTATGCGTAACTGGTGGACGCCGGCTGACTTTGCCCAATTTGCTAAGCAAGGCGATGCGTTGGCAGGGCAGTTTGATACCTATGCACCTTTCCCTGATTTACACGTCAATGGCAAGCTGACCTTAGGTGAAAACATTGCCGATGTGGCGGGTTTAGCCGCGGCACTTGATGCGTACCATGCCTCGCTTAACGGTAAAGAAGCCCCAGTGATTGAAGGCTTTACGGGCGATCAACGCTTCTTTATCGGCTTTGCGCAAACCTGGGCGACTAAGATGCGTGATGAAGCGCTGCGGGCTCGCGTCGCTACCGATGGCCATGCACCTGGCATGTACCGCGCGCTGACAGTGCGTAACTTAGATGCTTGGTATAGCGCATTCGATGTTAAGCCTGGCGACAAGCTGTATTTAGCCCCTGAAGATCGCGTTAAGATCTGGTAAGTTTACTGGGTTGATTTGAAAGCAAGGGGAACGCTAGCGTTCCCCTTTTTATTAACGATTTTGCAGGCGGTTGTAATCCAGCCAACCGCTTTCTATCGGGTGATTGTCGAAAAATATCTGATTGAGTTTGTCACTAAAGGCCCAAAAGGTGGGATCGCTACGGCGTACAGCCGCAACATCGAGCAGTGCCTCATAGTCTTTTTCGGTTTGCATTTGCTCTACCGCCGCCACGATTTTAGGTAAGTCCTGTTCTTTCACCAGCCAGAAGGCTTCTGGGTAACTGCCCAATAAACCATGCACTAAGGTGACATCATCCTTTGCAGGTTCGCGGTTGCTGGCCTCATTAAACAGGCTCGAAATATTACGATGAGCGCTATTGCGAACTAAGGTAAAGACCTCGGCTTTACCCGCTTTTTCAGGCTCGACCATGATCATGGTTAGCTCAGGTAACAGGGTCGCTTGGGTACCTTTTAATCGACCTAAAGCCTGCAACAGCGCCTTGCTGTTAGCTTGCAAGTTACTGTTTTCTATTTGATATCGATTCGGCTGTACCTTAGCGACTTTCTGCCCGAGTTTTTGATACAGTTCGCCCTTGAGGTCATCGCTATAGTAGAGCACGCCCGTGGGCTGATTAAAGGTGTTGATATCCCCCGCGATAAACGCCGTGAGCTGAGTGCCAGCCCCTTGATACCAATCACTAAACTGTTTGCGCCTTTCCTCCTGCGGTAACAAAGTTAGGAAATTTGATTCCCCTTCCATGCGTAAAAAATCCATGTATAAGCGAGTTAAAAGCTGGTGGCCGTAGTTACCATACACATCGAAACCTGCGACCAGTAAATAGTGAATACGCTCCAATAAGGCGTAATCGATAATCCAAGCGGTTTTGGGCGGCTCACCGACTAAACCTTTGACCACAGTGGCATTATCGAAGTGGCGAAACACTGTCAGGCTAGCATTATCATTGTTGTCGTCGCCATCCCAGAGCCCGTCTATGGTGAGGTGTTGGCCGTTTTTAAACTTCTCGTTTAAGAACTGATTTCGTGCCCGCATATACTTACCTTGCTTGGCGGCATATTTCACCCAAGTTACGGCGAGTGCAGTGCTTTCTTCCTCCGCTGGCATTCGTAGGTTTTCAATCTGGGAATGGTAGAAGGTCCTAAAATCCGTGTCGTCCATATAATCTGGGGTAACAAAGTACACCCAGAATCTGTCGTTAATCACATTGAGCGCCACCTGACCACGGCACACTGGGCCTTTGATAAAGCCCATAATGGTGTCTTGGGCGCGGTTCAGCATAAAGCGATAGCGCGCACCGGCAGGAATTTGAATAAAGGCTTCGAAGGGATTGGCCGCAATGCTCGGCTGGTAGCTCGGCAGCTGAGTCACTGAGTAATCCGCATCGATAAACCATTGCTGCCAGTCGTGCAGCAAGCCGGAATTTAAGGCATAGGGGATGTGGGTTTTATCGACTATGGTCGCCCGATAAGGTCGAAAACGGTAATAGACACGTTCCACCTTAGGATCGTCGAAGGGGCGACGGGAGGCGATAATATCCAGCGCTTGCCCCGGCGGCGTCCTCGAACGCACTAACTCGAAAAACAGAGGCTGGGCGTTCGGTTGATTTAAAGATTCAAAATATAAGTGGAAGGCAAACAAATGCTCGTAGATGTAGCGTGCGCTTAATTGGCTCTTTAAACTGTCGCCGTTTAAAAATTGCTCCCAATGGGTGATTTCCGTAATAAATTCAGGGGCTAGCGATGGCGCGAATGGCAATGGCGCACCTTGTTCGAGCCAATGCATCAACACTTGATGTTCACTCGCATTCAGCGCTGGCAAGCCATATGGCATACCCGCAAACGGTTGGCTTTGCTCGTATTTGTCCATTTCCTCTAGGTTGGCGCATTGTTGAACTCTGTCGAGGCTGAAATCAAAACGCTTATCTAAAATCTTGTCTTCGGGCAGGGGATGCATTTGCTTAAGTGTGAGCATTCTGGCCAATACTGAGGCTTGGGTATTGGCTTCTGGAGTTTGATTGCGCTCGTTTAACATGGGGTAAAACCCGCGTTGACGCCAAGCTTCTGGGGTAAAGGCATCGACAAATAAGCGATTGGGCGTGGCGGCGACTAAACGTGTGCCTTGATAGACTTTTTCCTTACTCGCTCCGCGTTCTATGCCTTCGCTTGAGGTCATTTTGAGCTGGCAGGGAGCATCGTAGCAGGCATGGCACACCACGCAGCGGCTATTGAGGATTGGCTCAACTTGTGTGTGCACAAATTCGGCCTGTTGAACAAATTGGTTGTTAAGCTGTGCATTCTCGATGCGCTTTTGAGGTGAGCTAGTGCCAAACAGAGCATTGAAATCGATTTGCGCTACACTGGCACAACCCGTCGCCAACAGCACTGTGGCCAATAACAACCTTTTCCATATTCTTTTTATCGCATCCATTCAGGACTCCTTTATTTGCCACCTAGCAGAGTTAGCCATTTAGCCCACTGATCAGCATCACTTTAGCAGAAGAGTGTGTTGGATCTAAAATTTGCAGCCTGATTTTATCCTAGCTCTCGCTTAACTTATGCCGCAGAGTTTTGGCGACATCCAAGGAACTTAGGTAAGATAGCGACCATAAAAGTGTGCCAGTGATGGCTGTGTTAATCGCTCAAGTCACGGTTGTGGCAATAACAATGTGGCAATAACAAAAGGATCAAGTATGACCGCTGATAACCGCTATTTTTACGAACCGAGCAAAGGCCATGGTCTTGCACACGATCCTTTAAATGCAATTGTGGGTCCTCGACCGATCGGCTGGATTTCATCACGCAATGCCGAGGGGCAACGCAATCTCGCCCCTTACAGCTTTTTCAATTGTTTCAATTACAAACCGCCCATCATTGGCTTTGCCAGCACAGGTTGGAAAGACAGTGTCGCCAATATTGTCGAAACAGGGGAGTTTGTGTGGAACCTCACCACTCGCGGCTTAGCCGAGAAAATGAATCAAACCTCCGCCATGCTGCCACGCGGTCAAGATGAGTTTAGCTTTGCTGGACTCACTGCCAAGGCGGGCACGATTGTTAAGGCCGATTTAGTGGCTGAAAGCCCAGTGAATTTTGAATGTAAGTTGTCGCAATGTATTCAACTCAGCGCCGCCAATGGCGACAAGATTGATACTTGGTTAGTGTTAGGTGAAGTGGTGGCCGTGCATATCGCCAAGCATTTACTCAATGCCGAGGGGATTTATCAAACCGCACTTGCCGAGCCCGTATTACGTGCCGGCGGCCCATCGGCTTACTATGGGATCTCCGAAGATCTGCGTTTCGATTTACATAGACCACAAGTGTAGGGGGCTGCTCAGGCGCCGCAGGGCTGTGGGTGTTCAAACTTCGTTTGAGTTTTGGGCATTAGTTTAACTTTTAACTTTTTAAATCAAAATCTAAATCTAAGTCGTGGGGCTTCACATCTGATTTTTAACAAAGTGTCTTGCATAGGTAAGTTAACATTGTGATTCCGTCTGACGGGTATTAAAGTCAAGTGCACAACGCGCTTATAAAATAGTAGAGCACATTTGAATATTCAACGAGTTAAAGCATTTGTATTGACGACTCAACTAGGCTCAGTTTCAGCCGCCGCTCGCGCTCTGGGAAAACGTCAGCCGCAAGTGAGTCAGTGGATTGCCGATCTAGAAGTCGACATCGGTGTGGATTTATTTGAGCGTAGTGCAAATCAAGTGGCACTCACTGCGGGAGGTGAGCATTTACTACCTAAGGCTATTTTAGCCTTGGCCCAATGGGAACAATTTACTCAATCGGCGACCCATTATGCTGAGCTTGGTAAAGGTCGGTTAGTGTTGGGGGTTGAAAATTATATTCCTTTAGAAGTCTTACGTTCGACGATTCAGCGCTATTTAATGCAGTTTCCAACGCTGGATTTTGTCTTAAAAGTGGATACTTTCGATGCTTTACACAGCGCTTTTTTATCCAATGATATCGACCTTTTACTGTTACATGAAACGGTTGAATTACATCAATCTCAATCGGGTTACTGCCGCCTTGGCGAATATCAAGAGGTAATGTTGATATCTGGACAGCATGCATTAGCTTCACAGCAGGTAATCGACCCCGCACAATTAGCGCCCTATCGTGAATATATTTGGGCAGGAGGGCAGACTGAAAGTGATGATCTCGAAGTCGGATTTAGTGGCCATTATTGCCAAATCCCCGATCTTGCTTTGTTAAAGTCCTTACTTGCCGAAGGGGATGGATATAGTTTTTTGCCGTTATCTTTAGCGCAGACAGAAATCGACAGTGGAAGATTAAAAGTTGTCCAATTGAGTAGTGAATTTGCGCCTATGAAGCGGCGGCTCGAAATGCGCTGGCATCATGGGTTTGAGGCCAGCACCTTAGGGTCTTCTTTGCTGACGTTAATAAAAGAGCAACTCAGCAAATAATTAGATTGATACTGGATTACTATTGATCATTGAGATCGAACACTAGCTCCCCCTCTAACCACGTCATTAAAATTTGAGTGTCAGCAATTTGTTTTGCTGTAGCTTGGGTAATGTCTCGCTCTAATACAACAAAATCGGCAGATTTCCCTAGCACGATAGAACCAGTAATGTCACTTATGCCCAAGGCGTTAGCGGGATTTATTGTATAGGCTGCAATAGCACTGTGAATATCGGTGATGCCTGCATTTTGCAGATAGACTGCGTTAGCAATACCAACGAGTGGATTGATATCATTCACATTCCAGTCACTACTTAAAGTTACATTCGCGCCAGTCTTGAAAATAGGGTTAATAGGTAATAAAGCATGAGCTCGTTGCTTACCGATAAAAGGGATCGCCCACTCATGATCTTGCGCAGCAATGTAATCGCTACCCAATTGGAAATCGGCATCGACTTTTAGTGAGGCAAAGCGTTTGATATCTTGGGGAGATACCATTTCTAAATGCGTCATGGCATAAGGGCGAGTAGCTCCCTGAGATCGTAAAGTTTCAATAGCATCTAAGGTGTTGCGTACCCCTGCATCACCTATGGCATGAATATGTGCCCCGTATCCAATTTTGTTGAGTTCAGTAAGCCACCACGTCATTTTACTGGCAGGAACATACTCGAGTCCCCTAGGAAGTTCGGGGGTGTAGCTCCAATCATAGGGGGCTAATGTACTGGCAGTACCGTTTATGATGATGCCATCACTGTAGATTTTGACCTGATTGATGAGCAGCAGACGTTGTTTATCATCAGAATGGATTTTTTTAAAGAAATCAAGCTGTGTTTGGGGTTCATCGGCAGGATAAATCCAAGGGCGTAGACTGACTCTGGCGGTTAATTCATCATGACTTTCGACGGCTAGCCATGTCTCTAACCAGTCACGTTTCCAATAGAGTCGTCCATCACCGATAGTCGTTATCCCGTGCTCGGCAGCAGCTGCCAGACCATTTAATAAACCTTGATAATTGGCTTGTTGTAGATTGGGTTGTGATTTCCATGCTTGTTCCATCACAAGATCGCCAGCATTATCGAATAAAATACCGAGAAGTTTACCGCTTTCTTCATCTTTGAGGATCTTGCCGCCTTGCGGATCGGCTGTATGAGCGCTTATCTTAGCTTTGGCTAATGCAAGGGAGTTGACCCACATAGAATGGGATGTTTGCTCCATAATAACGACAGGATTATCGGGGAAGATTTTGTCTAATATTGCCAAAGGAGTGGGGCCATTCTCTTGCATTACTACACTGAGTTGATGGCCATAGCCGAGTAACCACTCTCCCGTTTCCAACTGATTTTTACAGGAGGTTAATGTGCGGATATAGCCGTTGAGATTAGTTTCATCATCCAGTAAACAGTCGCTACCTATTTCACTCGCGGCTTCAAACACATGATTATGGTTATCAATGAAACCAGGTAATAAGTAATGACCTTTTAAATCGATGACTTTGGTTTGATTGCTCACGTGATCCATGGCGTTAATGCTATTCCCAATGTAGACAATTTTGCCATCCTTAATGGCTAAACTAGTCGCTTGATCATGGCCATAGACGTGGGTATTGGTGAGTAAAGTATCTGCAAGTTCGTCGTTTGCACAGGCAGATAGGGTGAATAATCCCGTTAAGGCTAAGCATTTAACGAGTTTGTGTGGCGTCTTAGTCTGTTTCATTTGTACTTGAATCCCATGTTGCGTCAGCTATTGACTCATTATGGGATAATTCCACAATAGTGAAAGTTAGTGACTATCAAGAAAATGAGATACCCATGGGAAAAGACTGATAAGCCATATTTTTGTTGGTACATTGTGACTGGTTACTATGGTTTTTTGCGAAAAAGAAAGAGCGGACAGGCATACATTTTATGCTAAAGGTTACGCCAATTTCCCTGCGAAAGTAAAAAGATAGGACAGGAAAAAACTCTTTTGGGATAAACAGTCGACACCGAGATCACAGAAGTTCACCTTCCCCTGCGAAGTTGCTAAAGGGCGTTGAAGAAAATAGCGTGACGCAGACAGGACGTCTGCGTCGCTTTCGGGGGGAAGGGACGCCCCATCGGAAGCGTTAACTATTTTCGAATAAGCACGAAGCCAGTCACTAATGCATGTAACTTCGCTAGGGGCGTCTTGGAGAATCCAAGGAGGATAGGACGAGCAGTCCTCCTTGGTCGGGTGTGGGTTGAAGACCCACGACTTTAATCTTTTGCTTAAGCAGCAAATAATCTTTGGATAAGCAGGTTTACTGAGTGGATGTATCCACAAAAAGTGAAATACGGCGTGACGTATAAAACAAAACCCCAGTAAAAACTGGGGTTTATTATTTAAGCCTATGCTGGCAAAGGTTAGCCAGCCAAGCATACAAATTATCGTGTTATTTGATAAACGCGAACGCATCACCGTAGAGATGCGCTTCCTCTACACCAATCTCGCGGAAGATTTCCCGTGCTGCACCCACCATATCGAAACGGCCGGCGATGTAGATGTCGTAGCCATTTAAGCTGACAAAATCTTGCTTGATTTGCGCTAACAGATTGGCGGTTTTACCTTGCCAATTGGCTGGGGCTTCTTCGATCACTGGGACGAAGTTCAACCAAGGGTGGGCATCGTGCCATTGGCGGGCGATGGCTTCAAAATACATGGCATCTTGGGTGCGGCAACCCCAATACAGGGTGGTTTTAACCTGTTGGCCAATGGCGATTTGGTGCTCGACGATACTTTTAATGTAAGAGAAACCTGTGCCGCCGGCGATTAAGAGGCGAGGGCGTTGGCTTTCGTGGCGCAGGTGGGCTTCGCCGCCTGGGGCTTCGATATCGATAGTGCTGCCATCAATGGCGCAGGCTTTCAGGCGCTCGACCACTTGCATTGGGTAGCTTTCACTGACAGCGGCGCCAATGTGTAATTCGATCAGCTCGGCGTTTGGCGCTGACGCGATAGAGAAGGGACGTTTATCTTTTTCACCCATGACAACACATAAGTATTGCCCCGCTTGGAAATCGAAGGCGGTTTCTGGCCTTAACAATACTTGATATACGGCATCGTTAAATGGGCTAACTTTCTCTATCTTACAACGTATGGTTTTCATCAAACTTCCTTTGCACCTTTCTTCAACATTATGTGTCTAGGTGTCGCTTTAGCGGCCTGTTATTGGCCTATTCTCTTGGCTTAAGCCGATATTTGAGTAACGGCTTAAGCTGAATTATAGGGTTGGGCTGTCGTCTATGCCTAACTCATCCCAGATTGAGTCGATCTTTTGTTTTACTTTTGGATCCATCACGATTGGCGTGCCCCATTCGCGGTTGGTTTCGCCTTCCCACTTATTAGTGGCATCGAGTCCCATTTTTGAGCCTAAGCCCGCGACGGGTGAGGCAAAATCGAGGTAGTCGATCGGGGTGTTTTCGATCATCACGGTATCGCGTTTAGGGTCCATACGGGTGGTGATCGCCCAGATCACATCTTGCCAGTCACGGCAGTTCACATCTTCATCGACGATAACAATAAACTTGGTGTACATAAATTGGCGTAGGAAAGACCACGCGCCCATCATCACCCGTTTGGCGTGTCCCGGATATTGTTTGCGAATGGAGATCACTGCCATGCGGTACGAACAACCCTCAGGCGGCAGATAAAAATCAACGATCTCAGGATATTGCTTACGCAAAATCGGCACAAACACTTCGTTTAATGCAACTCCAAGCATGGCGGGCTCATCCGGTGGACGGCCTGTGTAAGTGCTGTGGTAGATGGCATCTTTACGGTGAGTGATGTGGGTAACGGTAAATACTGGAAACTTATCGGTTTCGTTGTAGTAACCCGTGTGATCGCCGTAGGGGCCTTCTTCCGCCAGTTCCTCAGGATCGATATAGCCTTCGAGGATGATTTCACTGGTGGCGGGCACTTCTAAGTCGCAGCTTAATGCCTTGCAGACTTCGGTACGTTCACCGCGCAGTAAACCGGCAAAAGCGTATTCGCTCATGGAATCGGGGACTGGGGTGACGGCACCTAAAATGGTCACAGGATCGGCGCCGAGTGCGACGACAACAGGATAACGCTCACCGGGGAATTGTTGTTTAAAATCAGCAAAGTCTAACGCGCCGCCACGGTGAGATAACCAACGCATGATCAGCTTGTTTTTACCCAGTAATTGTTGGCGATAAATACCTAAATTCTGGCGACTCTTGCGCGGGCCTTTGGTGATGGTTAAGCCCCATGTCACCAGTGGTGCTACATCGCCCGGCCAGCAATGCTGAATAGGTAATTGGGTCAAATCGACTTCATCGCCGGTTTTGATCACTTGTTGGCAAGGGGGATTGCGCACTGTTTTTGGCGGCATATTCAAGGCTTGCTTGAACATAGGGATCTTAGCTATCGCGTCTTTAAAACCCCGTGGTGGTTCGGGTTCTTTTAAAAAGGCTAACAGTTCACCCACTTCGCGCAACGCTAAGGGATCGTCTTTACCGAGCGCCATGGCCACACGTTTTGGTGTACCGAACAGGTTTACCAACACGGGCATGTGATGATCTTTGGGATTTTCAAATAATAGCGCAGGGCCCTTAGCGCGTAATACGCGATCGGCGATCTCTGTCATTTCTAAATGAGGATCAACTGGGTAGCTAATGCGTTTGAGTTCGCCATTGGCTTCCAGATGATCAATAAAGCTGCGTAAATCCTTAAAACTCATGTGGAAATAGCCTCTGCAATGAAAATCCGTGTGGCGCGCACTATAGCATTTTTCTGTTTTAGGGTTAACCAATTCAGTGATCTTCAAGCTTAGGAAGCGTAAAATGGATGCCAGTAAGTCACGATTGATCTCGTTTACGCCCTTTATTTCGAGGTTTATATGAATATCCCAGTAAAGTTTACTCAAGGAAAGTGTGTTCAAAGTCAATCACATGGCGTGCATAAGCGGCCGCTAAAGTGCTTGGTTTTGTCGCTGGCTGTGGGGATATCGCTCTTGGGCGCGCTCAGTATGTCGACTGCGGCGGTTGCCGGAAATCGGGACCATTCGGAGCACGGCGAGCGCCAAGGTCATCGTGATAGCCACAGCCGTGGAGAAAGTCATTACAACAATCGTCATGACAACCATTACGATAACCGCCATGTGCGCAACGATAATCGCCACTATCGTCCCTACTACCGACCTTATTACCCTTGGGGTTTAGGACTGGGTTTAGGGCTCGCTACGGGTTGGGGTTCTGGCTGGAATGTTGGTTATGGTGTGAACCGCCAGTGGAACAATGATTGGGGCTGGAATACTTCGCGTGACGCTTACGCTCGAAATTACTGGAACTCGCCCTATTCGGGCATAGGATTGTCGATTCCTATGCGCTACGACGATGAACCTGTGGCGATTTCTGCGCCTGTGCGGGTCACAACCAGCATGCAATATTCTGCGAGTGAAGGCCGTATGGTATCGAGTATGCCTGCAAATCTGGCCGGACAAACGAACGGGCAACTGGTGTCGCAAGCTAGTAACGTCACAGGCAAAACAGTTGCGACTCCGCGTCCACGGGCGGCGCACAGTGTGTCTAGCTTGCCGAGTAATGCCAGAATTGTGCAGCAGGATGGCCGTACACTTTACGAGTGGCAAGGCACGCTTTATGCCTTCGACTGGAATAGTCAAACCTATCAAGAGCAGTTAGCACGATAGATTCAAATCACTTAATTACTGAAAATCGGAGCCCCATAGTGGGCTCCAATTTATTTTTAGCACTTAACTTTTTAATTAATATCATTTTATAGAATAGCGGAGAAGACGTTTGGACATTGCTCAAAATCAGGCAGCTCAAAATAAGGCTAAGGGAGCCAGTACTCTGTGGGTGTTGCTCGCCTTAGCGCTTGGCACATTTGCCTTAGGTACCACAGAGTTTGCCTCCATGACTTTAGTACCTTACATCGCTAGCGATTTAGGGGTGGAAGTTGCCCATGTGAGTTATGCCATTAGTGCCTATGCGTTGGGAGTCGTGATCGGCTCACCGATAATTATGGTTTTGGCTGTTCGGGTTAGGCGACGAACGCTGCTGATTGCTTTAGCTGCGTTAATGGCGATTGCCAATGGCTTAAGTG
Source organism: Shewanella vaxholmensis (assembly GCF_031932135.1). Taxonomy (NCBI): domain Bacteria; kingdom Pseudomonadati; phylum Pseudomonadota; class Gammaproteobacteria; order Alteromonadales; family Shewanellaceae; genus Shewanella; species Shewanella vaxholmensis. The sequence continues at coordinate 38,854 of NZ_JAUOEV010000006.1, forward strand.
CGTTAGCGCCATCATTGAATTGGCTAATCTTTTTCCGTTTTCTCAGCGGCTTGCCCCACGGTGCCTATTTCGGCGTGGCTATGTTGCTCGCCGCCTCTTTAGTGCCGCCAGAAATGAAGGCTCGCGCCGTATCGCGGGTAATTATTGGCCTTACACTGGCGACGATTATCGGTGTGCCGTTTGCGACTTGGATGGGGCAAACCGTGGGCTGGCGCTCGGGCATTGGCATAGTGGCGATTTTGGCAACGATTACCGCTGTGATGGTGTATTTTTTAGCGCCTGATCAAGCCGTGGCCGCTGATGCGAGTCCAAGGAAAGAGCTACAAACCCTGAAGAATCGTGAAGTCTGGTTGACGCTTGGCATCGCGGCCATTGGCTTTGGCGGTATCTTCTGCGTGTATACCTATCTGGCCGAAACCTTAATCCAAGTGACACAAGTCGAGCCGTTTAAGATCCCGATCATGATGGCGGTATTTGGTATTGGCGCAACATTGGGCACTTTAGTTTGCGGCTGGGCGGCGGATAAGTCGGCCTTAGCGGCGGCGTTTTGGTCGTTAGTGTTAAGCACTGTGGTATTAGCGATTTACCCGAGTTTGACCGGACATTATTGGGCGCTGATGCCTGTAGTATTCTTTGTCGGTTGTGGCTTGGGACTTGCCACCATAGTGCAAGCAAGATTGATGGATGTGGCGCCCGATGGGCAGGCCATGACAGGTGCGTTAGTGCAATGCGCCTTTAATCTTGCCAATGCAATTGGCCCTTGGGTGGGCAGTTTAGTGATCCTGTCTGGACAAGGGATTGCCGCGACAGGTTATGCGGCGTCTTTGTTGTCATTAGGAGGACTTATGATGTGGTGGCTGACCCACAGGGAGAGTCGCCGCGCGGTGAGCTTAAACACAGCCAATTGCGCTGACTAGCAAGCGAATCACTCAGGTTCGAGGTGCTGCTATCCTGCGTCTCGAACCTGGCTTGTGCTCAATCCGCTAACCTCTATTTCCGCTAGTTCTAGGCTCTTTGTATGGTGATATCGGCGATATAACCGTGCTGGGTGGCGATTAATGCTTGTTTGAGCATACCTGCGGCTTCATCGGCGGACATAAAGCTGGTGGTATCTAATGTTTTACCACTACTTGGCCAAAAGCCTGTATCCATGCCGCCGGGATACACGGCAATCAACTTCATTGGGCTTTGTTTCAGCTCTAATCGCACCGACTCGATAAATCCTCGTACCGCCCATTTTGCCGCGCAGTAAGTGGATTCTCCTGCTTTGGCGGCAAGCGCTGCGGTGGACATAACCACAACCATAGTGACCGCTTGATCTTTATAGCGTTTCACTAGCTCGCGCACCAACAGAATCGTTGAGGTGACATTGTTATTGAGCAGGCTGTGGATATCGCTGGCAGTTTGGGTTTCAATCGCCCCAAAGTAGCCGCTGCCCGCACAGTGGATCACGGTTTTAGGGGCTTGCGTCAGGCCATCGAACAGGGCTTCTAGACTCGATTCACTGGCGAGATCGGCGGTGATCGCGGCGATAGGCTTGTTGGAGAAGGGCGTTAATGCATTGGCGACGGTTTGTAGACGCTCGGCATTGCGGCCTGTGAGTGTTAGCGGTTCATTTTCTTTGGCGTAGAGCGATGCTAGTGCCGCGCCTAAACCACTGCTGGCGCCGGTAATTAATATCATAGTGACCTCGGTTAATGCTGCCTTTGCTTGAAAACCGCAGCTTAAACTCAAGTGCGCTTCAATTCATGATAAGGCGAGCGGTTAGATTAAGGTAAATAGTGGTTGATCGAATGCCACTTCATCGCCGTCTTTGGCCCAAATAGCGCTGACCACACCATCGCGCTCGGCTTGGATGGGATTCATCATTCTCATCGCTTCGATAATGCAGACAACTTCACCTTGGCTCACCTTTTGGCCGACTTTAACCAGCGGCACATCATCAAGTTCTGCCGCCGCGTAAAAAGTGCCGACCATAGGCGAGACTTGCACAAAACCTTCCATACTTGGCGAAACGGCGGTTTGCTTTGCCTGTGTATGTAAAGGTGCCACGCTTGCTGTGGCTGGCGTTTGCGATGACTGCACATTGGCTGGCATAGGGCTGTAGCGGGTGATGCGAATTGATTCTTCACCTTCGGTGATCGCCAGTTCTGCTATGTCAGATTCTTGTACTAACTCAATGAGTTTTTTAATTTTACGAAGATCCATTGCCATTTATCTGCCCTTGCGAAGCACGCTATTGAATGGGATTACTGTGGCTGGTTGAGCCGCTTAATGGCTGCCGCCAGTGCAAACTCATAACCTTGTGAACCGAAACCGCAAATCACGCCTATCGCCTTATCGGAAAAATAGGAATGGTGACGGAAGGCTTCACGGGCGTGCACATTGGATAAATGCACTTCAAAGAACGGAATTGCGACGCCAAGCAAGGCATCACGCAGCGCAACGCTAGTATGGGTAAAGGCGGCGGGGTTGATAATAATCATTTGCGCATCGGTCGCATGAATCGCGTTGATCAACTCAAACTCGGCATTGGACTGAATATGCTCGAGCTCAACTTCCGCCAACTTTGCCTGCTGATTTAACTCCGCCACTATGTCGGCCAAGGTTTGATGACCATAAACGCTGGGCTCGCGGCGACCTAAGAGGTTGAGATTGGGGCCATTGACGAGCAAAATTTTGTGACTCATTGCGCTTTCCTTTACGACATGCCTTGGGATTAAAGCTGGGAGGCATTTTTTAGTTTTGTTGATAGGTCACTAACTTAACCTGTTCAAATCGATTTTGCATTATCCGTTAGTAGATTGTGTGCGAGCTGATCATGTGCGAGCCGATTATATCTTTGACATCTTGTGCCATTGTTGGCTGGGTTTAATTGCGGTTATTTCTCTGGTACCGATTTAGCAATTGCCTAAGTTGGCTGTCAGTTGAGTTAATTGTCATCTAAGTTAACTGTCACCTAAGCTAATAGTCAGTCTTTTGCTGACGCATGGCTTTAGTGGCGCCTTTTTGTTTCTTGGACTCTAATCGCCGCGTTTGGCTGCCTTTAGTTGCGCGGGTAGGGATGCGTTTTTTCTGCACTTCACCGACACTGGCGACTAAGGCGATAAATTGCTCCAACGCCGTTTGGCGGTTGGCATCTTGGCTACGGCTCGCTTGGCATTTAATGATGATTTTGCCGCTTTTAGTGATGCGGTGATCGGCCTTGTTGAGCAAGCGTTCTTGGTAATACTCGGGTAATGATGAGCTTTTAATATCGAAAATTAGCTGCGCAGCGGTGGACACTTTATTTAAGTGCTGACCGCCTGCGCCACTCGAACGGATAAATTGCCACTCGATTTCATTTTCCTGAAGTTCCACACGGTTTGAGATTTTTATCATGGCAAACTTAGGCATTTTTCAGCATGGATTGAGAAGCCATCAATAATCACTTATGGCTTTTCAATAGATTTGTTATCATCGGGCGCATTCTTTGCCATTGCATTGGTCAAGGCCATTGCTTGCAAAAGTGTTCTCGATTCGGAGTGCCTCTATGTTATGCCAAATCCCCGATATTGCTAAGGGTGTTATCAGTCTTTTTGCCAGTGGCCGACTATCCTCCACCGATTATCGGACCCGTTTACAGCCGGCGATTAAGAGTTATCGTAAGGATTGGGGCCAAGTTTGCCTGTATATTGAGGCAGATGTGTTACTCGAGGGCTGGGAATTTGAGTCACTCACAGGTAGTGGTGAAGTCCAATTACCTAATTTTGAAGCCTTAGTATTTGTGGGCGGACCTGATTGGGTGGGAAATGCGGTGCGCTTACTTGGTCCTTTTATGCAGGGCGAAGTGGCATGGTTTCCCCTAGAGCAGAAAACCAAAGCGATTGCTTGGATCACTAAGCGTTCGAATATCTAATGGTCTAATGTAGACCGTATTTACAAGGAATGAAGTATGTCTTTATTTAAATCGCGCGCTTTTTCTAAGCAAAATGTTTCAAAAATCAGTGCTATTGCGTTGGTGCTGGCGTTTACCGCTGGTCTGAGTGCCTGCGCGCCAGAAGTGGGTAGCGATGCTTGGTGTAAGCAGATGAAAGATAAGCCGTCTGGCGATTGGACTGCTAATGAAGCCGCAGATTACGCTAAACACTGCGTGTTTAAATAAGTGTTGCGTGTTTAAATAAGCACTGAGTATTTAAGTCAGCGTTAGCCTTTAGAGATCACAGCTTGAAAGACTTTGCTTGCGAGCTGTGAACTTATGTTTATCATACGGGTCAGATGTTCCGTTATCCGTTATCCGTTATCCGTTATCCGTTATTTGCTATAGGTGATATTTGAATTCTACCGCTAAGCCATTTTTTACTCGAATGGTGACCTTACTGATAGCCATTATCGTGCTGCAATTTGCTGGCGCGAATTTAGGTGCGCATCAGTTACATGCGGGCAATGGCGCGGAAGAAGCCGATAATCATCCCCATCTGCAATTTAGCGCCCAAGTGACCACTTTGGCCCAATGTGTCGATTGCGTTTGTCCAAGCGAGCAAGCCCTAGGTTTTGCTGACTATACGGGTGTCACGAGTCATCATGCGGGTGAAAACCAAAGCAACGAATTGCATTCCCACTTAGTGAAAACCACTGAATTACAAGATTTTGACCTGTGCCTCGATTGCCAATGTCATGGCGGCCATGTGGCGCTGTTATCTCCTGGGCTAAGCCAGCCTGTACAAGCGTTAGAAAGCGTCTTTCTCGCTGCCAATGTATCCTATTTCCAGCCCGATAATTTACCTAAGTACCGTCCTCCAATAGCTTAATCCCCCAATATCCAGCTTATTCCTCGGTCTAAAGATCTTGATTCATCTTCTTGGATCTCAATCTATTTCGCCGCGCGATAAGCCTTTTATATTCATCCCCCAAATGCGATTTAACTGATGCTCAGCAGCGTGAGTTGTTGTACCAGCCATCGGCCTTTTAGCCATGGGATGTGTTGGTTATGCATAGCTTAAGTTACGCATAGTGTTAGCTATGTTTACTTAGCGGGATGATTCGAACGGCGCTTATTTGCCATGCCCAAACGATAGGATTGCTTTGCATTGAGCTATTTCACATGAAGCTCGAATCTAGCAGTCACGCTTTGGGCGCAAAGTCAGCCGATCCACATTCGATATTGTTAGGATTTGCGATGAACAAAACGACTCTCGCCCGTACCTTGGCTTGCCTGTTTCGATCGGGCTTGTTGAGCTGCGGATTAGTATTGGCCGCCGGATTGTTAGCCTTTGCCCTCGCGGCAGAAAATGACACTCTTGAAGTCTTACTTGAAACCAAAGCCATTGAAACCCAAGCCCCTGAAGCCGAGGTGTTTAAGGCTAAATCACTGGGTTTGCCCGCCAAAGAAACCGACACGCCATATGTCGCTTTAGGCCAATGGTTGCCCGCGTTACTCACACAGTTCAATCAGTTGCCTGAAGTGCAGGCGCAGCTTACACGACAGCAACAAGCAGAGCTTGCCATTCAGGCGGCGGATCGCGCCGTGTATAACCCTGAGCTTGGGCTTAACTATCAAAATGCCGACACAGATTCCTACAGCTTAGGCCTGAGTCAAACCTTAGATTGGGGAGATAAACGCGGCGTGGCGACAAAACGTGCCGATCTTGAAGCCCAAATCCTGTTCGCTGATATAGGCTTAGAGCGTAACCAAATGTTGGCCGAACGCTTACTGGCGCTGGCAGAACAGGCGCAAAGTCGTAAGGCGCTGACTTTTGCCGAGCAGCAACTCAGGTTTACTAAGGCGCAGCTCGGTATTGCCAAGCAGCGGTTGGCGGCAGGAGATTTGTCTAACGTCGAGCTGCAATTGATGCAACTCGAGTTAGCAACCAATACCGCCGATTATGCCTTAGCCGAGCAGGCGGCTTTAGTGGCCGACGGCAAAGTGATTGAGTTGCTTGGGGATAATAATCTCGCCTTTAGTGAGTTCATCAAAGAGATCCATGTCTTCGTGACTCAGGCTAAGCAAGCGCCAGCGCCCGAGTTGGGCACCTCTAAATCAGCCTTGCCAGCATTGACGAGCGCTTACCTACAAGTGCTGTTGGCGCGAGTCAATGCCATGCAAGTCAAGGCTGATACGTCAGCGGACCCGACCATTAGTCTAGGCGCTGAAAAGGAGGGTACGGACAATAAGCTCGGTGTCGGTGTATCAATTCCTCTGCAAGTTCGCAATAACTACAGTGAGTTACAAGCAGTGGCTGATAAGGGCATCGCGATCGCGGAGCAAGGCTATCTTGCCCGTGAGCGAGTACTTACCGCCAAGCAGAAACACGTCCTCTACGCGTTACCGCGTTTACTTGAGCGTTACCAAGACTGGCGCGAGTTAGTACAAGTGTCCGGTGCCAAAGCCGCTAAATCCTTAAGCCAACAATGGCAGGCGGGCGATGTGAGTACCAGCGAGTACTTGCAGAGTCGCCGTCAGTTGGCCGCCAGTTATTTGGTGGGCTTGAACCTAGAAACGGCCATTTATCAGAGCTGGTTAACGTGGATGGGCGAAAGCGGTCAGCTTATGCCCTTTTTGAATGGTACGGCTGAACAGATCAGCCAAGCACCTTCACACATGCCAAATACCGCCGCGCGTACAGTAAACCCATGAGGTAACCCAAATGAATTCACATAATCACTTTAACGCTATCAAGTCTTATCCAGTTGTACTGTCAGAAACTGCTGCGCCTGACATCATTGCGTCTCAAATCACAGCACCTGAAATCATTGCGCCTCAAATCACAGTACCTGCAAAGCGGCAGTTCACGCTGTCGACACTCGCCCTCGCATTATGTGTGCTCGGCTCTGCTGCGCTTTTCACATCCCAACCTTCATGGGCAGGGGATGATCACGGTTCAGCTACTCAAACTGAGCAAGCGGATGAACACGGTGCACAGGCGCTGAAATTGACCCAAGTGCAGCAAGCATTGGCGGGCATTAGCTTATTACCCCTGTCGAGCGATAGCTTGAATATCGCCAATTTGAATCTGGATATTAGGGCGACGGCGACCTTAGTGGTGGATCGCGATAGAACTGCCACCCTTGCGCCACAGCTCGATGTGCGCGTGTTAGCGCGCCACGTGGTGCCGGGGCAAGAAGTCAAAAAAGGTGAGCCTTTACTTACCTTGGGCGGCGCAGCCGTTGCGCAGGCGCAGGCGGATTACATCAATGCCGCTGCCGAATGGAGCCGAGTCAAACGCATGAGCGAAGGCGCGGTTAGCGTTAGCCGCCGTATGCAGGCGCAGGTGGATGCCGAACTTAAACGGGCGATTTTAGAGGCGATTAAGATGACGCCCGCGCAAATTCGCGCTCTGGAATCGACGCCCGAAGCCATCGGTAGTTATCAACTTTTAGCGCCGATTGACGGACGAGTGCAGCAAGATATCGCCATGTTAGGCCAAGTATTTAGTGCGGGCACGCCGTTAATGCAGCTGACCGACGAGTCTTATTTATGGGTTGAGGCGCAGCTAACGCCAACCCAAACCGCGCATATCACTGTCGGCAGTGCGGCCTTAGTGCAAGTGGGGGATAAAACGCTGGCGGGCAAGATCATAGGTCGCTCCCATGAACTCGATAGCGTGACTCGCACCGAACAAGTGCTGGTGAGTATGCCCAATCCTGATCATGTGCTGCATGCGGGGCAATTTGCCGAACTCTACTTTGCCAATACTGTCGCCAACTCTGCTGATAAGGCTGGTGGAATCGTGCTGCCCGATGCGGCGCTCACCCGCAGCGGCGATGGCGACTGGCAGATTTTTATTCAAGATGAAGATGGCTTCGAGTCCATTGAGGTAGAAGTGGTGCAGCGTCAGCGCGGCTTGAGTTTAGTGCGCGGCGCTGAGCTTGAAAAAGCCCAGCAGGCACAACTCAAGGTCGTGGTGGCTGGCGCATTTTTCTTGGCGTCCGAGCAGGCGAAAGCAGGCTTTGATATCCATAACCATTAATGTCGCCACTGAACGCTTGAGGAATTTTCTATGTTACAAAAGTTAATCGAAGCCGCGATTAAAAATCGGCTGTTAGTGGTGTTGGCCTTGCTCGCCATGATAGTGGCAAGCGTGGTGATGCTGCCTAAATTGAATCTCGATGCCTTTCCCGATGTGACTAACGTGCAAGTGACTATCAATACTGCGGCCGAAGGGTTAGCCGCAGAAGAGGTGGAAAAGCTCATTAGTTATCCGGTGGAATCGGCCATGTACGCCTTGCCGGCGGTGACAGAGGTACGTTCCTTGTCGCGTACCGGCTTGTCGATTGTGACTGTGGTATTTGCCGAAGGGACGGATATTTACTTCGCCCGTCAGCAAGTGTTTGAACAGTTGCAAGCGGCGCGGGAGATGATCCCAAGCGGCGTCGGTGTGCCGGAAATCGGCCCGAATACTTCGGGATTAGGACAGATTTATCAGTACATTCTGCGCGCTGAACCTAGCTCAGGTATCGATGCCGCCGAGCTGCGCAGTTTGAACGATTACCTTGTAAAACTCATCATGATGCCCGTTGGCGGCGTGACTGAAGTCTTGTCCTTTGGTGGTGATGTGCGCCAATACCAAGTGCAGGTAGACCCGAATAAATTGCGCGCCTATGGCTTGTCGATGGCGCAAGTCACCGAGGCATTAGAGAGCAATAACCGCAACGCTGGCGGTTGGTTTATGGACCAAGGCCAAGAGCAACTTGTGGTGCGCGGCTACGGCATGTTGCCCGCAGGTGAACAAGGCTTAGCGGCGATCGCACAGATCCCGCTTACGGAGGATAAAGGCACGCCCGTGCGGGTGGGTGATATCGCTCTGGTTGATTTTGGCAGTGAAATCCGTGTCGGCGCTGTGACTATGACGCGCCGCGATGAGGCTGGCAACGTACAAAACCTCGGCGAAGTGGTGGCGGGGGTCGTGCTTAAACGCATGGGCGCCAACACCAAAGCGACTATCGATGATATCGGCGCGCGGGTGAGTCTTATCGAGCAGGCCTTGCCCGATGGCGTGTCTTTTGAAGTGTTTTACGATCAAGCCGAACTGGTCGATAAAGCCGTGACGGCAGTGCGCGATGCGCTGTTAATGGCCTTTGTGTTTATCGTGGTGATCTTGGCGCTGTTCCTCGTCAATATCCGCGCGACCTTGCTGGTGCTCTTGTCTATTCCTGTGTCTATCGGGCTCGCGCTCATGGTGATGTCCTACTATGGATTGTCGGCAAACCTTATGTCGCTGGGTGGTTTAGCCGTGGCGATTGGTATGTTAGTCGATGGTTCTGTTGTGATGGTGGAGAACATTTTCAAGCACTTAACTCAAGCTTCTAAGAGAAAGCCGGATCGTCGACATTTGCTGGAGGCGAGGGCGCGCGCCGATGGTGAGGCAGACCCATATCATAGCGATGAGGACGGTGGTCAGCAGGCCAATATGGCTGTGCGCATCATGCTCGCGGCTAAAGAGGTGTGCAGCCCAATCTTCTTCGCGACGGCGATTATCATAGTGGTATTTGCACCCTTGTTTGCCCTCGAAGGCGTTGAAGGCAAGCTGTTCCAACCTATGGCGGTCAGTATCATTCTTGCTATGATATCAGCGCTGCTTGTGGCCTTGATTGCCGTGCCAGCCCTTGCTGTGTATCTGTTTAAGCGCGGTGTGGTAGTCAAACAAAGTGTGGTCTTAGCGCCGCTGGATGCGGCTTATCGCAAGCTACTGACGGCAACGCTTGCTAGGCCAAAGGTAGTGATGCTCAGTGCCTTATTGATGTTTGCTTTGAGCCTCTTATTGCTACCAAGGCTGGGTACCGAATTTGTGCCTGAGCTGGAGGAAGGCACGATTAACCTCAGGGTCACGCTGGCACCAACCGCGAGTTTGGGCACGTCTTTGGCGGTCGCGCCCAAGCTTGAAGCTATCTTGCTGGAGTTTCCCGAGGTGGAATATGCCCTGAGCCGCATTGGTGCGCCTGAGCTTGGCGGCGATCCTGAGCCTGTGAGTAATATCGAGGTTTATATTGGACTTAAGCCAATATCTGAATGGCAATCGGCAAGTTCGCGCTTAGAGCTGCAACGCCTGATGGAGGAAAAACTCAGTGTGTTCCCCGGACTCTTGCTGACTTTCTCGCAGCCTATTGCGACTCGGGTAGATGAATTGCTCTCGGGGGTAAAAGCCCAGTTAGCGATCAAAATCTTCGGCCCAGATTTAGCGGTATTGTCGGAAAAAGGCCAAGCGCTCACCGATCTTGTCGCGAAAATTCCCGGTGCCGTGGATGTGTCATTAGAGCAAGTGAGTGGAGAAGCGCAATTGGTTGTGCGGCCAAAACGCGAGTTATTGGCGCGCTACGGCATTAGTGTCGATCAAGTGATGAGCCTTGTCAGCCAAGGCATTGGCGGCGCGAGTGCAGGCCAAGTGATTGACGGCAACGCAAGATACGACATCAATGTGCGCCTCGCGGCCGAGTTTCGCACTAGTCCTGATGCGATTAAGGACTTGTTACTCAGCGGCACGAATGGCGCCACTGTGCGCTTAGGCGAAGTCGCCAGCGTCGAAGTGGAAATGGCGCCGCCGAATATTCGCCGTGACGATGTGCAGCGCCGAGTGGTGGTGCAGGCCAACGTGGCGGGGCGTGATATGGGCTCTGTGGTGAAAGACATTTATGCTTTAGTGCCACAGGCGGATTTACCCGCGGGATATACAGTGATCATTGGCGGCCAGTATGAGAATCAGCAGCGAGCGCAGCAAAAGCTGATGCTAGTGGTGCCAATTTCTATCGCCTTGATTGCCTTGTTGTTGTACTTCTCCTTTGGTTCATTCAAGCAAGTGTTGCTCATCATGGCGAACGTACCCTTAGCCTTGATTGGCGGCATAGTGGCTCTGTATGTCAGTGGCACTTATTTGTCAGTGCCTAGCTCAATTGGTTTTATCACGCTATTTGGGGTGGCGGTGCTCAACGGCGTGGTGCTGGTGGATTCGATTAATCAGCGCAGGCAAAGCGGCGAAGCACTCTATGATTGTGTTTATGAGGGCACAGTTGGGCGTTTGCGACCCGTATTGATGACGGCACTGACCTCGGCCTTAGGCTTGATCCCGATTTTATTATCATCGGGGGTTGGCAGTGAGATCCAAAAGCCGCTGGCAGTGGTGATAATTGGTGGCTTGTTCAGCTCCACGGCGCTGACCTTACTCGTCTTGCCGACCTTGTATCGCTGGCTGTATCGCGGCGATAAGCGCATTGATGAGCTCGGTTAATCACAAGTAAGCCGTCATCGTGGACAATAACTTGTTATGTTTCGGGTTATTGCCTTCGTTGTAGGCAGGGTTATCACATTGACTAAAACTCTAAAAATCAGTGAGCTAAAGAGTGATAGATGGGCTAGTCTTAGAGTCGACATTAAGGACATTCATTTCTGGAGAACATTATGATTGCGGTAATTTTTGAAGTCATCCCGACAAAGGAAGGGAAGGAAGAGTATCTGCACGTGGCGGCTGAAATGCGCCAATATTTAGAAGGTCGTACGGGGCTGATCTCGATCGAACGTTTTCAGAGTTTAACCGACGATGGCAAAGTGCTGAGCCTGTCGTTTTGGGAAGACCAAGCTTCTATCACCCAATGGCGCAATCAGATGGCCCACAGTATTGCCGAGCAAACGGGCATAGTGCCGTGTTTGTTTAACTCTTACCGCATTCGAGTGGCTGAAGTGGTGCAAGATTACAGTGAAACTGTGCATATTGAAGTTGAGTAATCGTTTATCTGCTTGATGTAAAACATCGCCGATATAAAAAACAAAACCCATCGAGTTCGATGGGTTTTTTATGATCTGCGCTTAAGATTTGGCTTATTTTTCTTGCTGAGCTTTCAGTAGATCGCGGATCTCAGACAGCAGTTCTTGATCTTTAGTCGGTGCAGCGGGTGCTTTAGGTGCTTCTTCTTCCTTGCGTTTTAGGGTGTTGATGGCTTTTAGACCCATAAAAATGGCGAAGGCGATAATCGTAAAGTCGATAATAGTCTGAATGAATTTACCATAGGCAATCACCACAGAAGGCGCGTCGCCTTGAGCAGCCTGCAGCACTATGCTCAAATCACTAAAATTCACTCCGCCTAAAATGATACCAATCGGTGGCATTATGATATCGGCCACGAAGGACGAGACTATCTTGCCGAATGCGGCACCTATGATGATACCAACGGCCATGTCGATCACATTGCCACGGGACGCAAAAGCCTTGAACTCTTTAATTAAGCTCATTAGGTTTCCTCCAAAATTGAGATTAAATGTTAAATTTTATTATGCAAACTGTATCAGGAAAACCTAAGGTCTTTTGCTGCCTGTTACCTTGCCAAGCTTATAGAGGCTTAAGGATTAAGGCAATTATGACATAGCGGATTTATCCCTATGGCAGCGATTGAAGCTTTACAAAGTTATAGTTGTTACTGTTTTGATCGCTTTATTTGTTCGATTTTGTTTATTCGCCCTGATCGGCTTGGCCGATAAAATCGGGCACTTCCAATACTTGCGATCCCCAACGTTTAAATAATGCGGAATAGATGAACTCGATAAAGACGCGGTATTTTCGGGGTAAGTAGGCACGCTGTGGATAACTGAGCACGACCTTAGTTTGGACCATAGGATAGTCATCAAGCAGCGGGATTAAGTAGCCTTTTTCTAATGCTACTTGGGCAATGATTGAGGGCACCGCAGTGATCCCAAGCCCCGCAATGGCGGCCTCGCGGGCTAAAGTGACATTGTTTACCGTCAATTGAGTCATGGGCTCGGCGACAATCCAAGTTTTGCCATCGAATAACTTCCATGCTCCTTCAATATGCGCCGACTGTAAGCGGATCGCTTTATGTTTGGCTAAATCCTGTGGCACTTTTGGGGTGCCGTGCTCGGCCAAATAAGCAGGGCTTGCCATTAACGATTTATGGGCGTTGACTAAGGCATAGCTTTGCAAGCGAGTGTCGCCCGAATCGGCAATTTGAAATAACAGATCGATACCTTCTTCTATGACATCGACCTTACGATTGGTCAGTTCAGCCTCTATGGTGATATCGGGGTAAAGCGTTAAAAACTGAGCGAAAATCGGCCCTAAAAACAATTGGCCTAATTCAATCGGGCAGACAATTTTTAGATTACCTTTAATCAATTGTTGCTGGGCGCTGAGCTGATTTTCTGCGCTCTGCAGATCGGTGAGGATCTTATTGATCCTATTGTAATAACTCGATCCTGCCTCGGTGAGTTTTAGGGCTCTGGTGGTGCGAAATAACAGTTGTGTGCCGGTATCGGCTTCGAGTTCGGCTATCTTACGACTGACGGTTGCCTTAGTGATCCCAAGGGCTTTGGCGGCGCCAGTAAAGCTGCCTTGTTCGACCACTTGAGCGAAAATTTGCACGCGATTGAGATCCATCATTGTTACACCTGTGAAACAGTGGGTTGATTTTTTACTGGCTAATAAACTTAGTGAGACAGTAGTACACTAGATATCACTAATCAAGGAGTCATTCATGTCCAAAAGTAAACTCATTATCGCCGTTCCACTGTTACTCGCTGCGGTTGCGGGAGGCGGTTATTACTGGTGGACACAGGTACGTTTTATCGAAACCACTGATAACGCTTATGTTGAGGCCGATATTTCCCATATCAGCGTTAAAGTGCCCGGCTACGTCGTGTTAAGCGATGTGACCGATAACCAGCATGTGCAAAAGGGTGAGCTATTAGCTCAGCTCGAAGATAACCAATTTAGCGCCAAAGTGAGCCAAGCCGAAGCCTCACTGGCAAGTTCAAAGGCGGACTTGCAAACCCTAGCCGCTAAGGTGGAGTTACAACGGGCGTTAATCACCCAAGCCAGTGCCGGTGTTGTGGCGGCTGAGTCAGATAAAATACGTGCACAGCAACAATTGAGCCGCTCGAAAAAGCTTAAAGTCAGTAATTACAGCTCCCAAGATGATGTCGATCAACTGCAAGCGGGATTCGATTCTGCCGCCGCCCGTCTCGATGAAGCCAAAGCCGTGTTAGTGGCAAAGCAACGCGAGTTAGCGGTGTTTAATGCCCAATTAGATCAGGCGGGTTCTGTGGTAGAACAGGCTGATGCGACCTTAGAATTAGCGAAAATTCAATTAAATGATACCCGTGTGACCGCACCTTTTTCTGGGGTGATAGGTAAACGTGGCGCTATGGTGGGGCAGTACGTGCAGCCCGGCCAAGCACTCTACAGTTTGGTTCCGGATGGGGCAGTGTGGATCACGGCGAACTTTAAAGAGACCCAGATCCAACACATGCAACCAGGACAGTCGGTGCAGGTCAGTCTCGATGCGTTTCCCGACAAAACCTTTATAGGTGTTATCGATAGTCTGTCACCGGCGTCCGGAGCCAAATTCAGTTTACTGCCGGCGGAAAATGCTACAGGTAACTTCACTAAAATCGTCCAACGTATTCCCGTACGTATTCGCTTAGATTTGTCTGAGGCAGAAGCGCACATGCTACCGGGCTTAAGTGCGGTCGTGAAAGTGGATACAGCGTCGGGCCTTGTAATATCGGCAATCGCTGCAAATACAGGTCGTTAGTATGAGCGCAACTGGCTCTATCACTGCGTCTGCCGATATGGAGACGCAGGGCATCAGTCTACTTAAAAAGCCTAGCGATTATGAGCGTGGCAGTCGCCGTTCATGGATCGCGGTATTTGGTGGTTTGATCGGCGCCTTTATGGCGATCCTCGATATTCAAATCACCAATGCATCGATGAAGGAGATTCAAGGCAGCCTTGGAGCAACGCTCGAAGAGGGCAGTTGGATTTCAACCGCGTATCTGGTTGCCGAGATGATCGCTATTCCACTCTCTGGTTGGCTCAGCACGGGATTGTCGGTCAGGCGTTATCTGTTATGGACTACAGCAGCCTTTATCTTTGCTTCTGTGCTTTGCTCAATCGCGTGGAACTTAGAGGCCATGATCGCCTTTCGGGCGCTACAGGGCTTCTTTGGCGGCGCGCTGATCCCGCTGGCCTTTAGGCTTATTCTTGAGTTTTTACCCGATAACAAACGTGCCGTCGGCATGGCGTTATTTGGCGTGACAGCCACCTTTGCGCCTTCAATCGGCCCAACCTTAGGCGGTTGGTTGACCGAGCAATTTAGCTGGCATTATCTGTTTTATATCAATGTGCCACCGGGCTTGTTGGTGATGGCTATGTTGGCCTACGGTTTAGAAAAACAGTCGGTCGTTTGGGATAAGCTGAAGAATGTCGATCTGGCGGGCATAGTCACTATGGCGCTGGGCATGGGTTGCCTTGAAGTGGTGCTTGAAGAAGGTAACCGCAAGGATTGGTTTGGCTCGGAACTCATTCGCAATCTGGCCATTATTGCCGCCGTGAATTTGGTGTTGTTTGTTTGGATCCAGCTAAGGCGTAAAGAGCCGTTAGTGAATTTGCGCCTGCTCGGTAAGCGTGATTTTGTGCTCTCAACAGTTGCGTACTTTTTACTGGGGATGGCACTCTTTGGCGCGATTTATTTGATCCCGCTTTATCTATCGCAAGTTCATGATTACACACCGTTAGAAATTGGCGGCGTGATTATGTGGATGGGATTTCCGCAGCTATTAGTCTTGCCTTTAGTACCAAAATTAATGGAGCGCTTCGATAGTCGTTATCTCGCTGCCTTTGGTTTTTTAATGTTTGCCATTAGCTATTACATGAATAGCCAGATGACCGCAGATTATGCAGGACCGCAGATGATCGCCTCGCAAGTGGTGCGGGCCTTAGGTCAGCCTTTTATTCTGGTGCCTATTGGTATGCTCGCGACTATGCATTTAAAACCCCATGAAAATGCTTCGGCGTCGACGGTATTAAACGTGATGCGTAACTTAGGCGGCGCCTTTGGTATTGCGCTGGTCGCGACCCTATCAGACACGCTGGCGCGCGGGCATTTGGCCCATATTAAGGAATCCTTACCCGCAGTGAGCACGCAGGCACAGGACTATTTAGCCCAAAGCGCAAGCATGTTGCAGGCGGGTGGTTCAGATCCCTATACCGCCGCCGCGCAGGCGAAAGCTTTGCTGGGCAAAACCATGAGTCAGCAAGCCTATATTCAGGCCTATAACGATGTGTTTTACATCATGGGTGCTCTGCTACTTATCGCTGTGTTCGCCGTGCTGCTGATCCGAAAACCGACTGGGCCTGTGGCCCACGATGCCATGGTCGAGTAATAACGTTTTTTGTTATCCTGTTGTCGCCATAGATTTCCCCAGATCTATTGGTTTACGCAACAGCTTTGCGCCTTAGTCCTCGCGGATTAAGGCGCTTTTTTATGGTCTTTATGCTGTGGTAGACTCAAAGCTCTTTTTCGATGATTTACAGAGGGATAATCGTTTGCAGTGGCAAAATCTTACATTTAATCAATTAAATGCCAATATCCTATACGACATATTGAAGTTAAGAGTCGATGTGTTTGTGGTTGAGCAGACCTGCGCTTATCCTGAGCTTGACGATAAGGATAGGCACCCAGAAACCCAGCATTTAATTGGCTTATCGCTAGACGGAGAACTGCTTGCCTACGCGCGTATTTTACCGCCGGGGCTGAGTTATCCAGAGGCGAGTATCGGCCGCGTGGTGGTATCACCAGCGGGACGAGGCAAAGGGCTAGCCATGCCTTTAATGCAGCACGCCATCGAATCGGCATTGACGATTTGGCCCGATGTGGGGATCCAAATTGGCGCTCAAGATTACCTTAAAGCTTTCTATCAAAAGCTCGGTTTTGTCGCCTGCTCTGAGATGTATTTAGAAGATGGAATTCCCCATTTAGATATGCGCTATCAGCCAGCGTAAGCGGCTATCAATATAAGCAATGCGTGTAAGCATCCAAATTAAGCCAATTAAGGAACCGAAATGACGACTGCAACGGACTATAAAATCAATCAACAACAAATTGCCTGCGTGGCAAGTTTTCTGGCTAAAGAGGGCAAAACTGAAGCGCTCATCGCCGCGCTTACGAGCCTTATTCCTGACACGCGCCGCGAAGCGGGTTGTATTCGTTACGAACTCAATGTGAGCCGTGATGAACCGCGCCGCGTGACGTTTGTAGAAAAGTTTGTCGATATTGCCGCCTTCGATGAGCACTGTGCTAAAGACGCCATTCAACATTATTTCCACCAAGTGATGCCCGAATTGGTTGAGTCGTTCCATGTGGAAACCTATCACCAAATCATTGTTTAACCGTGAGACCAATTATTAGGAGCTTGCAGTGTTGATTAACTATATCGAGCCTGTATTTAGACCGCCATCCGAATGGAAGTCATTGATACTGCAAGTGACTAATGGTTGCAGTTGGAATCAGTGCAGCTTTTGCGACATGTATACCCAGCCGCAAAAAGCCTTTAGGGCACAAAAGCTCGACAAGGTTGAGCAGGATATTTTGGCCGTTGCGCAGTCTGGCGCCCCCGTTTCTCGGGTATTTTTGGCTGATGGCGATGCCATGAGTTTGCCCTTTGCGCGTCTCGAAGCGATTTGTGAGCTTATCAACCACCACTTGCCGCAGGTTACGCGCATCAGCAGTTACTGTTTGCCGCGCAATCTGAATAATAAAACCCCAGAGCAGCTCGCACGTCTGCGCGAACTCGGGCTGTCTTTACTCTATGTGGGTTGCGAAAGTGGCGATGACGAAGTGCTCGCCAAAATCCAAAAGGGCGAAACCTTCGAATCATCCTTAGCGGCACTGCTTAAAATCCGTGCGGCGGGGATGAAGTCATCTGTGATGATCCTCAATGGTTTAGGCGGTGTCGCGCTATCTCATCAACATGCGGTTAATTCGGCCACGCTAATGAATGCCGCCCAGCCGGATTATCTCTCTACTTTAGTGGTGACTTTACCCTTAGGCACAGAGCGAATGGACGCGGTATTTGGCGGTCAATTTCAGTTGCCTGATCAAATGGGCTTGTTTCAAGAAATGCATACCTTATTGGAGTATTTGGAATTAGAACAGACGATATTTAGATCCGACCATGCCTCTAATTACCTAGTGCTCAAGGGCGTATTAGGTAAGGACAAGGCGAAATTGCTGGCACAGGTTGCACTCGCCATCAATGCACCGCGCAGCATTCCCCTAAGACAAGAATGGCAGCGCGGACTGTGAGTGTATGATTTTGCAGGGGTTAGCATAGTTGGTAGCCCCTGCGGTGTTAACTGAGTGAACGCCCCCTTGCTTGTAACTGCCCCAGAGCCGCAGGGTATCGTTTGCATGCATCGCATCGATACAATGTCGTGATGTCACATCAAGCTTCAACATTTGTGGTCCGACATCGCTGCCACATAGTCAATCACTCATTCTCAAAGCGAACCAAGCTGATATTGCAAATAGGCAGTGATGCCGCATCGTTGAGGTCGGTGTTGAATGTTATAGCGCTGTGCTGCGCATCTAAATCCGCGAAAAATATCACCTTGGTCGTCTGGTTGATGGCCTAAGTTGTTCGATGCGGCCACTTTGGCCCAAAAGTACTGTTTTTCGTCACAAAGCCGCCTATTCGTATCGTTAAGCGCTCTGCATAATGCCCGCATCACTTGGCAATACGGCCCGTGACACAGAATATGCAAGGATATTTACGATGAAAAAAGTAGCAATATGCAGTGCTCTGGCACTTTCGATGGCGAGTGTAACGGCCAGCGCAGAGACAAGCAATAAAGTATCGGCTCCGACAATTCGCACCATGACTCAGGCGCAAGCGCCAACTGAACTGAATGCGAACACGACAGCTGTGTTGGTGATTGATTTTCAGAACGAATATTTCACTGGCAGCATGCCGATCCCGAACGGCAAGCAAGCGTTGGGCAAAGCCAAGCAAGTGGTTAAATTTGCGCACCAGAATGCGATGCCAGTTTATTTTGTGCGTCATTTAGGACCCGCTGCTGGGCCACTATTTGCGGAAGACAGCGTTAACGCTGAGTTTCATCAGGATCTACAACCGCTAGATATTGATTTTGTTATCAATAAGGCGACGCCGAGTTCGTTTGTGGGAACTAATCTTGATCAACAACTGAAAGAGAAGGGCATCAAAACACTGGTGATTACTGGGCTGATGACGCACATGTGCGTGTCGAGCACAGCGCGTGATGCTGTGCCTATGGGTTATGATGTGATCATTGCAGAAGACGCCACCGCCACTCGCGATCTTGCAACTTGGGACGGATCTATCGTAGATCACGCCACGTTGCAACGTGCTGCAATAGCGGGTGTTGCCGATGTTTTTGCTGAGATTAAAACTACTCAAGCGGTGCTCAACATGCCTGTGGTGCGACTATAACGGCCAACAACCGCAAGATACCCGTTAATACATAAATGAGTATTAGCTGGTATCTTTGAGTGAGCGACATTAAGGATAGTCTGAGCCGACGATGATAAATACGATGAACCAGAGTGAGATAGAAGCAGCTTCAAAAGTGACCATAGCCATAGTGGTCTTTGATGGGATCATTCCATTTCATCTGTCAGTTCCCTATGAAGTCTTTGAAAAAGTGCTCAAGGCCGATGGCACGCCCGCCTGCGAAATCACCATCTGCGCCGCCACACCTGGAATACTCAAAACCAGCGCAGGCTTCTCGATGATAGTTGAAAAGGGGCTGGATGAACTAAGCTCAAAAGACATCATCATAGTGCCGAGTTGGGATGACCCAGCACACGAGCCAGAACCCTGTATTATTAATGCCTTGCAGCAAGCGCACGCCAATGGATCACGCATCATAGGCCTGTGCATGGGCGCTTTTGTTGTGGCTGCCGCTGGGTTACTCGACGGACGTTCCGCCACCACCCATTGGCGCTGGGCACAATGTTTCCGTAATCTGCACACTAATGTATTTGTCGATGAGAAGGTGCTGTATATCGATAATGGAGATGTGGTCACCTCTGCGGGCACTGCCGCGAGTATTGATTGCTGCCTGTATATCGTTCGGCAAATGTGGGGATCTGAAACGGCTAACGCAGTCGCTCGTCATCTAGTAGTGCCACCGCACCGCCAAGGTGGTCAGGCTCAATACATAGATATTCCCGTTCCAGCCGTTAATCAGCGCGAGCCTTTATCCGCTATCATGGATTGGGCGATAGCAAATATTGCATCGCCGCTGACGGTTGACACTATGGCTGAGAAAGCCTGCATCAGTCGCCGCCATTTTACTCGGCGTTTTCAACAAGCCACAGGTACCAGCTTTTCACTCTGGTTGGTTAATCAACGGCTTATTATGGTGAAACGATATTTAGAAACGACAGATCACTCCATCGACCGCATCGCCGAACAAGCCGGCTTCGCTTCTACCACCTCACTTCGGCGCCATTTTCGTCAACAGTTTGATATTTCCCCATCGAATTACCGATTTGTATTTAGGGGGAAGAGTAAGGCTAGCGAATGAAAGTTGTTTTATCATTAAAATCTGAACTGACTTTGATGTGATGACTTATCAAGGTTTAGGTGAGTCACTAATCCCCCGCTGTTTTAACAGACTGAACTTATCTCAGCTTGAGATTTCCTCTAAAACCTAACTGACGCATAGGCATGGTCTGTCTGCTCGCTGGGTAAAAAATCAGTGATTAAGGTGATGTGAGATTTGAACGGCTTGGGATATTTCTAAGTTAGCGTTCCATACCTAAAATCTGAACTAAGGAGTTTCTGGTTGGCATAAAGACATGGTTTTTTCTAACCACGTTAAGAACTCTAATTCATTGCTTCCCAGTCTTTCTGTATGACTGAGCAGTACGTACTTATGTCTGGATTGAGTAAATCCAAATGGAGCTACCAGTCTCCCACTTTTCAAGTCATCTACTATAAGAGGATATGATCCAATCGCAGCCCCTAAACCGTCAACTGCTGCCTGTAAGCAGAAATAGAAATGCTCAAAGGATTTGGACTTGTTCGTATAAAAGGTATGTGTTGAGCGTGATGACCAATCTGACCATGCAGAAGGTCTCGTTTCACTATGAAGAAGAACAATATCACCTAAGTTGTTCTGAGATTTTCTCCAATATTCAGGGGAAAAAACAGGACCAACCCACTCATTGACTAAGTTGTGCGCCGTATATTCAGGGCTAATATCGAAGTCATCGCGCCGAATGGCTAAAGATAATCCTGTTTCATTTAAATCTACAGGTCCTCCAGCGGTTGATAGCCGAACATCAATACCCGTAAGCCGAAAAAAACTGGCCAGTCGAGGCATCAGCCAGCGCATCGTTAATGTTGGTTCACAGGAAACTTCGAGATGTTTGTTACTTTCCCTTGTTAACTTCTTAATTCCATTATCTAAAGCATTAAAAGCAATGTCAGTGTACTGCTTGAGCAATTCACCTTCCTGCGTTAGACACATTCCTCTGCCTTGCTTGTAAAACAGCATCTGCGATAGATGACTCTCCAGCAATTTAATTTGCTTACTTACTGCTCCGTGAGTGATATGAAGTTTCTCTGCTGCTTTACTGTAATTCGATGACTCTGCCGTAACATGAAATACATAGAATGCTTTTAAATGTCTCATCTGTGACTTTTTCTCACATTTAGGATGCCTTTTTTTCGATTATAACTCATCAATAAATCTATACAATTATCTCAAACTTATGAAAAGTGAGGAGATAAAATGGAGTTATTAAGTTTTGCAGTGTTTGGGCTTTTAATCGTGGTAAGTCCTGGAGCTGACTTTGTTTTGGTATTTAAAAATAGTGCAATCTATGGCAGAAAAGCAGGCGTTTTAACGGCTCTTGGGATAGGGATAGGTGTTTGTGTACATATTACCTATTCTGTTATTGGGATCAGTCATTTAGTTTCTCAAAATACGGTTTTATTTAGCATAGTGAAGTATGTTGGTGCAGCGTATTTAATTTATCTTGGTGTGACAGGATTAGTCAGTTCTAAGTTAAATCTAGACTATGAAAAAACAAACGTTCAACCCACACAAACTAGAAAGTATATATTTCAAGGTTTTTTATGTAATACATTGAATCCTAAGACGATGATTTTCTTTATTAGCGTCTTCAGCCAACTCATTTCATCTGATAATGAAAGCATGTCTTTCGCCATTACCTATGGTTTTTACATTGCTTTTTTACATGCAGCTTGGTTTTGTATAGTCACTTACCTAGTGACATCAAAACACGCGAGTAACATGCTTAAAAAGTTTGGTCATAGAATCAATCAGGCGTGCGGTTTTGGTCTCATTGCTTTTGGCGCGATACTGTCAACCAATGCCTAAACGACACCTTTCACACCTTAAGGAAATATGTTGTAAATTCAGTGGAACCTACAATCACTAAATAATGAATTTATCTCATTTCAGTGTAATTACTTTTTAGCTAAATGGACTGCTAAAGGATTAGTTAGGATTGGCATTGTTTCACCAGTGACCTTTTAAAACAGGGATATTTGAACTGAGCCATCATGGATACTTCTTGTAAAAGAAACTGATGGTGAGTCACTGGGAAACAATGACAATGAATGTCGCACAATTGACGATAAAGTTATCTTGCTAGAGCAATAGACGTTAGCTGAACAATAAGTAAAAACTGCACCTCTATCGGATAGCGTTCAACAGTCTTTTCGATAATATTTTCATTGAGTTGTATCAATTCTGATTTCAAATAATCAATCCTTCCCGTCAATGCATCTCACATTTCTGTAAAAAATAACTCAACACATACGTTTTTTCATATATATTATTTACCATATATACTCCAATCAACTTTGGGAGCAATCGATGCAACCTGTCGCATTTTTTAAGGCACTTGCCGATGAGACTCGGCTTAAATGCCTACTGCTAATCCAGCGTGAAGGTGAACTATGTGTGTGTGAGCTGATGGCTGCGCTGTCTGAGAGTCAGCCTAAGGTCTCGCGCCACTTAGCCCAGTTGAAAAAGGCTGGATTGTTGGTCGATAGGCGTCAAGGTCAATGGGTGTTTTATCGGATCAATGCTGAGATCGCGCCTTGGTGCCAGCAGGTACTTGGCCAAACCTGTGATGATAACGACAGCTTTTTGCAGGATAACGTGCGTAATCTTTGTCAGATGGGCGGTCGACCCGATCGCGTTACGGCCTGTTGCAAAGCGACTGCTGTTAAGCAGTAGTGACAGGGGGGCTGTGATAAGCGGTGCTCTGCCATTTCGTGCTGAGTCTAAGTGAGTAGAGTCTTAGTCAATTGTGAGTTTAGGGTCGAGCAGACTCGCGCGATTCTAGCGATATTTAAGTAAGTAAACCGTCAGTGTAGGGATCAATATGTTCCAAATATTTACTGATTTTGCGACTTGGCTAGTGTACGGCGTGTTTGGCCTAGAGGCGGGTTCGGCCTTGGGCGGAGCTGTGCATTTTTTTGTTGAAGATGTCAGTAAAATTTTCGTATTGCTGGTGGTGATGATTTATTTCATCGCCTTGCTGCGGGCTTCCTTAGATGTTGAGCGAGTTCGAGATTATTTAGCGGGTAAGAATAAGGGAGTAGGTTACTTGCTGGGGTCGATTTTTGGCGCCATTACGCCTTTTTGTTCTTGCTCGAGTATCCCTGTCTTTTTAGGTTTTACCTCGGCCGGGATCCCCCTTGGGATCACTATGGCCTTTTTGATCACTTCACCTTTGATCAATGAAGTCGCCGTCCTGCTGCTCATGAGTTTACTCGGCTGGAAATTTACCTTGCTATATGTGGCTGTGGGCATGACAGTGGGTATGCTCGGCGGACTATTGCTAGATGCGATTAAGGCCGAGCGTTGGTTGCAGTCCTTCGCCGCCGAAGCCCTCGTTCGTGGACGCCAGATGGCGGCATCGAATGAGGTTTCTACCACTGAGCGGGTCTTATCTTTATCTGAACGTCATGAATTTGCTAAAGCTGAGGCGCTTGAGATTTTTGGCCGCGTCTGGAAATGGGTCATTATCGGCGTGGGTCTTGGCGCTGCCTTGCACGGTTTTGTGCCTGAAGGTTGGGTTGAAACCCATTTAGGCCAAGGCCAATGGTGGTCTGTGCCTGCGGCCGTGTTAGTCGGTATTCCCCTGTATTCCAATGCGACTGGCATCATTCCTGTGATGGAAAGTTTGCTGGCGAACGGCCTGCCTATTGGCACTACGCTGGCGTTTTGTATGAGCACAGTGGCTGCCAGTTTCCCCGAATTTATTTTACTGAAACAAGTGATGCAGTGGCGCCTTTTGGCGGTGCTGTTGGTTGTGCTATTGACGGCATTTACGTTAGTAGGTTGGATTTTTAATTTTGCAGCACCGTATCTTTAAGGAAATAACATGAAACAAGTCAAAGTATTAGGTAGTGGTTGCGCTAAATGTAGTAAAACCGCCGAGATGATTGCGGACATATCAGAAGAAATGGGCGTGGATGCGATTGTGAAAAAGGATACAGATCCTCAAACCCTGTTGAAATTTAAAGTGATGAAGACGCCTGCGGTAGTGATCGATGGTGAGCTCATACACAGCGGATCAGTACCGACCCGTGACGAAATTGAAGGATGGTTAAGGGACTAAGTTGTAGTCAGCTTTAGTCAATCAAGGCTCACGGCTGCTCGTTCGCCAAGCGCATGAGTAAAGGGACATAAGTTAGCGATATAAGTTAAGAAACATAAGCTAAAAAATACACGCCATTGCCATACTCAGTCTCAGTCTTTGGCAATGGTGGTGTTATCGTTTAAGTAAACCGTTAGTAGCGTTAAGAAAATATAAAAAATTAAAGACATAAAAATTTAAAATCAACATATTGGAATATCATCATGGCAATCAAAATCGGCATTAATGGCTTTGGGCGTATGGGGCGTTTAGCACTGCGCGCGGCATGGGACTGGGATGAGGTGGAGTTTGTGCAGGTCAACGATCCCGCAGGTGATGCCCATACATTGGCACATTTACTCGAGTTTGATTCTGTCCATGGTCACTGGCGTTATCCCGTGACGGCGAATGCCGATGAGATCCAGATCCAAGATAAAATCATTCGCACCACGCGCAATAAAGTCATCGCCGATACCGATTGGTCCGGTTGCGATGTGGTGATTGAAGCCTCCGGCGTGATGAAAACCAAAGCGTTATTGCAAGCTTATTTAGATCAAGGTGTTAAGCGGGTGGTTGTCACCGCTCCCGTGAAAGAAGAAGGCGTGCTAAACGTAGTGATCGGGGTTAATCATCAGTTATACGATCCTGCCATTTATCCTATTGTGACCGCCGCATCTTGCACCACTAACTGCCTTGCGCCTGTGGTGAAAGTGATCCACGAGCAGATCGGCATCAAGCACGGATCTATGACCACGATCCACGATATTACTAATACCCAAACTATTCTCGATGCGCCGCATAAGGATTTACGCCGCGCCCGCGCCTGTGGTTTGAGTTTAATCCCTACCACCACGGGCAGCGCGACTGCGATTACCCATATTTTTCCTGAGCTTAAGGGCAAACTTAATGGCCACGCCGTGCGGGTGCCACTGGCTAATGCTTCGCTGACCGATTGTGTGTTCGAGCTTGAACGCGCCGTTACCGAAGCAGAAGTGAATGCGCTACTTAAAACCGCCGCCGAAGGTGAGCTTAAGGGCATTTTAGGTTATGAAGAGCGGCCGCTGGTGTCGGTGGATTACAAGACAGATCCGCGCTCAAGCATCATAGATGCGCTCTCGACCATGGTGATTAATGGCACTCAACTTAAACTCTATGTGTGGTACGACAATGAATGGGGCTACGCCAATCGCACCGCTGAGCTTGCCCGTTTAGTCGGCCAGCTTGATTTGCCGCGCTAGGAGAGCTCAATTGTTTGCCGCCAAGCCATTTGAACAACTGATGCAATTGCCCGCTGCCGTGCGGCAATATTTGTTGATCACCTTCAATTATTGGAGTTTTACCTTAACCGACGGCGCACTACGGATGTTAGTGGTGCTGCATTTTCACGATCTTGGCTACAGTCCGCTGGCGATCGCTATGCTGTTTTTGTTCTACGAGATTTTTGGCGTAGTGACCAATCTGATTGGCGGCTGGCTAGGGGCGCGTCTAGGGTTAAATCGCACCATGAACTTAGGCCTTGGCATGCAAGTGTTTGCCTTAGCCATGTTGTTAGTGCCGGAGGCGAGTTTACCTTTGTGGCTTGCAGGCGTGCCTTGGGTGATGGCGGCGCAAGCTTTATCTGGGATCGCCAAAGATCTCAATAAGATGAGTGCCAAAAGCGCGATAAAACTGCTGGTGCCAAAAGGCGAGCAGGGCAAACTTTACCAGTGGGTTGCCTTATTAACGGGTTCTAAAAATGCCCTCAAGGGCGCGGGATTTTTCCTCGGCGGCGCTCTGCTTGCTTTGCTCGGGTTTGAGCTGGCAATCGCCGCTATGGCGATCATGCTTGGACTCGTATGGTTACTCAGTTTAGTGATGCTGAAAAAGGATTTAGGTAAAGCCAAGAATAAGCCTAAATTTACGGAGATTTTCTCTAAGAGTCGCAGCGTGAATATTCTCTCTGCGGCGCGATTATTCCTGTTTGCCGCCAGAGATGTGTGGTTTGTGGTGGCGCTGCCCGTGTATCTGGCTAGCCAATTAGGCTGGGATCATTGGGCTGTGGGCGGCTTTTTAGCTTTGTGGGTTATCGGTTACGGCATAGTGCAAACCTTAGCACCTAAGATCACGGGCAATCGCCAAGCCCAAAGTCAGTTAACTGATACAGCCCCCGATGGTCGCAGCGCGTTAATTTGGGCCAGTATGTTGGCCTTTGTGCCAGCGCTGATTGCCTGCTCGATACAGTTTAGTTTTTATCCCGAGGCCAGTTTGTTGTTGGGTCTCATGTTATTTGGTGCCCTGTTTGCGGTGAACTCATCGCTGCACAGTTACTTGATTGTGAGTTACGCCAGTGAAGATGCGGTGTCGCTGGATGTGGGTTTCTATTACATGGCCAATGCTATGGGGCGTTTAGTCGGCACTGTGCTGTCTGGCTTAGTGTATCAAGCCTATGGTTTAGCTGCCTGTTTGTGGATTTCGACCGCTTTTATCGGCATCACTGCTATGATTTCGATTAAGTTACCTCGGCAAGTTGCGGAATAAGTGCCAATGCAAAAGCGCTTCAAGGCATCAACATACTACTTCAACAGGTTAATGTTACCTGTGCGTCTGCGGTGTTTAGGATGCAGTGGGTGTTTTATCCTAGGTTTATTCTTTGCTACTACTTGTCCTCTTTACGCCGCTCAAACGCAGCCCGCGTTAATTCCAGCATTAACACCCGTAGCGGATTGGAAAAACTTAACTTACATCACCCAAGCCTTCAGCGAAATTGCCCTTAAAAATGAGTATGACGTGGCGAAACACCGGGTGCGTAAGTGGCGCATTCCGGTACGAGTGTTTGTCGAACATCAAGTGGGCGACAGGGCGCTGCACACCCAATTAGTACGGATGCACTTAGCGCACTTAGCCGAGATTACGGATCATGATATTCAGCTGGTGGATACGCTCTTGGATGCGAATCTGCACTTAGTGTTTACCCGTCAATCCCAATGGGAGAGTGAAGTTACCCGCTTAATGGGGCCAAGTTCGGCGAAAAATGTCCACGGCTCAGTGTGTATGGCCAAGTTTGCCCTTAATGCTAAGAGTGAAATTGAACGCGCATGGGTGATCATTCCCGTCGATCAGGCGCAAATGCACGGTAAGTTAGTGGCTTGCGTAGTTGAGGAAATCACCCAAGTACTTGGGCTACCCAATGATTCTGAAAAAGTATTCCCCTCCATCTTTAACGATAAAACCCCGCAGGATTTACTTACAGGGCTCGATTTCATTCTGCTAAAACTGCTCTATAACCCGAGTATTCGCGCTGGTATGACGGCCGCTGAGGTCAAAGCGCCGTTGCAGTTCTTGCTCGAACAATGGCAGCGTGATGGCACACTTACCCATGCCGATAAAACCGTGCGTCAAGGCCAGTTATACCCTTTATTAGGTTATTGATGCTTGAGTGTTACTGCGAAAGTTGACATTGCTCGCATGCGACCAATTAATCCTTTTTCTTTGAGTAATAAGGGCATAGTCTAGCTTTATACAAGGTAAAAACGTTGGAGGGACACCATGCGAATGACACTGCAGTTTTTAGGAGCGACAGAGGAAGTGACCGGCTCATGCCATTTACTCTCGGTCGATCATGAACACTTATTACTCGATTGTGGTTTGATCCAAGGTGGTAAAGCGGATGAACTGCGTAATCATGATCCCTTCGCCTTCGACCCTGAGTCTATTTCCGCTGTTGTGCTCAGCCATGCCCATATCGACCATTCAGGGCGTTTACCACTCTTAGTCAAAGCGGGTTTTGATGGGCCAATCTACACCCATAAAGCCACGGCAGAACTGTGTGCCATCATGCTCAAAGATGCGGCCATGCTGCAGACTCGCGACACCGAAAGGGTCAATAAAAAGCGCGCTAAACATGATCTTGAACCCCTAGAACCGCTCTTCACCGTCGAAGATGCCGAACAGGCCATCACCCAATTTGTGCCGCTGGAATACGGCCAAGTAACTCGGGTCATTCCCCATGTGGATATTTGCCTCTCAGATGCGGGGCATATTTTAGGTTCTGCTTTGGTTGAATTGTGGTTAGGCGAGGGTAAGTCCCAGAAAAAAGTCGTCTTCAGTGGCGATCTTGGCCGTGCGGGTATGCCGATTTTACGCAATCCGACATTAGTGGATACGGCGGATTTAGTGTTAATGGAAAGCACCTACGGCAACCGTTTCCACCGCAGTTGGACTGAAACCTTAGCCGAGTTGAAAGACATTTTTGCGAAGACAGTCAACGAGAGCCAAGGCAATATCTTGCTGCCAGCTTTCTCGGTTGGACGGGCGCAGGAATTATTATATCTATTTCATTTATATGCTAAAGAATGGGATCTCGGCCGCTGGAAAATCTGCCTAGACAGCCCCATGGCGATTGAGGCGACTCGCGTCTACGTCAATAATTATCCGCTGATGGATGAGGACTTTAAACGTTTTACCCGACAACATCCTGGGCAGCATCCGCTGTTGTCGAATGTCGAATTTATCCAGACGACCGAAGAGTCGATGGCGCTGAACGAAGTGCATAAAGGATTGATCATTATTGCGGGGAGCGGCATGTGTAACGGTGGGCGTATTCGTAGCCACTTAGAACACAATTTATGGCGTCCTGAATGCGATGTGATCATCTGTGGTTATCAAGCACTCGGCACACCGGGACGCGCCTTGGTGGACGGTGTTGAGGAGCTGACTATCCACGGAAACAGCATTAAAGTCGCGGCAAAATTACACACAGTTGGCGGGCTTTCTGCCCATGCGGATCAGGCTGAGTTATTGCGTTGGTATCGCCACTTTGAAGGCCAACCGCCGCTGATTTTAGTCCACGGAGAACCCGATGCGCAGCATGGATTGGTCGATGTGGTTAACCAAGATCCTAAAACTAAACCTCAAGCCACCGCGATTGCGACCCATGGCGACAGGTTAGATTTAACCGCGCTGCCACAGTTAGTGTGGAAACCCGCTTAAGTTAATTATCCTACTTAGCGGCGTACTGCTCGAGAGGCTCCCTGCATCATCAATGCGGGGAGTTTTTATTTATGTTGCAAATCAATATCTCACCGCTCGGCAACGACTCTGCGTGCCAATCCATTTCAGATAAATTCGCACATGATTTAGATTTCCAATTGTTAACTATTCGTTGTAATCTGAGGTGCAACTGTTAGATTGGCTCCTTGATATGTCGTGTTCGTTAGGCCAAGTCCTAATCCGACGGCGTCAGTCAAACTATAACAATAACAAGCAATCACGAGGTTTGAATGGAAGCGATTACGGAGTTTGTTGGCCTGATTAATGGCTTTGTCTGGGGCACACCTATGTTGGTGATGATCTTAGGCGTTGGTTTGTTTCTTTCCCTCGGGCTGAGATTAATGCCCATTCTGAAGTTAGGCACAGGCTTTAAGTTACTCTGGTCTGGCCGTATTCCCGATAAAGATAAAAATGTGAAAGGGGATGTGAGTCCGTTTAATGCGTTGATGACTTCCCTTTCAGCCACCATTGGTACGGGTAATATTGCAGGTGTGGCGACGGCAATTTTTGTCGGTGGCCCAGGCGCGTTATTCTGGATGTGGTGCACCGCATTAGTGGGCATGGCGACTAAGTATTCTGAGGCCGTGCTGGCGGTTAAATTCCGTGAAGTGGACGATCAGGGAAACCATGTCGGTGGCCCTATGTATTACATTAAAAATGGTCTCGGTAAAAAGTGGGCTTGGTTGGGCACACTGTTTGCGATTTTTGGATCACTTGCTGGCTTTGGTATTGGCAACACAGTACAAGCCAACTCAGTGGCAGCAGCATTAAGCAGTAACTTCGGCGTTCCGGCTTGGGTGTCTGGCGTGGTGATGATGTTGCTCGTGGGCGCGGTATTGATGGGTGGCATTAAGCGTATCGCTGAAGTTGCCGGTAAGTTAGTGCCGTTTATGACGATTTTCTATATCACTGCTGGCCTTGGTGTGTTGGTAGTGCATATTCAAGACGTACCAGCGGCGTTCGCCCTAATTATTCACAGCGCTTTTAATCCAGTGGCAGCCCAAGGTGGTTTTGCAGGTGCAGCTGTGTGGGCGGCGATTCGTTTTGGTGTGGCGCGCGGCGTATTCTCCAACGAAGCGGGTTTAGGTAGTGCGCCGATTGCCCATGCTGCGGCACAAACCAATAATCCCGTGGCGCAGGGGCTGGTGGCTATGCTCGGCACCTTTATCGATACTATCGTGGTCTGTTCGATTACAGGGCTGGCGATTGTGGTTTCTGGCTCTTGGACCTCGGGTGAAAATGGCGCCGCGCTGACGTCATACGCTTTCTCCCATGCCTTGCCTCTGGGTAATTATATCGTGGCTATCGCCTTGTCTATTTTTGCCTTCACCACCATTATTGGCTGGAGTTTCTACAGCGAAAAATGTGTGCAATATCTCTTTGGTATCAAAGCGGTAAAACCTTTTAGGTTGCTATGGACCATAGCCGTGCCACTAGGCGCGGTGAGTTCATTGGATTTTATCTGGTTATTAGCTGATACCTTAAACGCCATGATGGCCATTCCTAACTTAATCGCCTTGGCACTGTTAAGCCCTGTGGTCTTTGGGTTAACGCGGGAATACTTCATTAAAAAGCGTGCCGATGAAGCAGCAAAGGCCCAATCTTAATCTGATGAATAAAGTTGAGTCACGTTAGAATAAAAAAGCTCACCTAGTTGTGAGCTTTTTTATTTAAATCAATAACATTTACGTATTAATCCGAGTTGTTGTCGAACTCAGTATCGTCGAGTAACTCAAAGGTTGGTTCGACGTTTGGTAAGTCTTTAAACAGGCGAGTGAAGTGACGTTGTACGCCTTTCAAATCGATTCCAGCTAAGCCTGAGGCAAAACCAAACCAAGCATAAAGACCACTAAAGTTATCGAACATGGGCGGTAAATATTTCGGTGTCGTCAGTATGCCTTCTTGGCAAGCTTGGTATAACACTGGGATATCTTCGATCGCCAATTTACCGAGGAACAACATAGGGATAAGTTCGGGAAGGCCTGAGGTGATGGCGCTGCGGATAAAGTTAATGTTTTCCACATAGCCGCGCACATAGGAAATATCCTTAGTGAAGAAGCTGCCGCCTTCTACCATACCCCCACGGAAAACCCTTTGGGTGACGCGATAACTGTCGGTCGCGCTCAGGTTTAATCCTCTGAAATAATTAAATACTTCAATAAAGTCGGCGCCATTTTCCGCCATGTCGACAGCGGCGACACGGTCGCTAATACGCCGAGCTCGTCCCGGATTTGAACTTAGGGTCAGCATTTCCAGTAAAACAGCTAAACCCTCTTGAGTCGCGGCTACCCGCGGCGAACCGACACTGAGCCAAGTGGCGTGGGGTTGGGCTCGACCATTTAGCGTTGTGCCGACATGCACCCAACCTTCGTGAACCTCGTATACATTGAGATCCGACTCGCTGAACATGGCTTTGCTATTGAGCTTAACGGTATCGCCACCCACAGCGGCATCGGAGACGATACCGTCACTGAGGCGCACGCGCATGTCATCGCTATGGAAGTATTTCTCTAAACGTTGACTGAGCACGTGAACCGCTTCGGGTGCGCTAATAATCTTAGGGTGATGTTTATTCATGTGTCTCGCTGCCGGCAGCGAGAAGATATAACTGAGTTTATCGCCTAACTGACGCAGCGTATGACGATCGCCGTGCAATCTGTGACTCGCGCTGCCGTATAATTCTTGGCTAAGTTTACCAAAGGTCGGCGTGCCTCTGTTTTCGAGCATATCGACCACAAGGCGATATTGATCGACGTTAGCCACCAATATCTTGCCGAGTTTATCCCGTTTACCTAAACGTCTATGGATATCCTGTTTGAGGGAGGCGAGTTCTGCGTGGGTTTTGACGGGGTCAAAAGGTAAGGCTATGTTTTGATAGAACTCTTGCTTGATAGCCGGAAGTACAGTGCCCTTATTCGAGAGAAAGCGCTCCTCCATTTCCCGCGGCCATTTGATGGCATCTAAGATTTTTATTGGCGTTTGGATGCGAATTAATTCATCGGAAAAACGGCGTAGATCTTGTTGATATTGGGCTAACGACTCAGACATTCCCGTATATCCTGCAGGTAATTTCAGCGAGAGAGATGTGGCTAATCATAGCCTTAAACCTCATTTATTCATATTGATTCGCTGGCTAGCCGAGGAAATATACCGATTACATAAATTAACTGTTATCGGTTTTGTGAATCATTTTGGTGCACCTGCGACTATTTTAGCGCTGTGTTTATGAGCCATAAATTAGTAACTATTTGTTTAATAATATTTTATTGATATGGCATTAAAGCTGCTTTGTTCTGGGCTTAGAAATCGGTTGATTGGAGCGAAACATGGCAGCGATGAGTTATTTGAGTGTGATCGAGCGGTATCACGAATACGAAGCCACAGTACATGAACTGATGGAATCGATTTTAACTGGGATTGCCGACGCCGAGTTATTTAAACAACCTAAGGTCGATGTCAAAGCGATGAAAGGAATCGCGAAGAGCTATCCCTTTGTTGAGCTGATGTATTTACTGGATGGCCAAGGCTTGCAGATCAGCCAAAATATCGCCGTGGTAGACCATCAGATCGAGTTAATTCCGTTAGGTGGCAATCGCGATCGCAGCCAAAGACCCTATTTCATTAATCGTGATGAGTCCGATGGCGTGAACATTACGCGTCCCTATTTATCCAATGCCAGTGGTAATCTATGCCTTTCTGCCTCCTTAGCGATTTATCAACAGGATCAAAGACTGGGTTATTTAGTGGTGGATGTGGACTTGACCCGTTTGATTGAATTTATGATGGGCGACAGTGCACGGCGGCGTGTAACGCCAGCATTTAAAGCGGTTTATGGCGTGATAGTGGCTGGGTTGTTTGTGCTGGTCACTGTATTGCTCTGGACCGCATTGCGGGATATTTACGGACTCTTTACGGTCGAGCGAATTGGCCAAGATCCGCTGCAACCTTTTGGGATCATTATTTTTATGACGTTAGCATTAGCGATTTTCGATCTCGGGAAAACCATTCTCGAAGAAGAAGTCCTAATGCATAAGGATATCTTTCGCCACAGCTCAACGCGGCGAACCATTACGCGGTTTGTTTCTACCATCCTTATTGCCATTTCCATTGAGGCCTTATTGACTATGTTCAAGGCGTCACTCGGTGAGAAACAATATATTGAACCCGCGATCTGGATGATGTTAGCCGTTGTCGGTTTACTCGTAGGATTAGGTGCTTACGTTTATTTAGGTGCTAAGGCCGAATGGTTGCTGATTAAAACTCAAGCCTATAAAAGCGGTAAAAAGTGACAAGGATGATGTAGCTTTGAAGGTGGTGATTAAGAGGGCTAAACAAAGTCACACCCAGCACTGAGGGCTGGGTGAGATATTAGGTCTGAGTGGACACGAACTGTGTGAGTTCTAGATAAACACTCTGCGATTTAACGCAGCATCACCCTAATTTTGCCCACTAGATAGTGAGATCAAATAGGCTAGAAAAAATCGTCATCTCCTAATGCCCGCTTTAACTCCGCCCGTTCGAGGTAGTCTTCTAAACGCTTTTTGACTTCACGTCTATGTTGCATTGCCTCGGCAGCTTTGCTGTTTCTCGGTGTGGTCATTGCCTCAAGTTCAGTATCGTTGGGCACGACTTCAGTAATATGAGCCATAACGAATTCCTCTTGTTGTTCCTAACGACTTTCTAACTAAAAAGAGTATGGTAGAAAAGCAAATAATTTTGTGAGTCAGGGTGAAAAATTCTTCCCGTGTGCCGGATGATTCAGCTTGCCGCTGTTTGGCTTAAGCCTGAGGCTACAATTGGATATTTGATTAATTCAGTTCTTGCTTATTTTGTGATTGAGAGCACAACAGTGTCATCGATATATTCGGGTTAATTCCGAGTTAAATAGTAGGATAAACTTGAATTTAGACATATTTACAACAACACTTGTAACTGTGTTTATTGCTGATAGTTTGCTAGGGAATTGGCTCAAATGGACAAGGATGAGTTTTCTAAACTGCATAGCCCATCAAATAATATCTATTTTAGCGTGCTGAGCTCTAGCTGGCTGATGATTATCGCTGCTTTACTTTTCATGGGCATTTCCTGGTATGTGCTGGAGCAATATCTTAGAGATAGGGGTGAAGAGCGTTTCGAAAACAGTGTGCAAGAGTTAACCGAAGCGGTGAATCGCAGAATGCTTGCCTATGAGCAAGTCTTACGCGGTGGTGTTGGCTTGTTATTATCTTCAAATGATGTGACCCGAAAGGAGTGGCAAACCTATGTTGTCAATGCGCATTTATCTGAGTATTACCCAGGTTTTCAAGGCCTTGGCTATGCTCAGTTACTTAAGCCTGACACATTAGATAACCATGTCCAACACGTTCAGGCCGAAGGCTTTAAAGATTATAAAGTATACCCAGAAGGCGTACGTGATCAGTATTGCGTGATCTTGTATTTAGAGCCTTTTGATTGGCGCAATCAAAGAGCCTTTGGTTATGACATGTGTTCCGAGGCTAATCGGCGCAAAGCCATAGATCACGCCATTAGCACTGGCCAGCCAACTATCTCAGGCAAGGTGGCCTTAGTTCAAGATACGCCCGAAGATGCTCAAGCGGGTTTCTTGATGTATTTACCCATTTATCAAGGAACGGTGGCAACGGAGGTTGAACGGAAACAACAGGCGATTGGACTCGTATATGCGGCGTTTAGGATGGACGACCTCATGCAAGGGATTATGGGAGATCGATTCTCAGGTTTGAAACTTGCTATTTATGAAAACCCGCAGGCAAATGCAGACAGTTTAATGTTCACTAGCAGTAAAGTACTGCCAAATCAAAAAGATGTGTTTTATCAGTCACAGACCGACTTGATTGGCGGTAGGCAGTGGCGCTTGGACATTTCATCACAATCGCGTTTTATCTCAAGATCGGAAGAGACCCAAGGTATCTGGCTGCAATTTATCGGTTGTGCATTCATTTTGGCATTGTTTTACTCGGTGCTAATCATGGCGCGTAATCGATATAAAGAGTCATTACTTACCTCTGAGCTAATCGCGAATGAAAAACGCTTTAGACTCGTCATTGAAGCCTCTCCAAGCGCACTGTTTATGGTGGATAAGGCTGGAATTATTACATTGGTAAACACCCATGCCGAACGTTTATTTGGTTATGCCAGAGATGAGTTACTCGGCCGCTCTATCAATATGTTATTGCCAGACGCGCTGAGGGATGTGCACCAGCAGCACATGAATAATTACTTAGTGCAGCCGATTGCGAAAAATATGTCGATGCGGGATGACTTATTTGGCTGTTGTAAAGATGGCAGTCGACTCGCGATAGAAGTGGGGCTGACGCCTATTCATTTCAGTAATGGCATTTTCATTCTTGCGACAATTAACAATGTGTCTGAACGTAAGCGCATTGAAGTTCAGCGTGCAGAACACATGCAAGAGCTTGAGCGCATCAATCAAGAACTCGACCGTTTTGCCTATATCGCTTCCCATGATTTGAAATCCCCGCTACGGGGTATCGAGCAGTTAACCTCTTGGCTAACAGAGGATTTATCCGATAACACCAATGAAAATGTGCAGAAATATCTCGGGCTGATCCAAAGCCGTATTCACCGCATGGTGTTATTGCTCGATGGGCTATTGATGTTCTCCCGTATTGGCCGTGTCGATACTGAAACCACTGAGGTCAACAGTCGGCAACTGGTTGAAGATATGTTTGCGCTCGTTGCGCCACCTCAGGGGTTCGAATTAGTCCTCAAAGGGGAGTTTCCGAACTTCCATACCGTTCGCGCCTTGTTGGAATTAGTGATACGAAATTTAATCAGTAATGCCATTAAGCACCATGACTTAGTTACAGGTGTCATTACCGTTTTATGTGAGAGTACAAGTAAACATTATCTATTCAGTGTGTTGGATGATGGGCCAGGTATTTCGAGTGCCTATCAGAATAAAGTCTTCGAAATGTTTCAAACACTTAAACCTAGAGATGAAGTCGAAGGCAGTGGTTTAGGTTTATCACTTGTGAAGAAAACAGTTGAAAGTTTAGGCGGTAATATTCAACTCAAATCGCAGGGTAGAGGCTGTTGTTTTTACTTTACTTGGCCTAAGCACATAGTGAAAAAGGAGCTTTTATGAGAGCAGCAGATCAATATCAACAGGTCACTATTTTATTAGTTGATGACGATGATGTGGATTACATGGCCGTGCAGCGGGCGATGAGACAGCTTAGGTTACTCAATCCTTTAGTGCGCGCACGGGATGGCATTGAGGCACTCGCAATTCTCACCAGCTTAGACACAATTAAAGGCCCGTATCTAATTTTACTCGACCTTAATATGCCAAGAATGAATGGCTTTGAGTTTCTTGAGCGGATACGTTCAGATCCTTCACTTTCATCATCTGTCGTTTTTATGCTCACGACGTCGAGTACCGATGAAGATAGAATGAAAGCCTATAGCCATCATGTGGCTGGCTACATGGTTAAAACTGACATAAAAGACGGTTTTAACAATATTTTTAACATGCTTGAAGGTTACTGGCGAATAGTCGAGCTCCCATCCGCATAAGGTGAGTATATGGATTTACTACTGATCGATGATGATGAAGTCGATAGAACGGCAATTATCCGAGCACTTAGACAGTCGAAATTGACGTTTAATGTGATCGAAGCAAATTGTGCATTTGATGGGTTAAATCTTGCTTTAGAACGCCATTTCGACGGCATTCTATTGGATTATTTATTGCCCGATGCCAATGGGTTAGAAGTGTTAATTAAGCTCAATGCCATGACGCAAGATCAGACTGTGGTCGTGATGCTGAGTCGCTATGAAGATGAGAAATTGGCCCAGCGCTGTATTGAATTAGGTGCGCAGGATTTTCTGCTCAAGGATGAGGTTAATTCGCGGATACTAACCCGTGCGATTCGCTACGCAAAACAAAGATCTTCAATGGCATTGGCGTTACGTAATAGCCATCAAAAACTCAAAGAGCTGGCCGAGCACGACTCGCTCACTAAGTTGGTTAATCGTTATGGCTTTGAACTGTGTCTGAATCGAGCGATTGCAAGGGCGAAACGCTGTCACGATTATTTGGCTGTTATCTTACTGGATCTCGATGATTTTAAGGCGATCAATGACACGTTAGGCCACCAAACGGGTGATGTGCTGTTAGTTCAAGTGGCGGCCAGATTAAGTGAAGTGCTGCGTGATGGCGATATTATTGCCCGTTTAGGCGGGGACGAATTTGTCGTACTGGTGACGGATAACGATTATAAATATTTCCCCATGATAGTGGCCAATCGACTGCTAAAAGTCTTTGAGGACGTGTTTTGTCTCGGTGATAACGACGTGCTTATTGGTGCCAGTATCGGTGTGGCTTTTTATAATGAAGCGGCTTCGAATAGTTCTGAATTGATGAAATGCGCCGATATCGCCATGTACCGTGCTAAAAAGATGGGCCGAAACCAGATCCAGTTTTATTCCGAAGCCTTAGATAAAGAAGTACGCTACCGTAATCATATCGAGTCAAGTTTACGTATGGCCTTAAAAAGAAATGAATTTAAGGTCCATTATCAAGCACAGGTTAATGCGAAAACCCATCAGCTGGTGGGGATGGAAGCCCTTATCCGATGGCAGCACCCAGTGGATGGTATTATCGCACCAGATCAATTTTTGCCCATAGCCGAAGAAATTGGATTAATGGATGACATTGATGATTGGGTGCTTGAACAAGCCTGTACCCAGGCACAGGTTTGGTTAGCCCAATTACAGCCCCTAGGCCAAGAATTCACTATCGCAGTAAACCTTTCAGCCTCTCAAATTGGAAATGAGAACCTGTTTGATAAAATCGTGCATACACTGACGAAGACAGGCCTGCCTGCTGGAGCATTAGAGCTTGAAATTACAGAAAATTGCCTTATTGAAGATCCCCATGAACATGCCAAAGTGCTCGATAGAATCGCCGGATTAGGGGTGCGTTTTGCCCTCGATGACTTCGGGACGGGTTTTTCGTCATTAGAACACATCAAACTGTTTCCGATCAGCGTGCTGAAAATCGATAAAAGCTTTGTCGCTTCCTACGATAAGGATGAAAAAGACACCCGATTGCTCGCTGCTTTACTCAACTTTGCCTATGGGTTTAATGTTATTTCTGTGGCGGAGGGTGTTGAAACGTTTGAGCAAGCAGAGTTTTGTACTGCTCGCCATTGCACTGTTTTACAAGGGTATTTATTCTCGCGCCCCTTAGATGCCGCGGCGTTTGAGGCCAAGTATATTCTGCCACTACTAACCCAAACTCAGCTCCCAGTGTGAGAGGTCTCGAACTATTTCAATAGCATAGTGATTTCGTCTGGTGAGGAATATTTTCTTGCTTTACACTGAGCAATAGACAAATATCAGCCCCTTTTTCTGTCGCTGTGCTTTTAGTGCTGCAGAACGGTTTATTCACTCATGCTTAAGTTGGTCACTCAGCAATGAAAATAGGTATTTTATCCCAATTCCCCCAGTTGTATTCGACGCAACGTTTAGTGGAGGCTTGTCAAAGCCGCGGACATGAAGCGGTCGTGATCAATACGCTGAACTGCTACATGAATATTAATTCCATTAAACCTAGCATTCATTATGAAGGCACTGAATTAGTTGGTTTTGATGCCATCATCCCGCGTATTCATGCCAGCGTGACTTTTTATGGTTGTGCCGTTGTACGTCAGTTCGAAATGATGGGCGTGTATGCCGCGAATGATTCGATCTCCATTGCGCGTTCTCGGGACAAATTACGGGCGCTGCAATTACTCTCCCGCAAAGGGATTGGTATGCCTGTGACAGGCTTTGCCAATAAGCCAAATGATATCCCCGACCTCATCAATATGGTGGGCGGCGCTCCGTTAGTCATTAAGTTACTCGAAGGTACTCAAGGGATTGGCGTGGTATTAGCCGAGACGAAAACGGCTGCTGAGAGCGTGATAGAAGCATTCTTGGGGCTGAAAGCGAATATCTTAGTGCAGGAATACATTAAAGAATCCAATGGCAGTGATATTCGTTGTTTTGTTGTCGGTGACAAGGTCATCGCCTCTATGAAGCGACAAGGACCCGAGGGTGATTTTCGCTCCAATCTGCATTTGGGTGGCTGTGGTGAGGTGGTTAAAATCACTGCAGTGGAACGTAAGATGGCGATTGCGGCGGTGAAAGCGATGGGATTGGTGGTTGCTGGGGTGGATATTTTACGTTCTAACCGTGGCCCTCTGATCCTTGAGGTGAATTCGGCTCCCGGCATTGAGGGCATTGAGCAAACCACAGGGATTTCAGTGACTGAGCCCATTGTTGAATATATCGAGAAAATGGTCGCAGCCCGTAAAACCAACAGGCCCATCATTGCCTAATGGATGATTGCGCTAAAACAACGCCACCATTTAAAGTGGCGTTTTTTATGCTTATGGCTTAGAGGTTAGCACTTAGACGTAAGACCCTAAATGTTAGACCTTAGAGATCAAAGCTGTAGGAATAGCCGAGTACCAGTTTGGCATCATCATCGGTGAGATCGGTATCAGAAATCATAAACGACACTGTGCCCATGCTGGTATCTGCGCTGAGTGTGACGTTATAGTCGGCATAGTTATCTTCGCCAAACCAAGATTGCACAACATCACCGCTTGAGTAGCCATAGTGTACTGATAAGCTGAGCTTTTCAGTGAGAGGCACAGAGACAGTCGCGGCAAGATAGCTAAGATCTTTATTATCTAACGGATCGGCGGCGACATCGTCATCTGCATTGATGACATGGGAGTAACCCAGTTCAAGCCACTTCCAAGTCACTGCAGCATGGAGTTCACCAAAATCAATGCTGCCAGGAGCGTCTGGATAGGCGTAGTAGAGGTAGCCAAAGTCGTAGCTGATGTCTTCGGTAATACTGCCGCCATAACCCGCGTAGAGATCCAGTTCGTAGCTCGTATCGTCACCAAAATCTACATTCGATGCCCAAGTGCCTGCATAGAAGCCAGAATCATGGCTATAGTCAATCCCACCTTGGATTGCGACCGCATCTTTAGTTTGAGTCGCGCCGCGCCATAGGTAATTAGAGGTACCACCAATGTTGCCTGATACGGCTGCAAAGGCATTGCCAGCCAGTAACATTCCCGTCGATAAGGCCAAAACGCTGTACAGTGATTTCTTCATGCTCATCCCCTCGATTGACTTATTTATCGATTCACCAGTGGCACACTTAAGTAAGTAGTGGTCATTAGTGCATCTTGGTTTTTTTCTAAGAAGGGATTTGCTAATCACATGCCACTATTACAATTCTATGTAAAACAAGATATTAGAACATCAAGTGTTAATAAAATGTTTTTATTTGCCAGTTTATGGGGCAGAGGCGCACTCTTGTTGTGCAAAAAATATTCAGCGTTTCACTGGGATAGGGCAAAAAAAACGCCTCACAATGGAGGCGTTTTTTTGAATTTTCTAGCTTAGTTTACGCTGTCGCGTAGGGTCTTACCCGCTTTAAACTTAGGTACAGTCGCTTCAGCGATTTGAATTTCTTTACCTGTTTGTGGGTTACGGCCGGTGCGAGCTGCACGAGTCGCAGTTTCAAACGAACCGAAGCCTACGATGGAGATTTTGTCACCATTTTTCATTGATTCGGTAATGGCTGCTTCAAAAGACTTCAATGCGCGTGCGGCTTCTACTTTCGTTAGATCGGCATTTTCTGCAATTTTGGCGATAAGTTCAGTTTTGTTCATTTTTATTGTCTCTTCTTTCCGTAGATTTATTTGAAATAAGCGTGCCTAACATGCCATAAGGTTTAGCGCTTGGAAAGTCTTTTGCGTCTAAGGTGCCGCAGGATGTTCGGTAAAGCGCAGAATATTTGCTCAGTTCGTGACTTAAGTTTTATTCTTCTAAAAGTTGATAGAGTAATTTTTTTACCAATTTGGGTTCAAAGGGCTTGTCGCATAAGGCATTCACACCCGCTTGGGATACATTGCTGAGATGGGTATCGTTGGCTTCGGAAGACACCATCAAGATGGGAATATGTGATTGTTGGCTTTCATTACGGATATATTGAGTCAGCGCAAGGCCATCTACGCTTGGCATATTGTAGTCAGTGATCACTAAGTCAAACATATTGTTTTTCATCAACTCTATGGCCTGTGCGCCATCTTCGGCCTCGGTAATCAGTTTCATCCCTAGGTTACCGATAGTGCGTTTAATAACGTTTCTTGCCATGCGGCTATCATCGACCACTAATACGCGCACATCCTGCACATCGAAATTACTGAGGTCGAGTTCATCGTGGCTGAGCAGATCGATAGTGGCATTTAAGGCTGTGGCTAAATGCTCGGCACTGAAGGGCTTAGGCAGGATAGCGACCACACCCGATTGGCGGAATATCTCAAGTTGCTCACGGCGACACTCGCTCGAGACCAGCATAAATTGAATATCTTTGCAGTCAGCGCTAGCCCTTAAGTAGCCTAAGAGTTCGATGGCGGTGCCATCATCAAAATGCATCGCGCTGGCGATAAGATCGGGTTTGTGGCGAGCAATAATATCTTTAGCCGCTTCAATATTTTCTGCGGTTTGAATGCTGAGAATACCTTCCTGTTGTAAGCGTTGAATAATAATTCGACGCTGGATATCTGAAGGTTCTACCAAAAGAATGGAAAGTTCACTGGGCGATAAATGGCTCATAGTCTACTTCAAGTTAAGAGTCGCAAGTATTTTATTGGGTCGCTAAACTACGCTATTAGTAACAGCTTAGCAACAAATGTCCATTACTGCGTTTGACGGGTCAAATAATGACTCGTGACCTTAGAAAATGCGATCCAATATTGCAGGAGTAAAATGACAATAATGCTTATCGTCAGCGGCAACATAGGAATATTGTGACCAGAAACAATCACTTTTACATCTTCAGGGGTAATACGATAGGCAATAATCGCTGTGATACCTAGGGCAGAAAATCCTAAGGTTTGCATGCCGATATAAATCTTCAATACTAAGCTCGACCACGGCGTGCGCATCATTATGCCAACGAGCACGGGGAGTACGCCCAGGGTAAATACATCAAAGGATTGCGTTGTCACAGCCCGTAAAAGTGCGGCAATGCTGAAGAGGCAATATAAAGAGATCAGTAGCATAAGACGTTTAGGCATAGATGTATGTGTAGACAGGTAGCGAAGAAGATGAGCAAGTGTAGGAAATGCCCTAATCCGAGTCCAGCATAACCTTAATATCGTGTAGAATATGCCTTTTTT
Source organism: Shewanella vaxholmensis (assembly GCF_031932135.1). NCBI lineage: Bacteria > Pseudomonadati > Pseudomonadota > Gammaproteobacteria > Alteromonadales > Shewanellaceae > Shewanella > Shewanella vaxholmensis. The sequence goes on from NZ_JAUOEV010000006.1 coordinate 81,546, forward strand.
GCTAAAGGCTCTATATAGGTGAAGTTTATGACAGAAGTTGAGTTTTGGGGTTTAGTCACGCGAACGGAAGCGGCGCAATCGCAGGAGTCTTTGACTCAAGCACTGAAGCAGAAACTCGCCGAACTGAGTAATGAAGAGTTAAAAGCCTTCGATAAAATATTTGGTCAGCAGATGCGCCGTAGCTATTTGTGGTCGGTTTGGGGCGCGGCTTACATTATTACGGGCTGTGATTCTGAATATGCCTTTGCCGAATTCAGGTGTTTTTTGATTTCACTCGGCAAAGAAATCTACGATGGTGTGGTTAATCAGCCTGACACTTTAGCGCGTTTAGCCGCTTGGCCAGAGCGAGACGCCTATGCTTATCCCTTTGTGGATGAATACGATCTTATTGCAGGGCAATTATACGAAGAAAGAACCGGTGATGAGTTGCCCTTTATGCCATCGGGCAAGGCGACGCCCGCGGGGAAAAAATTTAGCACTAAGCCCAAGGATTTAAAGCTGCAATACCCTGAGCTCAGCGCCCGTTTTCCATTTTAATCTTGCAATCGCTTATGAGCGTAAACAGGCATTGGTTGTCACATCGAAGGTCATGCCGTATTTAGGGCAGATATCATTCATAAACTCATGTTCCTGTGCGGTTAATTGCTGAGAAAAATCTTGCTTAAGCTGCTCAGCCATTTGGGTTTCAGCCGCATGTTGCGTCTGAGCCAATTTGCTAAAATGAGTGTTAACCGCCTGTTGTTGGCTGATGGTCAATGGTGCCGCATGGCTTGAAAGACTTATGCAAGTTCCGATCGTTAGCAGGGCTAGTAAAGCAAATTTACGTGAGTAAAAATTTGATGTTTTTAGGTTCATAGGTAAGCTCCAAGTTAAAAATTACGTTTAACACGTCAGTTCTAAATCGTGCATCCTTAGACGGTAAAGAAAACGAGTTGTGCTTTGAGGGGCTTAGCTTATTGTATAAATATTGAACCTATGCTGAACGGTTAGTTAGCGCTCATTTTTCATTTCTTTGCATTGAAACCCTTGCTTGCGAGTATCGAACTGGCACATAGAACCACATTCCCAAGGTACATCGTCGTAGAAGGCTGATTGTTCGCGTGCAAAATCGCGGCAGGTCTCATAGCTGTCAAAGTTATCGGTTTTTTTATACTTCCCCGAGTCATAGCCATGGTTATAGATAAAGGCTGACCATGTTTTAGGGCCGGTATTTTTATCACTCGGGGAGATAAACCAAATCGCACTAACTACGCAGGTAAACAGGATAAGAATGAACACAGGTACAACGGGGAATTTCATTTTTATTAAGTGAGCCATGTAAACAATAGCGGAAGGATAACGTTTTTTTTGTGGTTATGCGCGTAAAATGTTCACAAATTGATAACTATGCACTTACTTAGTGCAGTCTCGATACAAAAAGATACGTGTCAATTGTGGTTGTTCTATAAAATTTACTCATTTATACAAAAGCTTACACTGCGTTAGCTGTACTTATATCAGTTTTGCGTTAAGCTCTAGTTCAGGTTAGATTTTGTACTGTGGTTTCCAGAAAGTTATCTAGGCCTTGGAGGCAAATATGAAAATTAAGTCCCTTTTACTCGCAGGTGTATTAAGTTGCAGTGCGGCTTGGGCAGCCGACGAAGCGCCTGTGAATCCCGTCACCGAAGATGGCGTGGTTAAAATTGTTTGGCAAAGTCCTAAGGATTTTCGCGATATCAAATCATCCGGGGAAATCCAATCCCGCTATGAGAAGCGCTTATTTGAGACGTTAACAGAAAATATTAACAAAGAAGCCGCGAAGATTTTAAAGCCGAATCAAAAGCTTGAAATGACCATTACCGATGTTGATCTGGCGGGTGATATGCGCCCAACCTTTGGTGCGACCGCTAATGATTTGCGGATTATTAAAGACATTTATCCACCGCGTATAACTTTTTCCTATCAAGTGTTAGAAAACGACAAAGTGATTATTGCGGGTGATGAAAAACTGTCGGATATGGGCTTTATGGATGGAATTAAATCTTTAACCGATAAACCTTTTATCTACGAAACCAAAATGTTGACTGATTGGTTAAAGAAGACGATTGCCCCACAACTTTAATCGTCAATCCTTCAATTGTTAAATCGGTCACTTAAGACTTAAGACTTAAGACTTAAGACTTAAGACTCAAGCACTGAGCGCTTGAGTTTCGATAGTAAGGTGATTTTCTAACAGGTAAAATCCGTTATTTGCGGATTTTGCCTGTTTTTTTGCCCGGGCACTTAAGGTCGACAGGCTATGTTCATTGGCGTTAAAGGTCAGTGCTGGTGGCAAGATACCCACGCACAGGCTGATCAATTGATGGTAGCAGGCTTCGCCTTGTCTATCGTCGGCGAGCATCTCTTGGGCTTGCCAATGCTCGGCGCTGTAAAACAAATGCTTATGGGTTTCAAAGTCCGCTAGAATTCGTTGGCAACGGCTGATCATATGTTCACAGGTGCTGATAATCACAAAGTCATCGCCGCCGACATGGCCGACAAAACAATTGTCGCTTTTATACTTCAGTAACAGATTCGCCACTTCACAAATCACTTCATCGCCGCGACAAAAGCCATAAATATCGTTATAGGGCTTAAAGTTACACAAATCAAAATAGGCCAGATAAAAGTGTTTCTTTTGGATCTTAAGGCGTTTTAATTCCTCTTGAATGGGCACATTGCCCGGCAAGTCTGTCAGAGGATTCGCGTGGCGGGCCATCTTAATTCTGTGCTCTGTGATCCTTTGCAGTAAATCTTTGGTGTGGCCTATGCCGAGTAGTTTGCCACGGCGAAGGATAATGAACTGCTGAGCAACTGTATTGGCCGTCTCTGAGGTCAGCAATTGGCTCACTGTAGATAAGGGTTCGTTGGCTTCAATTTGGATAACCTGCGGGTCCATCACTTCACTTACGGCATGATTTTCATGCAAGGCACGACCATAGGGCGTACTGAAAAGCTCGAGTAAGGTTGCGCGGCTGATAATCCCCAGCGGTAACTGATTATCGACCACAACCACCGCCTGCAGTGCGGGTTGCGAGCTAAAGGTGTCACTTAAAAATTTGAGTTTGAGTGTGGATGCAACTGTGATGGCATTTGTGCACAGGCTTTCGGCGGATTCGCTGTATCTAGGTTGAATTTGGGTATTGTTTGGCACTAAGGTCGCTTTCATCGCGCGGCAGGGGAGCACTTCTGGACGCCCTAGCAAATAGCCTTGGCAATAGACGATACCCAGTTGTTTGAGTACGGCTAATTCCTCTTGCGTTTCAATCCCTTCTGCTATCACTTTGCAGGTTAAGCTTTGGCATAACTCCACAATCGAGCGGACAAACTCCTGTTTGACAGGGGTCGAATCAATTTCATGGATAAAGTGGCGGTCAATTTTGACATAGTCGGGCGACAATTCTGACCAGAGCCTTAAACCGGAATAACCTGCGCCTAAGTCATCGATGGCCGTTAAAAAACCTTGGCTGCGATAATGATTCAAGCAAGATTTAAGTAAGTCGATATCATCGGCGGGATATTGCTCCGACAGCTCAATCACCACCTGCGATGGCGCTATGCCGAGTTGTTGCAACAGCTGTAAGGTCATGCCCTTGGGGTGCGCAGGGTCTAACAACGCCTTGGGCGAGATATTGATAAACAGCTTGCCTTGGAACTGACGCAGCTTAAATTGTTCGAGTGAAATGCGCCGACAAAGGGTTTCTAACTCGCTTAACTTGCCTTCATGCTCGGCGGTCTGAAATAGCGGCACTGGAGAGTATAACGGGCTGTGTTCAGGGCCGCGGCTCAAGGCTTCAAAACCGTGGATCTTATGTTCTAATATATTGAAAATTGGCTGAAATAAGGGACTGATTGCCGCTTTAGAAATTATTTTATCGAGCTCTTTAGCCAAATCTAAACTTGTCATTACGTCAGCCCCTTCGTCTATGTGAGCGGAGTCTATGACTTAGAAATGACAAAATGATGACAATTTTGAGGGCGCTTAGCGTTAGCTATGCGGGGGGGTTGAATGGATAGCAGATGAAAAGAGCTGAAGACTACTGGCGAGTTTCAGCTCTTAATCAAGCTTAGCTTTGCATCTTAAAGGCCTGCAATGTTTGCAGTAACGCACCGAGCTGGCGCACATAGGTTTCGAGTTCTTTAGCATCGAGCGCCTCATATTCTTCCATACGAGTTAAGTCATCGACCAACTCTTGTACATAGGGCAGAAAACGATTACTCGAAGCGATAAAACCTTGTTCTGCCGTAAATATGCTGGTGAAGTTTCCATGGCCAGCTTTCTTTAGCTCATCTAACTTAGCGTCGGCGTCTATGGCTTGGCGATAGGCGATTTGAAGATTCTCTTTCAGTTGCTCTATAACCTTGGTATGTGGCATAACAGCGTCTCATTGCAAAATTTGCAGGAATTATAAGGGGCAAAGGATATGGCAACAAGCCAATGGCGATTAATTGCAGCAATCTGTTTTCTGGCGTTGACGGGTTGGAGCACCAAAGCGGTGAGTGCCGAAACCGATAAGCCGCCATTTTATCAAGTGCAATGGCAAGGAAAGAGCGCGTATCTACTGGGCTCGATTCATATTGGACGTGCCGATTTTTATCCATTACCCACCCAAATTGAAACCTCGCTGGGCAAAGCGAAGGGCTTAGTCGTGGAAGTCGATATGAATAAAGCCGATAGCAATGCCTTGCTGCGCCAATACGGCCGCGCCGATAAAACCAAAGGTTTAGATTGGCAGAGCCGAGATAAACAAACGGTTGAGAGCATGACGCCCTATTGCGCTGCCACGGCCAATGTTTGCCAGTCGATTCAATCCTTCGCGCCTTGGCTGCAAGCCACGCAACTTAACTTAATACGTTATAACAACTTAGGTTACAGCACGGATTATGGCGTTGATATGCAGTTGATTGCCCGCCATGCGGCTTTACCTGTGTATCAGTTAGAAACCGCCGAGTCGCAATTTCAGTTATTAGCGTCCTTTGATAGCCAAGCGCAGTGGTCTATGGTGCGTGAGGCGATTAGTACGTCGGATGCAGACCTTTTGTCGTTAATTGCGGCTTGGCGTTCGGGTAATGAAGCTGAGCTTGATAACATAATGCAGGAGCAAATGGGCGGCGAGGACGACACTGAAATGCTAGAGAAAATTCTCTGGCGGCGAAACCATGTGATGGCCGACGGCATTATAAAATTAATGGGCTCGACTGACGTGGCTTCACCATTATTTGTGGTGGTTGGTGCGGGTCATGTGGTGGGCGATAAGAGTGTGGTGCAATTGCTAGAACGAGCAGGCGCCAAAGTGAGCGCCTGCTGGAAACAGACCTGCGAGTAATCGTTTAGGATACTGGGTTTATAACCAAGCGCATTTAAACTGCTGGACTCTGCCCTAAAAAGTGTACATATCGACCTAACGAAATATAGGGCTCGCGTTGCGAATACTCGAGCTCCATTTGCAGCAGTTTTTGATAATCGAAATCCACTGGCTGACTTTTTTTCAAATAGTCGTGGATCACCCGCACGCCAGACTGACAGATGAGTGACATCTGCCACTCGCTAAACCAATCTTTAACCTCTTGAATATAAAGTGGGTGCGTGGGTGTTAGCCGCACTTTCTTCTTTACTTTTAAATCTGCGGCGACGTAATCGAAATTGCCCGACACTAAGGCATGAAAGCGCATGGCTTCTTTGTTGTAAAACATCAAAGAGAATAATCCCGCGGGTTTAAGCATAGTGAGTAGGCCCGCCATCGTGGGCTTAGCATCCGTTAACCATTCGACGACTGCATGGCACAATATAATATCGAAATAGCCATGTTGCTCGACCGACAGAGCTTGGATAGGCGCATGGATAAGCTGGATAGCTAATGGTTCAGGCGATGCATCTATCTGCTCTTGCGCTTGCGCCAACATCTCCGCCGAGATATCGCACAGCACCACTTCGTGGCCGAGGCGGGCTAATTTCTGGCTAAAGTAACCAAAACCACCGCCCGCATCTAATACCCTGAGTTTTCTATCCCCCAGTTTTGCTAGCGCAGGTGCGAGGTCGCGCCACAGTACAGCTGCACGAATGTCGCCTTTAGGCGTACCATAAATATTTTTCGCAAATTTTTGCGCGAGCTTATCAAAATTCTTATCTTGCACGTGATAACTAGGTTAAAGAGAGTGGAACGATAGTGTGGCACAGACGTAAATTTTTCGCACTCAGGAGATGTTATCGCCGAGCCGAGATGGGTAAATTTGTATCATAATATTTTAATTTATTGATTTTATTAGTAGTAATTATTCCTACTAAACTTAGGGATACACAGAACTCTGTCCTCTGGGTTATAATCACGCCGTTTTCGACAAACCTGACTCTATAGCTATCCATTCGGTGAGTCAGCATCAGCCCTTATTAAGACGCAGCGTTGCCTGTTTTACACTCGTTATCAACTTGATTGAGCAGACGTTACTCGTCTGTGCGGGGTAATTTATGGCAATGCATTTATGTGCCAAGGGATAGTTAATTAAAAGGTACTCAGACTTGAATAATGCATATTGTGTTGAATTGAACGCGATGCCGTCGCTGTTTTCTCTTTATCGCAAGATCTTCTTTGGCCGTAAGCCGGGTTGGGATCAGCAACCGCTGCCCTATATAAAGGTGACTGCGCCACATGTGACTGTGTCTGAAACTAAAGTAAGCCAATATGCGCAGGTGTGTGGTTTTCAATTTGACGGTAAAGTGCTGCCGCCAACCTATTTGTATGTGATGGCATTTCGCCTGCATGCGGTGATTTTTACCCACGATGGCATCACTTTCCCGCTGCTTGGGATGATCCACCTAAAGAACCGCATTCAAGTATATCGCCCTGTAACGGTTGACGAGACTTTCTCCCTCGAGTGCGCCTTGACGACGAGCCGTGAGACTGATTCTGGCTTAGAGTTTGAATTTGTGTCTAAGGCGTTTGTAGGTGAAGAACTCGTTTGGGAATCGCTTTCCACCTATTTATATCGTATCGATGTCGCTGGACGTCGGGTTCGTCCACCTAAAGCCATTGATATGGCGTGGGAAACGCCACAAAGCTGGAGTTTGAGTGAAGATTTAGGTCGTCGTTATGCTAAGGCATCTGGTGACTATAACTTGATCCACTTGCATCCTGTGCTCTCAAAGCGTTTTGGTTTTGATCGCGTGCTCGCCCATGGTATGTGGTCTAAGGCCCGTTGTTTGGCTGAGTTGATGCCAAGCATTGGCGATCGTCCATTTACTGTGGATGTGACCTTTAAACTGCCACTCTTGATGCCTGCCGATGTTGGATTTGGCTATGAGCAGAATGCTAATAATATGGTATTTGAGTTACGTGACAGCAAAGGTCGTCGCCCGCATTTAAGTGGCGATGTGCAGTTTTAAGTCGCATTCAATAATACATACAACAACGGCGCCTTCTGGCGCCGTTGTTGTTTATGGTTGTTGCGTTTGGGAGGTAAAAATTAAGGTACGCTGTGACCCATAGATGCCTGCCAAATACTGAACCATTGCTGGCGATCGAGCTGGATCTCATTGGAGGCAACGGCGCGCTTTATCCGCTCGATATTGCCACTGCCGATAAGTGGCACGGGTCGGCTTGGTAGCATACGAACCCAGGCATAAATCACTTGGCTGATATCATGAGTTCCTACTTGCTCGGCGATGAGCTTGAGGGTTTGATGCAAGCGAACCGCCTGTGGGTTCGTGGTTTCAAAAATCTTTCCGCCTGCTAAGCACGACCAAGCCATAGGCCGAATACGACGTTGCTGGCACAAATCGAGCGTACCGTCGTGTAAGGTGCTCATCGCCAGTGGCGAGAGTTCCACTTGATTGGTGACTAAAGGGGCATCTAAGCGCGATTGCAACAAGGAAAACTGTGCATTAGTGAAGTTCGATACGCCAAAATGTTGTACTTTACCTGCTTGCTTGAGGCTCTTAAATGCCTCGGCGACCGCATCAGCGTCCATTAGGGGATCGGGTCTGTGGATCAGCAGCAGATCTAAATAGTCAGTATTGAGCTGTTTAAGGGAATGCTCGACGCTAGCAATAATATGCTCACAGGAGGTGTCGTAGTGATTAACATAGCGCTCAGGGCGGCACGCAAACGCGGGTTTAATGCCGCATTTACTGACAATTTGCATCTGTTGGCGCAGTGCTGGCTTTAAGGCTAATGCCTCGCCAAACAAGGTCTCGCATTGATATTCGCCATAAATATCAGCGTGATCCACAGTGGTCACGCCTAGTTCTAGATATTGCTCAATCAGGTTAAGGCGCTGCATGGGCGTCATGTCCCAGCTTTCCATTCGCCAGAAACCAGCAACAAATTCAGAAAAAGTGAAATGGGACTCGCTCATGCTGTTCCTCTTTGGGACTGTTTGCTTTTGATTTATAGGGCGCAGGGCAAAATATTTGATGCAGATTAAGGAATCGCTCATTAACCCTTTCGATGGCTATATATCTTAAAGCCAATCACCTAATATCCGCCCTATTCAATGAGTGTTGTGCTTAGCAACCCCTCATACTAAACCAAAGCGTATCTGAAAGGGAGAAATCGACGCATGCTGACAGATATGGATATTTCGAGTCGCGCAAGCCTTAAAAACATCACCGAACTGGGCACCGACTTAGGCCTGTTACCCGAAGAGATGATGCTATTTGGTCACACTAAAGCCAAGGTGGAGCTTAGTGTGTTGCAGCGTTTAGCGGGGCAACGCAAAGGTAAATTGATTATCGTCACCGCAGTTACGCCTACACCCCACGGCGAAGGTAAAACGGTGACGAGCATTGGCTTAACACAATCGTTAAATGCCATAGGCCAAAAGGCCTGTGCTTGTATTCGTCAACCCAGCATGGGACCTGTGTTTGGGGTGAAAGGTGGTGCTGCGGGTGGCGGTTATGCGCAAGTGGTGCCCATGCAGGAGATGAACTTACATCTCACGGGCGATATTCACGCCGTCAGCAGTGCCCACAATTTAGGGGCGGCGGCGATTGCGGCGCGGCTATTTCACGAGGCGCGCTTAGGTAAATCAGAATTTGAAGCGCAATCCGGACAAGCATTTTTGGCTATCGATCCCAAGGAGATCCGCTGGCATCGAGTAGTCGATCATAATGATCGCTGCCTTAGGCAAATCCAGGTGGGCTTAGGCGACAATAACGGCCCAGAGTACGGATCTAGCTTTGATATTACCGCCGCCTCTGAGTTGATGGCGATTTTAGCTTTAAGTCATGATTTGGCGGATATGCGGGTGCGGATCGGTCGTTTAGTGTTGGCCTTAAATACCCAAGGGCAAGTGATTACCGCCGACGATTTAGGTGTGGCTGGCGCGATGACGGCCATCATGGCCGATGCGATAAAGCCGACGTTAATGCAGACCTTAAATGGCTCGCCTTGCCTGATCCATTCAGGGCCCTTTGCCAATATTGCCCACGGTAACTCGTCAATTATTGCCGATGATATCGCCCTCAGGCTGGCGGACTTTGTGGTGACTGAAGGCGGTTTCGGCTCGGATATGGGCTTTGAAAAGTTCTGTAATATCAAAGTACGTCAATCGGGGCAGGCGCCAGCCGCCGCTGTATTGGTGACGACTGTAAAAGCGCTGAAGGCCAATAGTGGCTTGGCATCTGAGGCGGATAGCAATGTATCAAATATCCATGTGCCAAACATAAGCGCGATAAACAGCAATGCCCCTGATCAGTCTCGACTCGAAGCGGGCTTTGCAAATTTAAACTGGCATATCAACAATGTGGCGCGTTATGGCGTTCCTGTGGTGGTGGCTATTAATCGTTTCGCCACTGATTCTGATGCTGAGTTACAATGGCTAACGGAAGCCGTCAATGCGAGTGCTGCCTTTGGTTGTGAAATTAGCGATGCCTTCAGCCAAGGGGAAGCGGGCGCTATCGCCTTAGCGCAAACTGTGGTTCGCGCCGCTGAAACTAAGAGTCAGTTCAAGCTGTTATATCCTGATGAAGCCTCATTGGAGGCTAAGTTATCCACCTTAGCCGAAGTAGGCTACGGCGCTAAAGGCGTGAGTCTGTCTATCGAGACGAAACAACAGGCGCAGCAACTGACCGCGCTTGGCTATGGACATTTGCCTTTGTGTATGGCTAAAACGCCGTTATCCATTAGCCACGATCCTAGCTTAAAGGGTGTTCCTAAGGATTTTGTGGTGCCAGTGCGAGAGTTAGTGTTACATGCGGGGGCGGGATTCATTACCGCCTTAGTGGGTAATGTGATGACTATGCCAGGACTTGGGCTGAAACCGGGATACTTGAAAATCGATATTGATGCCAAAGGCGAGATAGTCGGTTTGGGCTAACGTTTAGATTCAAAACTAACTGTGCTGAGATAGAAAAGGGCGAGCTGACAGCTACGCCCTTTGACTCAGTTAACGTGCTAATACTGTTTTAGTGCTAACGCTTTAGTGCTGTTTTAAAACGGTTATTTCGTGGTTTGATAGATATGCACATCGCGCTGCGGGAACGGAATGCTGATCCCTTCGGCGTCGAAACGCATTTTCACTTCACGGGTAATGTCCCAATACACTTCCCAGTAATCTTCCGGTTTTGCCCATGGGCGCACGATAAAGTCCACCGAAGATTCTCCTAGCAGATGCAGTTTAATCGTCGGCTCTGGCAATGGCTGTACTTTAGGATGGGCCTCGACGATGGATTTGAGAATCGCTTCAGCATGTTCTATGTTGTCGCTGTAACCAATACCAAATGTCATATCCACCCGGCGTTGGTGCTCGACCGTGATGTTGTTAATAGTGTCGCCCCAAATCTTATTATTAGGAATAATAAGACGTTGGTTATCCATGGTTTTAATCGTGGTCGAGACCAGACTCATGTGGCTCACTCGACCCGTGACGCCAGCGGCGTTGATCAAGTCTCCCACATCGTAGGGACGATAAATTAAGATCATCATCCCAGAGGCAAAGTTCGACAGGGTATCTTGCAAGGCAAAACCAATAATCACACCCGCGATACCAAAGCCTGCGAGCAGCGGCCCAAGTTCGATCCCAAGTTGAGACAGGGCGATCAAGAGTCCGATAGTAAAGACGGCTTTGCCTGATAGCGAAGTAAAGAAGTCTTGTAATAACTTGCTCAAATTCAATTTAGAATTGCTAACAGTATTCTTCACTATCTGTTTGGCTAACTTACCAGCGAGACCCGCGATAAATAAGATCAAGCAGAATACAAATAACTTAAACACGACCGTAGGGCCATGATTTATCGCTTGTTCCTGCGCCGTGTTCAGCCATTGCTCGATTAAGCTTGAGGCCACATCAAAGCTCAACACATCCTGAGTAATATCGCCTGACACACTGAACAAGGTCTTTTTCAGTGCGGCAGTATCTTGGCCTAAAGCATCGAGTAAGTTTATGTCGATATTTAAGCTTTGGCTATTTTGGGCTAAGCGTTCCTTTAGCATCATCACGTGGCTGGTTTGCGCCGACGTAACGTCTTTACCCGCACTGGTTGCGGTATCGACCGCAGTTTGCAGTTGCTGCTGAGTGTAAGTCACTAAACTTTCGAGCATATCTGCACGCGCAATTAAAATTTGCAGCAGTGACTTTTGCGCTTCACTAATATCTTGGCCAACTTGTTCGAGCCAATTGAGTGTCTCGAGTTGTTGTTTGTAATAGGTGTCTTTGTCTAATTCGCGCTTAGAGATATCGAGCAGAATCGCATCATCTTTACCTGAGCCTAATTGCTGCTCTAATTTATCAATGTTGTCATCGATATAGCTATCAATCTGTTGGATGTAGTTCAATTGCCCTTGGATCAATGGCTGCAGAAAAACACTGTCGATCGGTGTTGCTTCGAGCAGATCTTTAATCTTATTACGTAACTGTAAGGTTTTGTTTTGAATGCGATATTCGACAATCGTCTTCAACTCACCTTTTGCATGTTTTAGTTTATGGATATCGGTATCGATAGCCTGTTGCAACATAGCCAGTTCAGCTTTGACCGCCACAGGTGTGGTTGATGTGTTATCGGTTACCGCGACAGGTTCGGCTTGCGTTGGAGATGAAAGGCTTAACAATGGAATAAATAGGGCAAACACTAGAGCGAGGTAGCGATGCATAGGAATGGTCTTAAGTTGAAATATGTTTGGTTATGATAGTGGCTGCCGGATTGACTGTAAAACGCCGTCGCGTGAAATTGGCCTCGGAGCTAAGGTTTTTTGTAGTAGGGGTGTATTAGGCTTATTGCTGGGCTCGTGGCTTTACCCGTATCTTCGACAATATTAGCCTTTTATCAGTATTTGCTGGCCGTAGTCTGGCAGGGATCTGGTAAACTTGCGCATCGCTATTTAGGAATCGTGTTTTCATGTTGTGTTCCCATTGTAATCAGTACATCAAGGTCAGTGATATCACCCAGCAAAGAGGCAAAGGTTTTGATGCCCAAGTGCGTTGTCCCCACTGCACCGCTTGGTTAGGCCGCAGCCCAACATTGGCTAAGCTTAAGTTATTGGGCTTTTATTTGAGTGTGTTTACGGCGGGATACAGTTATTTCGATGCCTCAGTGCGGCACTTTGCGATCCCTGTGATGATTTTTTCGCTGATGTTGTTGTTTGTGAGTCACTTTATGGACCAAGTGATCACCATTGAAGCGCCGGAACCCGTCGATGATAGTGACCAAAGACAAAAGTACCGATAACAAGAAGACAATTTGTTGAGGCACAAATGAGTCGAGCGCCTTTAGCGGGCGCTCAAGGTATAGCGAAGCAGGTGTTTATTGTGGCGAATTATCGCCGTCGCGAGTGGGCCTTTGCTTACTGAACGACTTGTTCTTGGGCCGCTAATGAGTGCTCAACGTAGTAAATGCCACCAAATATCACCACGCTGAAAATCACTATCCCTAAGATAATCCCTAAGTTTTCACGAAAAAATGCTAGCATGTGAGTTGCCTTTTGGTGGTTGAAAATGGACGCCATATCGAGCTCAATTTTGCCGCTGTGCTCGCTGACATAAAAACTAAATACACTATAGTTACACTCACTTAAGCTAATCTTAAATGCACTCTTTTAGCTGCATTCCCGCAAGGATTCGCCGTAATGGGCGAGGCAAGTTGTCGCTAAGATTACCCACCTCAAATATCTTGTAACCTTTTGCAAAGTGATTACCTTATTGCAACTTGCTATGGCCCTGACATAGACTTATGCAACTTTTTAACTATGGGGACGACTGAGTGAGACTTAAACGTCACATTAGACGCACGATTTCGATATGGCTTTCGGCCATCTTGATATTGCTGTCTTTTGCCGCCTCAGCCCATAGTGTGACCCATCTTGACGATGGGGCTAAGACCCACTGTACCCTGTGCTTCCATCAGCACCAGCTCAACAAGATTCTATTGACCCAACCGCTGACGCTTAATTTAGGCGTACAGCATTTCGATGTGGTCGAATTTGTTTTACCCCCCTCCATTTCTAAACACGTCAGTGTTTATCGCAGTCGTGCGCCTCCTGTCACGCTCTAAATCAACTCAAACATTTTAACTTATTGTATTTCTTGATGACTTTATATCAGTCGTCGAGTGCTAGTTGTATTTTGGAGATATCATGACTGTTTTAAATACCCGAATTTCTTTGGTGGCTTTGGCGTGTGCGTTTGTATCGCCTAGCTTATTGGCTGAAGATTCGAGCCTCACGAACCCAGCGATCAGCGCCGTATTAAATGGTTACTATCAAACGGGTGAGCGCCCATTAGCCGAGAGTCCAGATGGCTTTGGTTTAGGCGAGACTGAACTGGCGATGAGTGCCAATATCGATGATATGTTTTACGGTAAAATCACCGCAGTAGTTGAAATGCATGACGGTGAGACTGAGCTGAATCTTGAAGAAGCCTTCATTCAAACCATGGCGATGTCAGCGGGATTTTCTATCCGTGGTGGCCGTTTCCTATCGGACATTGGTTACCTCAATAACCAACATTTACACACAGATTCTTTCACCGACCGTCCAGTGGTTTACCGCGCATTTTTAGGCGGCCATTATTTCGATGACGGTATACGTTTCAACTACGTAGCGCCAACCGACTTGTATTGGACTATGGGCGTTGAAGCCTTTAAGGGCGACAGTTTACGTGCCGCCGATGAGCATGGTGAACGTGAGTTTAAGAAGGTCGGCGTTTATACCTTGTACTCAAAAATCGGTGGCGACATAGGCGATAACAGCTCATGGCAAGCGGGTTTAAGTTACCTGCGTAACGAGAATGGCCAAGTGACTGCCCATGAAGAAGGCGAGCATGAAGATGAGCATGACCATGGTGATGAGCACGCAGGTCATAGCCACGCCGCATCGTACACAGGTAAAAATACCTATGGTGCTGATTTTGTTTATAAGTGGGCGCCTAACGGTAACTACAAATATCAGAATCTTACCGTGAGCGGCGAGTATTATCGGGTGAGCGATTTTACCCCTGTCGATCTGCATCCAGAGGATGCGCCAAGCCAAGATTACCACCAAGGTTGGTATCTGAGCAGTGTGTACCAATTCACGCCTAGCTGGTCAGCGGGTGTACGTTATGGTGAAGCGGATACCCAAGAGCTCCATGGCGATCATTTCCATGGGCAGAAGTTGAAAGAATCTGAGGTGAGTTTGGCTTGGCACTCTAGCCACTTCTCGACGGTTCGTTTCCAGTATACCAATCAAAAGGGTACTAACTTCGACGGAATTGAAGACGATAACATCTTCACTATTCAATACATTATGTCTCTGGGGGCTCACGGTGCGCATCAATTCTAATTTAGCTAAATTGGCCGCAGTGGCCTTATCTGTCACTTATACCGGTTTGGCCCACGCCGAACTGAACGTGTTTGCCTGTGAACCTGAATATGCAGCATTAGCGAAGGAGCTGGCTCCTACGGCGAGCATCTATTCGGCAACAACGGCATTGCAGGACCCGCACCAAGTGCAGGCGCGTCCGAGTTTGATCGCCAAAATGCGTCAGGCGGATCTTGTGGTCTGCGCCGGTGCCGATCTTGAAGTGGGTTGGTTGCCTATGCTGCAAATGAAGTCGGCAAACGCGAATGTGCGCTCGACCGATCAAGGCTTATTTTTCGCCGCCGATCAAATCGAGACTTTAGATAAGCTGGCCAGCGTCGATCGCAGCATGGGTGATGTGCATGCCCAAGGTAATCCACATATCCATTTTGACCCGACGCGGCTGTTCAAAGTCGCCACGGCACTGAGTGCTAAGCTGACTCAGTTAGATCCTGCTGGCGCGGCCGATTATCAAAAGTCACTGGCAGATTTTACTACTCGCTGGCAAGCAGCAGTCCCGCGTTGGGAAGAGCAAGCTAAGGGATTACAAGGTAAAAAAGTGATCGCTTACCACTCAAGCTTCAGATACTTATTCAACTGGATTGGTATCGAGCAAGTGGCAGATTTAGAGCCTAAACCGGGTTTAGCTCCGACTAGCGGCCACTTAGCGAGTCTGCTGACGCGTGCTGAGCAAGGGGATATTCTGGCGGTGGTCGTGGCCTCTTATCAGGACGAGCGCGGTGCAAAATGGCTGGGTGAAAAAGCGAACTTGCCCGTGGTAATGCTGCCTATGTCTGTGGGTGGTAACGATAAGAGCCAAGATTTATTTAGCCTCTATGACAGCGTGATTTCCCTCTTAAATGGAGTGAAATAAACCTATGTTTGATCTTGAACTGATGTCGATTCTGTTGCCTGCATTGGCAGCGGGGATCTTAGTGTTGTCGACGCATATTGTACTTGGAAGACAAGTACTTAAGCGTGGCATCATTTTTATCGATTTAGCGATAGCGCAAGTTGCCGCCTTAGGCGCGATTGTCGCTCACATGGACCACAGGTTAGAAGACATGCCGTTTGCTAATGTGTGGATGCCAGCGCTGTTTGCCCTCGCGGGCGCAGGGTTTATTGCTTGGTTATCTAAGCGGATGGCGGGTGAGTTGGAGGCAATGATCGGCTGCTTTTATGTGTTGTCTGCGGTAGCGGCTATGTTGCTGCTGGCGAACGACCCACACGGCGCCGAGCTGTTAAAGCAATTGATGTCAGGTCAGATCCTGTGGGTGAGTTGGTCACAACTGATTTTGCCGGCAGTGGTATATTCACTGGTGCTATTGGCGATATTCCTGCGTCCCCAGATGTTGGATGGTGCAGGGTTCTATCTGCTATTTGCGCTGGTCATTACCTTGTCGGTTGAATTAGTGGGCGTTTATCTGGTGTTCAGTACCTTGATATTGCCCGCTTTAGCACTGAACAAGTACCGCGGTAAAGGTCGGTTATTTTACGCTTACCTCGTCGGTTTGTTGGGTTATGTTCTAGGATTAGTCCTGTCGGCGACGTTAGATCTGCCCAGCGGTGCGGCGATTGTCGCGACTTTGGCCGTGAGCGCCTTAGTGATCCGTTTTGTGTTAGCTAAAGTTGCGCCTCAGGCAACGGGATCTGAAATCCTGCCAAAGCACCACGCTTAGATAAATATTGATATAAAAGCCCATAGATACACTGGATTTTCAGTATATCGATGGGCTTTTTTGCTTGCTTGTTAGCAAGTCAGCTTACAGATGTAAACAATATATTGAGTCCCAAAGCCATGGTGGATATACTGTCGCCACTTTTATAGTCGGAGTAAATCGTGCTTTTAATCGTCAGATCAATGCTGTTGGCGGTGTCATTGTTGCTTGCCTTTATTTTTGGTGGCTTAGTGTGTTTATTAAGACCTCGGCACCGCGACAATGTACATATGTTCGCCAAGATCTTCTCATCGGTCGCTCCGATCCTTGGGATCAAAGTGATTGTACGTCGACATAAAGATGTGCAGGATGGCCCCTATATTTTCCTCGCAAATCATCAGAATAACTTCGATCTGTTTACTCATACGACTGCGGTACCTAAAGGGACTGTGAGTTTGGGTAAGAAGAGTTTGGCGTGGATGCCATTATTCGGTCAAATCTATTGGTTGTCAGGAAATATTCTGATCGACCGCAAAAACCGTCACAGTGCCTTTGATACTATGGCTAAAACGGTTGAAAAAATTAAGCAGAAGAATCTATCCGTATGGATTTTCCCTGAAGGTACACGTTCGCGTGGTCGTGGTCTGTTACCTTTTAAAGCAGGAGCTTTCCATACTGCAATCGCGGCGGGAGTGCCAGTGGTGCCAGTGGTTGCTTCGTGTCAGAGCCATATTAAGTTAAATCGCTGGAATAATGGTGTCGTCATCATCGATATGATGGCACCTGTGCCGACCGCAGGTTTAGATAAAGCCGATGTGAAAAACTTCTCTGCGCAAATTCATGCCAGCATGTCGGCGAGATTTGCTGAGATAAATCAAGAAGCGGCAGCACTTATGGGTAAAACTCTCGCGAGTGATGACGTATAATGCCAATTTGAGCCAGATTTACCTTAACGGAGACAAATCCATGTCTATTGAAAGTCAGTTAAAAGCCCAACTTGCAGAGAATCGTGACATAGTGCAAGCCCTGCTTGACGATGGCTCAGAGCCTGATGCGGAATATGTTATTGAGCATCACTTTTCATCGACCAATTTCGATCGTCTCGAAAAAGCCGCAGTAGATGCCTTTAAATTAGGTTTTGAGGTAAATGACGCTGAAGAGATGGAACTGGAAGATGGTTCAATTATTTTCTGTTTCGATGCTGTCGCGCACCACAAGCTAGATGTTGAATTACTGGATAAAGCCGCAGAACAACTGCTGCAATTAGCGGTAAAACAGAAAGTGGAATATGACGGTTGGGGCACCTATTTTGTCGGTGATGAAATGGATGACGAAGAAGATGAAGACGACGAAGAAGATGATGGTTTCCCTCATTAATTCGCGCGTGAATATCTAATCTATATCCGCTTTAAATAAAAATGCCCATCTATGATGGGCATTTTTATTAGGTAGATATTTTAAGTTTGGCTGATTTTTTTCGCAGTTGTACTGGTATGCAGAACGCTGCAATTACGGCCTTTTTGCTTGGCTTCGTACAGCGCTTTATCGGAGCAAGAAATCCAGCTTGAGCTGCTGGTGATGTGGGAACCAATTTCGCATACACCTAAACTCACAGTCACAGAGATCTTCAAGCTTTCATACACTATGACGGATGCGGCGATTTTTTCCCTGAGCCGCTCGGTAAAGTTCATCGCATCTGCGCCGCTGGTTTTGGGCAATACAACCGCAAATTCTTCGCCGCCATAACGTCCGGCGCAATCGGTCTCACGCAGGGATTGGCTGAGTAAGTGGGCGATATGCTGGATCACTTTATCACCCGCCAGATGACCATAGCTGTCATTGATATGTTTAAAGTTATCGATATCTATCATCACTAAACTTGCCATGCCTGAGTAGCGGGCATACATGTCGTACTCATGGTCTAAACATTCTTGCCAATGACGACGGTTATGCAGCTGAGTCAAACCATCGGTTTGGCTTAGGCGCTCGAGTTGCTCGTTCGCGGCTTTAAGTTGTAACTTGTTGATGGCAATATCAGTCACATCATAAATAATCACGCTGATATGGGTCACTTGCCCTGTAAGCGATGCCAGTGGCAACAAGGTCACGTTTTGGTACATGTAGTCTGCACGGCCTGTGATCGGGCGGTAGTTTTTAAATTGGAAAACGTATGGCCTTTGTTCCCAGCTGATAAAGGCACGGTTTTTAAGCATAAAAACCGATTCCATTTTCTGCTTTAACCAAGTGGCGGGCAGATCGGGGAAGCGGGTAAACAAGTTTTGACCTTTGATCGAATTAGGGGAAACACCGCTGTGATTCTCCATAAAACCGTTCCACAGCTGGATATTGTAATGGCGATCTAATACCACTAATCCCACCTCTATGGTTTGCACCATATCGATGAGCCAGTGTAGTTCGTTCATTGCGCTTTGGTCATTTGACATAGGATAAAATCCAACTGGTTAATCGAGTAAATAGCCGAGTTTATAGCTAAGTGTGGGGATAGAATCCTCGGTGAAGAGCAGTAACAAATCGCATTGAATATTATGATCTTCAATCCGATAGTTGATCTCCATAGCCAAAGTTCGCTGCCATTTTTCTGAATTATCATGGATCAGATCGTTAACCGTGCAGTGCCGTCCTAGCACGACAGGGTGAGCCTGACTAAATTTCATGTCGAGCTGTTCAGAAATGCCGTTAAGGAAGGCGCCGATCAGCACGTTTCCGGTATCGATCAGCACTTCTATCTCAGTATTTTTATCTTCAGGATTGGCTAATCCCATCAGCTTGGCCATGTCTTTAAAGCTGGAATCATGGAACAAAAGCAGGGCCTCTCCCGCAATCCCCGCCCCGATAAAACCTTGGCAAAGTGCCGATACGGTCGAGCTTTCTTCCGTGGCTTTGAGTGCCATGGTCAACTCACTCACCTCAAGCACGTTCACATTGGGGATGGGCAGCAACACGAATACATCGAGTAACTTAGCTAACAGATCGGCGGCGCGTCCCATGGCGACGTTGGCAATTTCTTGGCAAGCGTCACGCATGTCGACTTTGATCATCGGGACTTCGTCGGCGATATCTTTCTGCGTCAGGGTTAAGATGCCGTAATCTTGCAAAATGTTGCTGATGGCATCGGCGCTAACGGGTTTTTGAATAAAATCTAATGCGCCTAAGGCTTTGACTCGCTCGTGAGCTTTGATTTGAATGTCGCCAGAGACCACAATGATCAGCGCGGGGAGATCCTGCTGCTGCACGGTTTGCAGTACTTCATAACCGTCCATCACTGGCATGTTGAGATCGAGAAATACCACTTCGCCTTTTCCGGCTCGGATAGCATCAAGGCCTTCGGCACCATTGGTCGCATAAGTAATTTCCACATCCCACTCTTTTGGGAGCGTGCGGGCCATTTGCTTACGCGCCATGGCGGAATCGTCACAGATGAGTACAGATATTGACATGCTGACTAGTGATCCTTATTTGCCCATTAATTGAAGATAACACTTATTTTTCAGGTCCGACTGACGAATTGCGTTCTTCGGGCAAGTCTGATTTATATCTTCTAGATGTAACTTATAGATATTATTGATTAATTTCGTTTTTTCGCTGACATTAAAATTTGACTCATTATTGAATCACATGATGCAAAATCTTAAATCGAGCAGGCTAATTTTTAGCAAATAACAAGGATGTAGCGCATAAAAACGGACGACTGAGTCCATTTGTTTGCGGCTTTATCCTTAGCGGCAAGTACAGTGCTACATAAGTGTCGATGTTGGCGGCGAGGTAACTTCATTGCCGAGTTCGATAAGTCTATCTCATCGAAAGATACATTAGGATTACCGCACGTAGTGGCGACAGCCTAACATAAGTTGCCTTCAGTCCATGTTTGAATTGGCAATATTTTGACTCAAGTCAAAAAACAGGCTCATGTTATATCTTTTAGTGAATTATTCCAAACGTGTTAACATTTATTCTGGACTGACCAGTAACGGAATATTTCATGAGTGGCCAAAGTGTACAAGTCAAAATCGATGATGGCATCGCCTATGTGTTGCTTAATCGTCCTGAAAAAATGAATGCGATTAATTATTTAATGTTTAGTGAGCTCGACCGTGCGATTAAAAAGATCAAATCCAATCGTGGGGTGCGAGCGGTGATCCTCTCGGGGGCGGGTGGCAATTTTAGCTCTGGACTCGATGTCAAAAGCGTGATGTCGGCACCCATGCAGGCGGTAAAATTACTGTTTAAGGGCTTACCGGGGAATGCGAACTTAGCACAGCGGGTGTCATTAGGTTGGCAACGCTTGCCCGTACCTGTGATTGCCGTACTTGAAGGCTGTTGCTATGGCGGCGGTATGCAACTCGCCTTGGGCGCAGATGTGCGCATCGCTAGTCATGACTGTAAGTTATCGATTATGGAAGCGAAATGGGGACTCGTGCCCGATATGGCGGGGTTGGTCGCGTTAAGGCAAATCATGCCTAAGGATCAAGCCATGCTGCTGAGCCTGACGGCAAAAGTGCTTGAGGGCAATGAAGCGCAGGCCTTAGGACTCGTGACGCAAGTGAGCGAGACGCCGATGGAAGTGGCTCAACAATTGGCGCAGCAACTGATGCAAACCTCACCGGATGCAGCAGCGGCCATCAAACTCAGTATTAACCGTAGTTGGACGGCTTCGGTGCGGAGTCTACTTTGCCGTGAGTCGATTAGTCAGATTCGCTTGTTGTTAGGCAAAAATTGCAAGATAGCGGCGACGCGCCAGCTCAAAGATCCACAAAAACCCTATCAAGATCGCCAATCGGGTTGGTAGTGCTATTTGGCTCGAATTAGTTGGAATCGTGGCGTTTACTGCGCGCCGCTCATGCGTGCGGCAAAGCCTTTAATCGCATCTAAGCAATTCTGCCACGCGCTCTCGTTGTCTAAATTGAGCGCTAAGCGGGTTTGGCGATAGTTAGGGCTTTCTAAGGTTACGGCTAAAACCTTACGGTTAGCGGCCGTTTCTAATGAGGCGGGGTGACCGTCTGGCGATTGGATATCTAAAATCGGTAAGGTGAGTTTCGCCAGTTGCTCCGCGAGTGCTTGATTGAGCTTTTCGTCCTCACGATAGGGATTGATGACGATTAGCACATCGGGATCGGCAATTTTCTTCTGACTTAATAAGCTAATCAATAATCCAGCGCTTTGGTCGGCGGTGATCAAAATGCGTTTGCCCGCATAATCTGCGCCGACCGCATCTAATTGCGACATGCTTTGGACCAGAAAGTCTTCCTGCTCTTGCAGATGTTTGCTGTTATCTTCGGGCTTGATTTTAGGGCTAGGTTTGTTGGACGGTGAACTTAATTGCGCGGCGCCGGGCGAGGTGACTTCGGTGGCGGCGGTGGCAAAATTGGCCGCAGGCAGTTCAGTTGGCGGGGTTAAACTTAAGCTGGCCCAACCGGCAGGATTGATATTACGACGGACAAACGCCATCAATCCCGGTGCATCTGCCGTGCCGTTGGTGGCGGGCAGAATGATCGCCGCACCGAGTTTCTTTTTTCCTTCCCATGGCCGTACTAACAAATCGTAGGGCTGATTGTCTATGGTGATTTGTTTGACTTCATTCTCAGGTAAATAGCGGTTATTTAATTTTTTGGCACTGACTTCTGCTGGCGTTGGCGTTGGCGTAGCTGTTGCTGGGTCTGCCGCGCGGGAAGAGATGGTTGTGAAACCAAGTAGGAGGCAAAAGAGAAGCGAAATAATGCGTGCCATAGAATTGATAACCACCTGTGTAGTCTCATTAATTCATCAGTGCTTGAGTATAACCTGAACAATTACCAAAAAGTGAACTTTCCTCGCCAAAGAGTGACGCCTCATCATTTGGGATAATCACGTTAATTGGGAAGACGCTGCTGAACATCAACAGCCGCTTATTATAGAAAACTACTTTGAATCGAAAGCCACAGGGCATAAAAAAGCCCAACGCTGAGGCTGGGCTAATTGATTGAAACCTACTGTTCCGCTTGGGTTTATACGTGGCTGACGAGCACCATACGGATCGCATCGAGTTGTAACTGGCTGGCATCCAGATAAGTGTTTAACTCTTGCATTTGATTGCGCAGGTATTCCAATTCTTCCTCACGGATATTGGGGTTTACCGCCTTGAGTGACTCTAAACGACTCAGCTCTGTGCTCAGTTGTTGTGTCATTTTCTCTCTGGCTTGGGCGACCATTTCATCCACAACCACTTGAGCATATTCCTCACCCTTAGCAAATAACGGATGCAGAATTGGCTGAGATGCGGTGACTAACTTGCCGCCAATGTGACGATTCACCGCGCTCAATTGCTTATCGAAACTGGCGTAATCCACTTTAGCCGACAGGTCGTTACCGTTTTTATCCAACAACACGCGAATGGGTGTAGGCGGTAAATAACGGTAAAGCTGGCTCGACTTAGGTGCTGAGGCATCGGCCATGTAGATGAGTTCTAAGAATAAGGTACCTGCAGGCAGGGCTTTATTTTTTAGAATTGCGACGCTGGTGGTGCCAGTTTCTGAACCTGTGATCAGATCTAGCCCCGTTTGCACCAGTGGATGCTCTTGGGTGATCAGCGCAATATCATCGCGAGATAACGCTGTGTCACGGTCGAAGGTCACAGTCACGCCATCTTCTGGCAAGCCAGGGTAGGTTGGGAACATCATGTGCTCGCTCGGGCGCAGAATGATTGAGTTTTCACCCTTATCTTCTTGATCGACACCGATAATATCCCACAGACGGATCACTGAACCGATCAAATGGGTATCACCATCATTCTGGGCGAGGCGTTGGACGATAGCCATTGCCTTCTCGCCGCCGTGTGAGTTGATTTCCAGCAGTTTGTCGCGGCCTTGCTCCATGGCGTGCTTGAGTTCTTTATAACGGCTCTGGGTGTGATTGAGCAGGTTTGTCAGCTCGTCGCTGTCATCAACCACAAGCACGTTTAACAGATCTTCGGCAAATTCACTGTAAAGCACATGGCCACTCGGACAAGTCAGTTCGAAGGCATTTAGCCCTTGGTGATACCACTGCATCAAACGTTCTTGGGCGGTGTCTTCAAGGTACGGCAAGTGAATTTGGATATCATTTTTCTGGCCGATACGGTCTAAACGACCGATGCGCTGTTCCAATAGATCTGGGTTTAGCGGCAGATCGAATAGTACTAAGTGACTGGCAAACTGGAAGTTACGGCCTTCAGAACCAATTTCAGAACAGATCAACGCCTGTGCGCCGCCTTCCTCTTGGGCAAAGTAAGCGCCGGCTTTATCGCGCTCGATAATCGACATGCCTTCGTGGAATACCGTCGCTTGAATCCCTTCGCGGGTGCGCAGAGCTTCTTCTAAACTCAGGGCGGTTTCCGCTTGGCTGGCGATGATCAGCACTTTTTTGCTGCGGTGTGATTTTAAGAACTCAATTAACCAATCCACACGGGGATCGAACTTCCACCAACTGGCGCTGTTATCTTCAAATTCTTGATATAACTTTTCAGGGCTAAGGGCTTGCGCCGCTTTCGCCTCTAATGACTTGTGTCCGCCCATCATGCCACTGACGCGTGCAGCAGTTTGATATTGATCTGGCATGGCATGGGGATAAGCGTTAAAGAAACGCTTTGGAAAGCCTTTTACCGAGGCACGGCTGTTACGGTATAACACGCGGCCAGTACCGTGACGGTCGAGTAATTCTTGCAGTAATTCGCTGCGGGCAGCATGTTGTACTTCGGCATCAATACCGTCGGCTTGGATTAAACGAATACTTGGGCTGATGTCTTTTTCGCCCAGTAATTCGGTCAAGCTGTTGATGGCGGCATCGGATAATTTAGCGTTGCCAGCTAAGGCTTCGGCGGCAATGGCGACGTCTTTATAGCTGTCTTCTTCGGCTAGGAAGGCATCGTAATCGTAGAAACGATCTGGATCGAGCAGGCGTAAACGGGCGAAGTGACTCTCATGGCCAAGTTGATCCGGCGTTGCGGTTAACAGTAACACGCCTGGGATCACTTCGCTTAATGCTTCAACCACTTGATAGGCGCGGCTTGGCGCTTCTTCGGTCCATTCTAAGTGGTGCGCTTCGTCAACCACTAACAGATCCCAATCGGCATCTAGGGCTTGATCAAGACGTTTTTTCTTACGCAGTAATTCGAGTGAGCAAATCACTAACTGTTCTGTGTAGAAAGGATTGTCGTGATCGGCATAGGCTTCTACACAACGATCTTCATCAAATACCGAAAAGCGCAGGTTAAAGCGGCGCAGCATTTCCACTAACCACTGATGGCGCAGAGTATCGGGCACGATAATCAGAATGCGTTCGGCGCGGCCGGTCAGCAGTTGTTGGTGAATAATCAGACCTGCTTCAATGGTTTTACCTAAACCCACTTCATCGGCTAACAGTACGCGCGGTGCATAGCGACGCCCGACTTCATGGGCAATCCACATTTGATGCGGAATAAGTCCTACGCGTGGACCTTGCAAACCAAGCAGGTCCGATGAGGCCAGTTTATGGCGCAACATTTGGCACTGATAACGCACACCAAAACGGTCGAGGCGATCGATTTGGCCAGCGAATAAACGGTCTTGGGGTTTATTGAAACGAATATTGTGGTTCAGCAGGGTTTCACGCAGGGTAACTTGCTCGCCTGTCTCACTGTGAATGCCGTGATAGATCACTATCCCGTCTTTCTCGGTCAACTCGCTGACCGCAAGGCTCCAGCCTTCATGGCTTTCAACCGAATCGCCGGGATTGTATATAACGCGTGTCAGAGGGGCTTCTGCTCGGGAGAACATGCGGTTCTCACCCGTGGCAGGGAATAAAACAGTGACCATACGGCCTTCTACTTGAACCACAGTTCCTAAACCAAGCTCTGACTCGGTATCACTTATCCAACGTTGACCTAAGGCGAACGGCATCTTAAATTCTCATTTCTAGGCGGACTCTAACAAAGGGCGCGTATGTTATACCAATACTCGTGATATTTAAATCGCCCTCTCACCCGTTAGAGCCTAATTCCCAGAGTGCTAGATTACAAATTGTACAAGCGACAAAATTGTCGTGCCAGTACATGAAATTGTCACGCTAATGTCACATCCGCGGTTATACACTGCCTCGAGTCTGTATGGTAAACAATGGTTGCTGTATTGTTATCTCGTGAGTTTGGTGCCAATATCAACTTAAGGTTTAAGTGCAAGTAAAGTGCTATCGACTTGAACCTTATGATCATTCTTTGCCATATGCTTTGCCAGTAATAGGAGTTGTGTAACTTTTATTGAGACTCAAAAGTTTGTTTAAACTTTAATGAAGCACTCTGGAGGCGCCATGGAACAAGACGACAGAAAGTTGTTTGTACTGGATACCAATGTGTTACTACATGAACCTTTGGCGATCTATTCGTTTAAAGAGCACGATGTGGTCATTCCGATGACAGTGCTAGAAGAGTTGGACCAGATTAAAGATCGAAAGAGTGATGTGAGTCGGGATGCTAGAGTTGCCATCAGGGCATTGGAAGATACCCTAGGTGGTGAAACCACCCCAGAGCAGATTATCAATGGTGTCCCTTTGCCCAGCCGAGAGGGTCATGCCGATGCGGTCGGTTCGCTCTCAATCTTCCCTGATCACCTTGTTGATTTTACCTTAGGCGCCCTGCCGGGAGATGGAAACGACAATCGCATTATCAACACCGCCCTACATCTGCAAAACCTGCATCAACCCCGTACCGTTGTTTTAGTCACCAAAGATATCAATATGCGCCTCAAAGCCAAGGGCGCGGGCATTCAATTGGTTGAAGATTATCGAACTGACCAGTTGATCGATGATATTCGCTTCCTCAGCAAAGGTTTTTACCAGTTCGAAGGTAATTTTTGGGAGCACTTGAACAAGGTCTCCACCGAGCGCCACGGTAGACACACAGTGCATGAAGTGCCGCTCAAAGATCTTGAAAATGATAAGTTTTACATCAACCAATACCTTATCGACACTGAGTCTGATTTTTGCGGTCGCGTTACCGAGCGCACAGACACCCATCTGCACATTTTAGATCTTGGTCGTGAGCGAGTGAAAAACCTCGAAGCTTGGGGCGTTAAACCTAAAAACGTCTATCAAGGCATGGCGTTGCAAGCATTGCTCGATCCCGATATCGATCTGGTGATCTTAACCGGCCCCGCGGGTTGCGGTAAAACCTTGCTCGCCATGGCGGCGGCGTTGGAACTTGTGGTCGAGCGCAATCGCTACGACAAAGTGATCGTCACCCGTAACACCCCAGAAATCGCCGAATCTATTGGCTTCTTGCCCGGCACCGAAGAGGAGAAGATGATGCCGTGGCTGGCCGCTATTACTGATACGCTCGAAGTGCTACACAAGAATGATGTTAATCCCACGGGTAGCATGAACTACATCATGGAGAAGGCTAACATTCAGTTTAAGTCGATTAACTTTATGCGTGGGCGTTCGATCCAAAACTCCATCGTGCTACTGGATGAATGTCAAAACCTCACCGCCTCGCAGATCAAAACCATGATCACCCGTATGGGCGAGGGCACAAAGCTGATTTGTTGCGGTAACTTAGCGCAAATCGACTCTAACTACTTAACTGCAGTGACCTCAGGTTTAACCTACATTGTTGAACGTTTTAAAGACTTTGAAGGCAGCGCCAACGTGTATCTCAATGGCGTGGTGCGTTCACGCTTAGCTGAATACGCCGAAGAGCATCTGTAAAGCAGGTCGGTTTAATTTAGGGTAATGACTAAGGCCTCAGATATGGAGGCCTTAATTTGATGGAGTAGTAGATTTTTAATCGACTTATCAGTGGTATGAGTAGGCTTTATCTGACAATTATTTTATGTGATTGGCAGTTCCTTCCTGCTACTATATGGAGCTCATAGTTTTTGCCGCCGTAGGCTGAAATTAAGCGCTGCAATCAAGGGTAGTGGATGAAATCGAGTGAGCCGGATCTCCAACTAAAATCGCCGATCCAGAAGAACTACAACCGTGCCGTTTTTTATACGTACATCGGCGTTATCGTCATGTCTTTGTTGACCGCATGGATGTTTTTCGACCGCCAAAAAGCACAGCAGATGGAGCAGCGTGAAGAGCAGGTTCAGCGCCATGTATTGCAAATCGATTTGCTACTTGAGTCGAGCATTAGAGCGGTAAAAAGCTTACGCAACGTTGCTGTGGATCATTTACGTTTGGGCGAACTCGTACGTAAAGAACGCTTACCCCAATACGGTAAATTCAACGAAAGCGGCCAGTATTTTACCTTAGAACCTAGCTACGCCCAGAGCGGTGAGCCTTTTACTAACATGGGTAGGATCACTGGTGCAGGTTCCCTCGATGGCCGCAGCGACAAGTTCTATCAAGAGCTTGAGATGTTGTTTGAGCTGTCACTGTCATTCCCCGTCGCCAAAGAAGCCGCCCCGAAAGCCTCGGCAATTTATTACCTGTCAAAACGTAGGATTATGTCCTACTTCCCTTGGTCGAATGACGATCAACGTTTTAGGGACGAATTACTCAACAAGAAACAGTTTCAATACGCCACCCCGGCAATGAACCCGCAGCGCAGTGTGTTCTGGAGCGAAGCCTATGTCGACTCCACGGGCAAAGGCTTATTGACCACTTTAGGTGTGCCTGTTTATTTGGACGATGAGTTCATTGGCTCAATTAACTTAGACATGACGCTTGCCTCGTTAGCACGGCAAATTCGGGTCTACTTTAAGATGCCGGGCACAGTGATTTTGCTCGACCAACAGAACAATATTTTATCCCACAGCGATTTTGATAGCTCAGACATCAATCGGGTTTATCACATCAGCCAACGTATTCCCTCTGAGCTGCATTCTTTACCTGAATCGGAATTGTTCGATGCCCACGACGGCATCATTCGTAACGGCTATTACATCCACTCGGTTGCGCTGCATAACGCGCCTTGGCGTTTACTGTATTTACAGGATGAAGACGACTTATTCCAAGACTCGTGGGAAAAACTGCAGCTGACCTTTATTTTAGTGGTTATCGCCCTGTCTGTGTTGGTGACCATAGTGCATTGGCAGACGCGTCGATCTTTTGTGAGCCCTGCCTCGCGACTACTGTCGCACCTTGAGGGCTGCTCGCAAGAGCCGCGTAAGCCACCGGAGAAAATCACCCGCGGCTGGGAACCTTGGTTCTTGCTGGTGAGTCGGATTTTTGAGGAAAACAAACAATATACCCACCATTTAGCGGAGCAGAATAAGCGGCTCGATAAGCTAGTGGCGCGGCGTACTGAACGCTTAAAAGACACCACAGAGCGGCGTGAACGCGAATATGCGCTGCTACGATCCCTGCTTGATTCGATCCCCGAAGCCATTGTCTTTAAAGATAAAGAAGGCAACTATTTAGGTTGTAACAAAGCGGCTGAACGCATGCTTGGTTACACAGAGAGCGAGATGATAGGTTTATCATCTGAGGATCTGACCTCGCCAGAAATGGGCATTCGTATCCGCGCCGAAGACGAACAAGTCCTAAAAGATCGCACGCCGCTGCGCTACCAAGAAAAGGTTGAGCTTGCGGGTAAACCTGTGCTGCTCGATACCCTTAAACTGCCTTTCTATAATCGCCGCGGCGAACTGCAGGGCCTGATTGCCGTGTGGCGTGATGTGACGCGCGAATACGAATCCGCCGAACAATTGCGCCTGTCCGAAGAGCGTTATCACTTAGCTATGGATGCGGTGGAGGATGGCCTGTGGGATTGGTATTTAGACTCTGAACAGATCATTTGTAACCCAGCCTATTATTCTATGTTGGGTTACAAAACCAATGAGTTCCCCGCTCTTGTGTCGACGATTGATGAATTATCCCATCCCGACGATCGGATTCGCGTCGAGGAATACCGTGCTCAGTATCTTGCTGATCCCGTCGGCGCTTACGAAATCGAATTCCGTATGTTAGGTAAAAATGGCGGCTATCACTGGGTGTTATCCCGTGGCCGTGTGGTGGAGTTCACCGCCGAAGGCCAGCCTAAGCGTATGCTCGGTACCCATAAGGATATTACCCGCCATAAGAGTAACGAAGTGGCGCTTTTGGAAGCCAAGCAAGACGCCGAATTAGCTAACCTCTACAAGAGTGAATTCTTGGCCAACATGAGCCATGAGATCCGCACGCCGATGAATGCCATTATCGGTATGTTGCAGTTGGCACAGCGCACCTCGTTAACGGCGCAGCAGAAAGATTACCTCGAAAAAGCTGGTTTCTCGGCGCAATCGCTGTTGAGGATCATCAATGATATTCTCGACTTCTCTAAAATTGAGGCGGGTAAGTTGGAGCTTGAGCGGGTGCCATTCCCGCTGGATAAAGTGCTCGATCACGCCCTTGATCTCAATGCGCTCAAGGCACAGGAACAGGGCGTTGAGTTACTCTTGTATGCTCCAGTGACGGCGGGACTCATTCTTAAGGGCGATCCACTGCGTTTAGGCCAAGTGCTGATTAACCTGTTATCGAATGCGGTGAAATTTACCCAATCTGGCGAAATTGAGCTGGGTTGTGAAGATGTCGGCGAGCGCGATCATCGTATTACCTTGAAGTTCTGGGTGCGCGATACCGGTATCGGCATAGGTAAAGATCAGCAGGATAAGTTGTTTGATGCCTTCGCCCAAGCCGACGGTTCAACCACCCGCAAATACGGTGGCACTGGCTTAGGTTTATCGATCAGTAAGCATCTGGTGTCTATGATGGGCGGTAAGATGCAAGTGCAGAGTGAGCTTGGGGTCGGCAGTACCTTTAGCTTTACCATCAGCTTTGAAATTGCCGAAGCCGCTAAGATTGAGCCTTTGGTCGTGCCGGAAAAACTCAATAGTTTACGCACCTTAGTCGTTGACGATAACCCGACTGCACTGCAAATTTATTCGACCTTGATGCGAGATTTCCACTTCGAAGTCGATACCGCTGCCAGTGGCGCCGAAGCACTTTATAAACTGTCGCGGGCGCCAATCGATCTGCTATTGCTCGACTGGATGATGCCAGAAATGGACGGCAGCGATGTGGTCAGCGCCATAGATACTATGG
The DNA here is from genome assembly GCF_031932135.1 of Shewanella vaxholmensis. Lineage (NCBI taxonomy): Bacteria > Pseudomonadati > Pseudomonadota > Gammaproteobacteria > Alteromonadales > Shewanellaceae > Shewanella > Shewanella vaxholmensis. The sequence goes on from NZ_JAUOEV010000006.1 coordinate 112,021, forward strand.
TCGCCGAAGGCCGCTTAGCGAAACGGCCTGTGATTATTATGATGACGGCCTATGCAGCAGAGCCTTTGCAGCATGAAGTCGATAGTGCCAATGTGTTCGCCGTCCTGCAAAAACCCTTCAAGGCATCGAGCCTGTTCGATGAGATCATTGCCGCCTTTGCCGATGAGCCGAGATTGAATGTGGTTCAGCCTATGGTTGAAGTCCAAGTTGAAGACGGCGAACACACAGGTTTAGTGCTGCTGGTGGAAGATAATTTTATCAATCAGCAAGTGGCCACTGAACTCCTTAAGAGCGCTGGCTATGAAGTGGTGCTGGCCGACAATGGTCAAGTGGCGCTGGATACCATAGACTCGCGGCCGTTTGATGCCGTGTTGATGGATATTCAAATGCCAGTGATGGACGGGTTAACCGCTGCAAAGGCACTGCGTGAGCGTTTTAATGCCGATGAACTGCCTATTATTGCCATGACAGCCCATGCCATGTCGGGCGACAGGGAAAAAAGTTTAGCGGCGGGGATGAATGCCCACATCACTAAACCTATAGTGCTCAACGAATTATTTGAAACATTAAATCACTGGATCAAACATAAGAACCAGCATCAGAATCGTTAATTTATTTGCTCGGGGCCAGTGATGGCCTCGCGTTATTTACTGTAAATCAATCGCTTGAGATCAAGATTCATCGATAACTTATTAAGGTAAATAACGCAGCCAGCCGTATCAGGAGGAAAGATGAAACCCCAAAGTTTAGCCTTAGCCTTATCCTTATCCATAGCGCTGTTAGGATTTCCCACCGTTACCGTCGCAGCCGCCGCGCCTAGCGCCAAGATCATTAAGCAAAGCCAAGAGGCGAAAGGGTTTCTTAATCTCTATTACGAGGAATCTCAGGGAGAGTTATACCTTGAGGTCAATCGCTTAAATCAGCCTTTTCTCTTGGTCACTAGTTTGCCGCAGGGCGTAGGTTCGAACGACATTGGTCTCGATCGCGGCCAACTGGGTCAGACCCGCATGGTGCAGTTTGAGCGCCAAGGCCCCTATATTTTACTCAAGCAACTCAATACCCAATATCGTGCTAATACCACTGACGCCGCCGAGCAAAGAGCGGTTGCAGAAGCCTTTGCCGATTCTGTGTTATGGCAGGGTAAAGTGATTGATGGCAAGCCAGATCTGGTGGCGATCAACGATCTGGTGCTCAATGATTTACACGGCGTATCTTCCGTATTGCAACAAACAGAGCAGGGCTATTATCGGCTGGATCTGAGCCGTTCTGTCATCCTACCCAAAGGGATAAAATCCTTTGAGAAAAATGCCGATGTGGATGTGCAACTCACCTTTAAAGGCGATGTCGCAGGCGCACAGGTCGCACAGGTAACCCCCGACGGCACCTTAATGTCGGTGCGGATGCGTTATTCCTTTGTTGAGCTTCCCGATACTGATTACCAGCCGCGGGCTTATCATCCTATGAGCGGCTATTTGTCCGATGAGTATCAAGACTATGCGACGCCCTTTGATCAACCTTTAGTGCAGCGTTTTATCCTGCGCCACCGTTTACAGAAAGTGCATCCTGGCCCTGCGCCAAGTGAAGTCGTTAAACCTATTACTTATTATCTCGATCCCGGTGTGCCAGAGCCGATACGTTCGGCCTTGCTCGATGGCGCGCGCTGGTGGGAGACTGCTTTTACTCGCGCCGGATTTATTAACGGCTTTAAAGTTGAGTTATTGCCGGTAGATGCCGATCCGCAGGATATTCGCTACAACATGATCCAATGGGTGCACAGGGCGACGCGGGGTTGGTCCTATGGCGCCGCACTGACCGATCCTCGCACCGGTGAAATCATTAAGGGTCAAGTCACGCTCGGCAGCTTGCGTGTGCGGCAGGATTACTTGATTGCCAAAGGCTTAACCGCTGGCTGGCAGGATAGAGTGGCGGCCGAGAAAGCGGCGACAGCCTTGTCGCTGGCGCGTATTCGCCAACTGGCCGCCCATGAAGTTGGCCATACCTTAGGGCTTGATCATAACTTTGCCGCTTCGACCAATCAGGATGCTTCTGTGATGGATTATCCCCATCCGAAAATCCAGCTAAAGGGCAATGATATTGATATTTCAACGCCTTACACTACAGGTGTTGGCCCTTGGGATGATTTTGCTATCGCCTATGGCTATAGCGAACAAGGCGATGCTCGCACCCAACAAGCGTTGCAAGTCGACTTACTGGCCGATGTGGCGAAACGTGGCTTACGTTATATCGGTGAGGCCGATTCTCGCCAAAAGGATGCGAGTCAGGCCTATGCCAGTTTGTGGGATAGTGGTGACGATCCGATCGACCAGTTGGGTAAGCTCGATAAAATTCGCACTAAGGCGATTGCGGGTTTCTCCAGTGCGGCCTTGTTATCCAATGAGCCACTGGGCGAGCTAGCCGATGCCTTTGCGCCAATTTATTTGCTGACGCGTTATCAAATCGATGCGGTTGCTAAGTTTATTGGCGGCACTGACTATAACTATCAATCCATAGGTGAAGGTAGCCGCTGGAGCTATATTGCGCCGCAATTGCAGTTAACGGGTTTAGACGCACTGCTTAAAACTTTAGATGCGGCGAGTTTAACTGTGCCGCAATCCTTGCTCGACAGTTTAGTGCCAAAGGCGGGGAATTATCATGTTACGCGGGAATCCTTCGACTCAGGTTTAGGCGCAATTAACGATCCTCTCGGCATGGCTGAAGTATTTAGCCGTCATACTGTTAGCTTGCTATTGATGCCTAAACGTTTGAACCGTGTCAGCCAAGCATCCATGGCAGATAGCGAGCAGTTATCGGTGACAACATTACTGGATAAGTTATTCGCGGCGACCTTGTATCAAGAGGACAAGCTTGGGCTGGTCGAAGGTGTGTGGATGCGAGTGAACGCTGTGGTGATTGATGAAGTGCTGGCAACGTTGCACGATCCTCAAACCTCACCAGAGGTGAGGGCTGCGATCAACGATCGCGCTCAGTTTGTGATTAAGCAATTGAAAGCGAAGTCGAATCGAGCCAATGCAAGTCTTGCTGCCCATTACACTTGGTTGCAACAGGGTCTGGCTGCGGGCTTAACCGATGCTAAAGTTAAGCTGATCCCTAAGCCATTGACCTTACCGCCGGGATCACCGATTTAATCTGATGAATATAGGCGCCATTAGGCGCCTATTTCTTTTGGATTTTTCGGATAAAAGTGATCGGCTTTACGCTCTAGATGGGTAAAGCGGCGGGTGTTTTTGTAGGGCAGTTTCATAAAGCCCGACACGCCGTGGCCTTGGATTTTGCCGACATGATGCAAGATGCGATCGAGACTGGCGCGAAATGCCGCTTGCTTACGTGGATTGAGCAGCTTCAAGTAACTGTGGATTTTCAAGTGATTCGGCAGTGCCTCAAAAATGATGCAGCCTGTGTGGTGAATTTGGTTGATGCGGGCTAACTCTTCCATGATCTCCACCGGCAATTCTAGGTTTTCGTCGGGATCTTTACCGTCTTCAAAGTAAGAGTGTAACCGTGACTTATCTTCTAAGGTGGGCACATCACCGACTTCAAAGGGCAATTGCAGATCGGCGCTGGCAACAAACGGCTCGCTGATATCTGTTCGCTCGATATGCAGCGTGTCTTTGGCGTTAAAGAAACAGGCCTTAAATACCCCAATACGTTTAATTCCCCGAGCGAGATCTACCATATTGTTGACCGCAATAATTAAGGCACTTTTTTGTTTTGCATCGTAAATCGCAAGATTGGAGTCGATAAACACGCCGGTTTCTTGCCAGTGGATCGCGAGACCGCCCACGATTGGATATTGCGCTAACCGACCCACTGCGGCGATAAAACCTTTTTCGGTATCGCCCATGCCCGCGAGGAAGTTGCGGTAATATTTTTCGAGCTGAATATCATCCATCTTAGCGATAGGATCTTGGGCGTTATGTTCCTTCAAAAAGGACTTACGCGAGCTGTAGCTGACGGTTTCAACATCTTTGTCGCGGGATTGCACCCACACAGGAATTTCACCCTGTAACTCAGCTTTGGGCAGTTCTGGTAAATGCAGTCTGTGGCTGTGGCGCATACTTTTCAAAAAGTAATCGCCGGCAATGTTGCGCTGCTTAGGATCTGTGCTGAGCATGCCCTCTAAGGTACGGGCTAATTCCATTGGTAAGCCAATGCTGGTGGGCGAGATAACTTGTGCGCCGAAGCGGCTTGCTTGGCCTGAGGCAAGAGCATACAGAGTTGCAGCAACGCCTTGTTCGTCAAAGCGCGGGCTGGAGAGTGCCCCATTGAGTTGCTCTTCGCCGATAAAGTACACATCGCCCATGCGGGCGTTGGTATGTTGTTGATCGCTCGACATTAACGCCATCACATTGTCTTCGACGGGCTTGTTATATTCATCTCGCTGGGCAAACACCGCCGATCCCCAATCGATCAACGATAAGTGTTGCTGTTCAATGTCGTAAACCAGATTAGAAGGTTTGATATCGCCGTGCACTAAGGGCTTGCCCGTGCGCAGGTAATACAAGATATCGGCGAGTTGGCGGGCGATGCTCATGACCATAGCTGTGGGCAGGGCGCCCATACGGCGGCAAAGTTGGTCGAGATCTTCGCCTTTTGCCCGCTCCATCACGAGTATGCCTTGCTTGCCGACTCGCTCAAATTTGATCGCGCCCGGCACATTGGGATGCTTGAGTAAGGACAGCATAAAGGCTTCTTCTTCGAGCCTATCTTGAATATGTTGCGGCAGATTAATCCGCGAGAACTTAAACACATGGGCATCGCCCGCTTGATTGATACCCGCAAACACGAAACCGTAGGCGCCTTTGCCGACCAATTCAATATCGGTATAACCTAACTTGCTCAGCTGCTGTTTACAGAGGCGGATCCACGCCTTGTGTTTACGGGCATCATTGGCTTTGAGCAAGTAAATGGATTGCTCTTCAGAAATATAAAAATGCTGCAGCTGAGGTGTTTGCAAATTGTGCTCCTTGTTTTGTCCATTTAACCAGTAAGCGGGGGCGATAATCAAATAGCGGCTGGCATTATTTTAGGATTCAGAGCGGCATTAGTGATCAGCGTCAGGCGCGGCTTACCTAACCGATCATTTCGTCACTGACTTTGACTTACATCAAGTTAAATCCTCGCGACTATAGGTAATCTTTGGACATGAGATGGAATCAGTTTTTGTTAATTAACCCACAGACAAAGTGCAGCTAAGGAGGGCATATGCCCACCCAATATAAAGCCTTGTTGATCGAGCTATTGGAATATCCGCGTAAGCGAATTTTGCAGTCAATGGAAGTGACCCATTGCCCACATGCGGTATTTTTTAATGATAGCGACGAGCAATGTTTAACTTGTCATCAGGGCATGGAATGTATCTGGATGAATCAGAACGACGAGCTGGTGGCCGTGAACGAAAAATCGATTGCCGAGTTAAAACAGCAGTTGTTGATCGCCGTGGATTTTGTTGACTCATCGTTAAGCCCGCACCATTTATCACGCCGTCAATGTCAGTGTGATAACTGTGTTTGGCTGCGTAAAGTGCAAGCCACGTTAGATCAGTAAGTGAGTCTTTACATTGCTGATTTTGTCGAATGGCAGGGAGCTTTGCATCCGCTTTAAAATGTCATTAGAGTAAGGACAACTTTAGCGAATAGAGATAAACCCATGGAACCCGGTTTTTGGCATGAAAAGTGGCACCAGCAGCAAATAGGTTTTCATCAGCAAGACATCAATCCTTTCCTCGTTAAGTATTGGCAGAAGCTTGGATTACCCGCAGATACACAGGTTTTTGTGCCCTTATGCGGCAAGTCGCTAGACATGTGTTTCTTGGCCGAACAAGGGCATCAGGTCATAGGTTGTGAGTTGAATGAATTGGCGGTTCAGCAATTTTTCAGCGATAACCAACTCGAGATGACGCAAACGACCGTGGGTGAACATCAGCATTATCACACTGAGCAGATCAGTTTGTATCAAGGTGATATCTTCACTTTACCTAAGGCTATCACTCAAGAAGTGACAGCTTTTTATGATCGCGCCGCGTTGATCGCATGGCCAGAGAGCATGCGTGCACAATATGCCAAGCAGCTCGCGAGTTTGTTACCTAGCGGCAGTGTCGGCTTATTAGTGACCTTAGATTATCCGCAGGAAGCCTTAATTGGCCCACCTTTCGCCGTATCCCCAACTTGGGTTGAGCAGCATCTGAGTGATGACTTTGACATTGAAGTATTAGCCTCCCAAGATGTGTTGGCCGACAATCCCCGCTTTATTAAAAAAGCCGTGCCTTGGCTTAATGAAGCCGCCTATTTGTTGAAACGTAAGTAGAATTGACTCGAAAGTGGATCTGCAACCCCATTGAATGATCAGTAGTATTAGAGTTCAGTGGGGACTTGTCATTAAAACATCATATCTAAAGTCTAAACTGGCAAGATTATTTAAGACGAAGTGGCGGGCGGATAGAAAGCTTTGTTTTCGCTGGACTTTTTTGATTGAATTTGCTTGAGTCAGCGTGGTTTTAGCTTGTCGGAAGTGTGTTCGTTAGCGAGTTACCCATTACCACCCTATTCGCGATTCAATTTACGCGACTTCGTAATAATTAGGCTCACGCTCTAATTGATTCTGGATGATCTGTACCGCCATTCTTGCACACTTGCCACATTGATCGGCAACACCTAAGCGCTTTTTCACGTCAGCAAGCGAGCTATCGCCCTGGCTTACTGCATTTTTAATTTGCGTATCGGTGATCGCATGGCAAAGACAAACGTACATATATTAGTCTCCAAAAGAATTGCGCTAATTCTAAATGAAAACGCTTATCAAATGCAATCATGATTTTTGAGTGATTTTCATACATTAACGTTTTTGTTACATGGCGCACGTTTTATCGTCTATGCTAGATGTGTTTTAGCATTACACTGCTAGGCAGTTTTAGAAGTAGGTTCAGGAATATAGAGTCAGGGTGATGATGCCTCACGGATGGATAACTCATGGATGAATAACGAAGAATTAATCAAAGATCCATAAGGTTTCATGAGAACTAATCTACCAGTTACACAGCGAGAATATGATTATCCAGCGGATTGGATTTTATTGTCGACCACGGATACTCAAAGTCATATTACCTACGCCAACCAATCCTTTTGTACCGTTGCCGGTTTTGAACTTGATGCCATGTTAGGCAAGCACCACAACATGGTGCGTCATCCAGATATGCCTCCCCATGCGTTTGAAGATATGTGGCGCTGCATCAAAAAAGGCGAGCCTTGGAAAGGGATAGTGAAAAATCGCTGTGCCAATGGCGATCACTATTGGGTTGATGCCTATGTCTCACCCATCTCAGTTAATGGTAAAGTCGTCGAGTTTCAATCTGTACGCACTAAACCCACCCGCGAGCAGGTTAAGCGTGCAGAAACGGCTTATGCAGAGTTGAACAAAAAGGGCAGTGTCAGCGCGTTAAAACGTACAGTGAGCATGCCCGCCAAATTGCTATTACTAGCCCTACTTGCCATGCTGCCGATGCTTTACCTTGCTCTGCAAATTGGCTTAATGGGCTTTATTGCCCTAGCGATAAGCATCTTAGTGTTGCTGGTGGGCGGTAATCTGGTGCTGAGTCGTTATTACGCGATAGTGGCTAAGGCAAAGCATATCTACGATAACCCCTTGATGGCGCATATTTACAGTGGAAGCTCTGATGATCTTGGCGCGATTGATCTGGCGCTCCAAATGCAGACCTCTGAGCTTAAGTCGATTCTGGGGCGTGCATCGGATTCCTGTTATAACGTGTCTGAACAGGCCAAAATATCTGCCGCAAAGGGCAAACAAATTCAGAGTACCAGTCAGGCTCAATTGTCTGAAATAGAGCAAGTTGCTACGGCGATGCAGGAGATGACCGCCACATTAGGCGATATGTCTTCCAATTGTGCCGATGCCGCCAGTGCCACGCAAATGGCATCCGCTGAAACCATCAATGGTGATAAAACCGTGTCGAGCACCATTAGCTCGATTCAAGCTATGGCGGAGCAATTGCAACAAACGTCAAAGGTTATTACTGAGTTAGAAGCCCACAGTAAAGATATCGGCACTGTGCTAGATGTGATTCAGAGTATTGCGGGTCAGACAAATTTACTGGCATTAAATGCCGCGATTGAAGCGGCGCGTGCAGGTGAGCAAGGCCGTGGCTTTGCCGTTGTTGCTGACGAGGTTAGGGCATTGGCGCAACGTACCCACGATGCCACCAAGGAAATCCAAAGCATGATTAATCTGTTGCAGCAGGGGACTAATAAAGCTGTGGTCAGCATGCAGCAAGGTGTGGTTGCCGCTTCCCAATGTATTTCAACGGCGGATTTAGCAGGCACGGCATTACGTACGATTCGTGAGGCCATTTCGACCATTACCGATATGACGCACCATATTGCCAGCGCGGTTGAAGAACAATCGAGTGTGGCAAATGAGATGAATCGCAGCGTGGTGAATGTGTCGCAATTTACCCATTCTAGCCATCAACTTGGCAGTGAAATGGTCGGCTTGAACGATGAAGTGACTCGCGAGATGGATTCTCACTCAGTCTTGGTTGATCAATTCTTAAAGCGCAGCTTTAGGGTTTAATCACCTAAAACTTAAGATAAAAAGGCAATAGTCTGACTATTGCCTTTGCTTTTTCTGATCCCTGACTCAATTTCAATTCTCTAACTTAATTTCTGCTCTCTGCATCAATTCCTGAGCGCTAACTCAATAGCCCTTACTAAAGTCGATTCGATTCTGCAGTGGCTCACCGCTAATGAAGCGGCGATAGTTTTGGCTAAAAATCTCGACGATTTGTGCGGGATGGCTTGGCGCAGAAATATGCGGCGTAATGATGGCATTTTCCCGCTCCCAAATGGGATGGCTATTGGGCAAAGGTTCTTGAGCAAAAACATCGAGAATCGCTTGTTGGGCAGGTTTAGCGATAAGCTGGATATTGAGCGCATCGAGATCGAGTGCATCACCGCGGCCGACGTTAAACAGCACTGCATCATCTTTTAGTCTGCCTAAGGTATCAGCGTTAAGCAGGCTTTGGGTTGCCGGAGTGCTTGGCAGTAAATTGACCACCACATCGGCTTGCATCAACGTCTGGGCTAAATTGGTCATCGCTTCGATGGCATCAAAACCTTCAACGGTATTACCACTACGATTGATCCCTGTGACATGCATGCCAAAGTGTTTTGCGGTTTGCGCTAGATGCTGGGCAATTGAGCCAGTACCGAGCAAGAGCAATCGCATTCCTTGTAAACTTGAGTGGCGTATGGGGGGTTGAACTTGCCACTGTTTTTGCAGTTGCTGCTGGCGATAAAAACCATGACTACGGATATGCGCGAGTAAATAACCGAACACAAACTCACTCATCAGCGGGCCAAAAATGCCTTTAATATTGGTGAGTTGATAGTCTTTTCTGCCCCTTGGGCTCATCAGAGCATCTATGCCAGCAAAGCTTGATTGTAACCATTGCAGATTTTTAGCATGGGGCAATAGGGGCGCGGCGAGTTTAGGTTCGGCTAACCAAATATCAGCATCAATTATGCCCGCTGGATTATCGTCGAGTATCTCTAAATCAGGGAGTTCCTGCGCCTCAATCAAATCGCGATACTGTTGATTTGCCTTCGTTAGCAAGAGTAACTTGTGCCCCATGGCGTCTCCCTTTATGCTTGGTTATTGTTATTTTTCAATGTGCTGTCGCGGCCACGTCGAGGGATTGTGCAGCATCTTTTTAGGTTGAGTCATTATGGATCAGTTAGTCGCCCTTATTGCCCAGTTGGGTAACATGCTTCGCCCTTGGGCTTTTGATATTGCTACCGCTATGGTGGTGTGTCTTATTTTGGTTTTTTCAGCGGATGTCAATCGTATCCTAAGGCGTCATTTGTTGGGGCATTCTTTTGTGCTGCGAACATTTGTTTTTATTATTGTGAATGCCTTTGGCTATGGCCTATTGATCGTGAAAGCCACGCCTTGGGTGGCAAGACACATAGTGGCTATGCCATCCCATTGGATGTTTCTGTTAATTGTGGCCATGTTTATTTTTATCGGCTATTGGGCTCAGCGAAATAGCCAAGCTTAATATCGATATCAAGGCTGTCGTTATTCAAAGTAACCACAGTAATCGGCCGTGGCCACTTGATCTAAGGCTTGCATGGCACGGTCGGGATAATTGCTGAACACGCCATCGACGCCCATCTGCTTAAGTGCATGAATATCGTCGCTATGATCGACCGTATAAACATAAACCTTAGCGCCTCTGTTGTGGGCGTCATCCACTAAGGCTTGGCTGATAAAGCTGAGATCTAAGTGCAGCGAGTAAGCATTTAGCTCTCCGACCACAGCAGCATTATCAAGTGGAATACTGGCCAGCAGCGGCGCGACTAAAGCCTTGGGCAAAGCTTGTTTAAGTTCGCGCAGATACGGGTGATTAAAAGAAGATATTAGTAACTGCTCCTGGGTAAACCCAAGCTGACTCAAGGCTTTTGGATATAAATCGATTAACGGCGTGACGGTATTAATACCTTTTAATTCAATATTGACTATGCAGCGCCCCGCAATCAGCTCAAGTACTTGCCATAACGTCGGTATGGGCTCGCCTTTCACATTGATGCTCGCCAGATAATCCTTACTTACTAAATGGATCACGCCAGAGCCCGAGCTTTTATTATCAAGCCTTCGGTCGTGGAACACGACTAACTCACCTTCGACATTATGCACATCGAGCTCGACGGCCTGAGCCCCTAATTCTAACGCCTTAGCCATGGCGGCTAAGGTATTTTCGGCCTGATAACCGCTGGCGCCGCGGTGAGCAAAAATAAGCATGTTCTGCGATCCTATTAGCTTCTAATAATGCCTTGTTGCTCTCGACTTTGACCATTCTTAATATGGATTTCCATCTGCGGATAGGCGAGTTCGAGATTGTTTTCTTTGAGTTTTTTAGTCACTCGTTTATGTAAATCATGGCGCAGTGGCCAACGTGCCGACATATCTTTCGCATAGGCGCGCACTTCATAATCTTGGGTGTGTTTACCAAAGCCTGCAAACCAGACTTCAGGTTCTGGGCTGGCAAGTGCATCTTCACATTCTTGCACCGCTTGGTACAGGGTCGCTTCGACTTTGGCGGGATCAGAATCCCGCGCCACCGACACATAAACAATGACCCGCGTAATAGGATCTGACAAAGACCAGTTGATCAGCTGCTCTGTGATAAAGGCCTTGTTCGGGATGATGATTTCTTTTCTATCCCAATCGATAATCGTTGTCGCCCGAATTTGAATTTTACTCACGGTTCCCGTTAAATCGCGAATCGTCACTGTGTCGCCAATCCGCACTGGCTTTTCAAACAAAATGATCAGACCCGAAATAAAGTTGGCGAAAATCTCTTGTAAACCAAAACCTAAACCGAGCGACAGTGCGGCAATCAGCCATTGCAACTTAGACCATTCCATCCCGAGATTAGAGAAGCCGATTAATAGTCCGAGGAAAACCACTAGATAACGACTGACGGTTGTGATCGCAAACCCTGTGCCGGGGGAGAGATCGAGTCTTTGTAGGATCATCAACTCAAGTAAGCCGGGGAGATTGGTAGCAATCATCAGCGAGAAACCGACTACTATCAGGCCAAACATCAAGGACTTCATGGTAATGGGCAATTGTTGTTCTAGGCCATTAACGCTGGTATTGGTCGTCCACAGCGTAATGCCGTCGAGGAAGGAAAACAGCGCCGTATGGGTTTGAGTCCACAGACCAATCAAGCTGGCTAAAAAGGCCAATAACAACAGCGAACGCACTAGGCCGAGGGATTGGCTCGAAATGGTTTCCAGATCGACCACGGGTTCTTCGTAGGTATCGAGTCCATCGGCGGAGAGATGATGGGTTTCACCTTTTTCCCTTTGTGCTAAGCGTTCGGCACGTTTTGCCTTAGCGCGATCGAAGGCGATACGACGACGTTCAATCAACATCCAGCGTTTGATCAGTTGGTATAACAGCAAGAAACCCAGACCAAGTACGATCGACAATTGCAGTTGTAACAGCATTTGGAAAGCGGTGAAGTAGTAACCCCTAAAGGCTAAGCCTGCACTTAAAAGAGGCACAGATATCAACAATGTCCAGAGGATCTTCTGAATGAGTTTTTTGTTTTTACCGTCTTTCTTGGCATCCGAGTTTTTACGGCTAAGAATTAAGATGTCTTTGTATAACAAGAATAAAACGATACAGAAAACAATAAAGGCACCACGGCCTATGCTGTTGCGCACCAGTGAGGTGTCGAGCACTTCGGTAAAGCCCATCAAGCCCAATAATGGACTGGCGACCAGCACAAAGTGTCTAAGCCTTGATTGTCCGGCTTGGATGAGTTTCGAGGGGCGTTTGAAATGGCCCACGAGTACGCCTTTGTCGAGCGTCAGAATAAAGATGAAGCGATACAAGAGGTAGACTAAACCAATCGCCAGTATGCCCATGCCCACAGCTTGCACAAAGTTGCGATCGGATTGATAAAAAATCAATCCCGCCATGATCACAGGGAAAGGTTTTATTAAGGCATAACTGACACTACATGCGAGTGCCTTGAGGGTATAAATAAATTTATCTTGGGTCACATTGCCCACATAAGTGGTGTAATGATTAAGCAAGCGATTGAATTTAGGCGTGATTAAGTCCTGTACGACTAAACACAGTACTAGCAATATGATCCACCAAGACCAATAATCGTTTTGCTCTTCCCACGCTTTACCCAGCTCATCCCACTGCGCTTGCTGCACTAGCCAAACCGCGCTGCGTTCAAGGTCGGTTAACCATAACTTACTGATACTGGCAGCATTAGGCACCCAGAATAAATGCTCGTTTAGGGTGTTTTTAAGGGTGAGATGTTGCTGACTCAGTTGTTGATAGTTGACCTTCAACTTGCCTAATTCACTCAAGTATTGGTCATAGCTTTGCATCAGTTGAGAGATCAAACTTTGCTGCGAGTGCAGTAGCTTAATCTGCTGCTCATTGTATAAGCCGGGCTGTTCTAACTCTTGATCATTGAGGGCTTGTTGCTGCTCTAAATGGTATCTGTCTAAGCGCGCATCGGCGATCAGGGTTTGCAGCTTTTCGTGGTTTGGCGGCTTAGGCAGCGATTGCAACATCTGCAAAAAGCGCTCACCAAAGGCGGAGTTCATTTTGACCCAAGTGATCTGTTCTTGAATATTTGCCAACTGTTTGGCTTGGGATTGATATTGGGTTTCCGACTGCTCTTGTTGCTCGACCACATTGTTGATCTGCAAGGTTAAGGTTTGCAGTTTCTGGCCATAAATCTGGTTAGTGTCGGCAATGTTGCGGGTAATAGGATCGACGACTTTGCCCGTGTTGACTAAGTTTTTGGCTAAAGTGGCATCGGTTTGTTGCTGACGTTGTTTATTGATCGCCTTGTTGATGGTTTCAATCAAGGCTTCTTGCTGCACGAGTTGTTGTCGTACTAGCTGTAATTGTAATTGCGTCAGTTCAATGCGTTTTTGGCTGCTGGCGAGTTCAGCCTCATTGGTCGCAAGGCTTTGTTCAAAGAAGAGTCGTTGAGTTTGTTGTAACTCACCCGTTGGGGTATCAAGTGGGGCGAGTTCAGCCTTTTTGTTTTGGGCGACACTCTGCCTTGCGCTGGCGATCACTGTGGGTAAGTCGTTGTGGCGCTGTAATAAATCGTTTACTTGTCGGCCAAGGGTCGATTCGCTTTCTTTAAGCTCAGACAAACGAATATAGGCCATCGAAGCTTGCTGGCTGAGGTCTGTGCCTTTTTCCAGTGAGAGAGGTTTGTAGGCTTCTTTCAGTGCTTGGTTGGTGCGCTTCTTGTGTTGTTCAAAATCGATCTGCGCTTGTTGGAAACTGGTCGCACTGGCGGCGAGTTTCTCTATGTTAATTTTTAGGTCGTTAATTTGTTCATCAATGCTGAGATTTTGTTGCTGATCTTGCTTGTTCATGCCAAGACGTTTGTCCAACTGCAAAGGCGAATTGGCTAGGACGGAAAATGAGAAAAAAGCAATAACGAACAATAAAATACGTGGCATATGGGCTAAAGACATTTAGGGGCGAAAGACGCTCCATATTAGCCAAATTGCGTTGAGATTGGTATGTTTCAGGCGTTCTTTTTTCGCCGCTGTGACTGGTGCGATTGATGGGTTTCGAAGATGGCGGTCGCGACTATGATAGTGCCGCCGATTATGGTGTTGAGATTGAGCTCTTCACCCAAAATAATCAGCGCTAACATGGCGCCATAGAAGGGCTGTAAGCAAGAGACTAGCCCAACCGTTTTGGCGCTGAGTTGCCTCAGTGCGGAAGTGAATAGCGCATGGGGCGCGGCGGTAAAGACGACGCCGAGTAAAATAATCAATCCCCACACTTCGAGTGAGATGCTATTCAGTTCCGTTTGGTGCCACGGCATTAGGAACACGACGGCGACCAAGGTTTGGTAGAACATGGCATGTGGGCCGCTGTACTGGGAAAAGTAGCGTTTGTGCAATAAGTTACGGGCGGTGAACAAGATGGCGGACACTATGCCGATGGCAATGCCCAGCGTAGTGTCGTTACCTAAATTGGCCTCAGGGATGAGTAATATCACCCCTATCAGCACTAACACGCCGCTGATCATATCGAGTAATTTTATTTTACTGCCTGTCAGCAACGGCTCGGCAATCACTGTCATCACCGGATAGGTGAAAAACGCAATCATGCCAATGGCGACCGACGAGAGCTGCATGGCGGCAAAATACGTGACCCAATGCAGGCTTACGATAACCCCAAGCCCGATGGCGACCAGATAATCTTGTTTGCTGGCCAGCGTTAGCCGTTTACGGCTGAGTTTGACCAGCAAACCTAACACAGTGGCTGCGACGATACAGCGTAGGAAGGTGATGTCGAGGGCACTGAGTGGGATTAATTTAGAAAACAAAGCTGTGCCGCCAAATAGCAGCACAGCCAAATGTAATTCAATTAATCCCGAAGGTTTAGCAGAACTCAAGAAGGGTTAATCCGCTTGCTTAACATCTTTCAGGTTAGCGAAGGCTTGTCCCATACGCGTAACAGCTTCGGCTTCGACACCTTCAGCAAAGGTCGCGATAGCATCTTTAGCAAACAACATCACTACAGTACTGCCTAACTTGAAGCGACCCATTTCCTCACCTTTGTCTAAGGTAATGGCATCTGGACCTTGGGTTGGATATTCCCAAGTGAAGACTTGCTTACCTGTCGGCGGCGTGACTGTGCCTGCCCAGACGGTTTCGATACTGGCAACAATCGTTGCGCCAACCAATACCATGGCCAATGGACCTAATTCGGTTTCGAAAATCGCCACCACACGTTCGTTGCGGGCAAAGAGACCGGGTACGTTTTTGGCCGTTAACGGATTAACCGAAAACAGTTCGCCAGGTACGTAAGTCATTTTTGATAACGTGCCTTTAATCGGCATATGGATACGGTGATAGTCTTTAGGCGCCAGATAGATAGTCGCAAAATCACCGCCTTCGAAGCGTTTAGCATCTTCAGCTTGATCGCCAAGCAGGGTTAAGGATGAATAGTGGTGACCCTTAGCTTGGAAGATGCGGCCGTTTTTAATCGGGCCTAATTGGCTTACTGCGCCATCGACGGGATGCACCATGATATCGGCGTCCATATCTAACGGACGAATACCGGGTTTAAGGGCGCGGGTAAAAAAGGCATTAAAGCTTTTATAGGCTTCAGGCTCACTCTGCGCCGCTTCGCTCATATCAATTTTATATTGCTTGATAAACCACTTGATAGCGGCCGTGGTTAACGCGCCCGCTTCGGCGGCGGCGAGTTTACCCACTAAACGAGATAATAAGTGTTTCGGCAGCATGTACTGCAGCGCAATTTTGACTTTATCCAATTTTAATTCCTTTTCTTACTGCTCAATCTTTGCTGAGACTGTTGTTATTTATCAATAAGTCGCTATTCGTCAGTGGCCGCACGGAAATGGCGGGCATGACGTTGTTCATCTAAGCTGGCGATAATTTTATGGTAATTATTAAAACGATCTGCGCTGATCTTACCTTGGCTCAGGGCTTCTTGCAGTGCACAGCCGGGATCGTCACCGTGTTTACAATCGCGGAACTTACACGCGCCAAGATACTCGCGAAACTCGATAAAACACCAGCCCACACGTTGTGCAGGAAGATGCCATAGGGCGAATTCGCGCACGCCTGGGGAGTCGATTAAATCGCCGCCACTAGGTAAGTGCAACAGTTTGGCTGTGGTGGTGGTGTGCTGACCTAAACCTGAGTTATCGGAAACATCACCAATCACCAGTTCGGCATCGGGTAATAGGGCATTGATGATCGATGACTTACCCACACCAGATTGGCCGGCAAATACGCTGACTTTATCTTTGAGTATGTCTTTGATGGTATCGATACCATCACCTAACTTGCTGCTGACTTTATAAACTGGATAGCCAATATCTTTATAGCGCTGCAGCGCTTCATCGATTGCCTGCGCTTCATCGGGATTGAGCAAGTCAATTTTATTCAAAATGATGATAGGCGGAATATCAGTATCTTCGGCAGCCACTAAATAACGGTCGATGATCTGGGTGGTAAAGCTGGGTAATACCGAGGAGACAATCAAAATCTGGTCGATATTCGATGCGATGATTTTCACGCCATCGTATAAATCTGGGCGTGTAAGCGATGAGCGACGTGGATGAACGGCTTCAACAATACCTGCGATACCGCTATTGGCTTGGCTCTCAATGGCTAAGCGTACGATCACTTTATCGCCAGTCACTAAACTGGTGACGGCACGGCGAATATTACAGCGCACAACTTGGCCGCTTTCGGTTTCTATGTCGGCATGTTGGCCAAAACGAGAAATCACAGTACCGGGCTGTTCTTGCCCCAGTGAACTATCCTGTAACTCTGGCGTATTTTTTTCGCCACTGTCACGATTGAGTCGCTTCTCGTGATTAGCACGCATACGGCGTAATTGACCTTGGCTTAGGGGTTTCTTTTTACTCACTGATTCGTCTTCGTCAATTAGGTGATTTTTTGTGTCGGAAAAAAGCAGTATGATACACGCTCTTGAATAAAAAAGCCTGAATTTAGGCTAACTGACATGATAAGGCTGATTTATGACGGCAGATGTAAATAATCTCATTTGGATCGATTTGGAAATGACAGGGTTAGAGCCCGACGTCGACAGGATCATTGAAATTGCCACTTTAGTGACAGATCAAGAACTCAATATTATCGGTCAAGGTCCGGTTATGGCGATTCATCAATCGGATGACGTGCTGGCCGCTATGGATGATTGGAATCAAAAACACCATGGTGAGTCAGGGTTGATTGACCGCGTTCGTGCTAGCCAAGAAACCGAAGCGCAAGCCGTGGCTAAGACGATTGCCTTCTTAGAACAGTATGTTCCTAAGGGCGCTTCTCCAATGTGTGGTAATAGTATTGGGCAAGATAGACGCTTCTTAAATCGTTATATGCGCGAGCTGGAAGATTATTTCCACTACCGCAATGTGGATGTCAGTACGATTAAAGAGCTAGTGAAGCGTTGGAGCCCAGAAACTATGGCAGGCTTTAAGAAGCAAAACACTCACCAAGCACTGCAGGATATCCAAGAGTCGATCGCTGAATTGCAGTATTATCGCAGCAAAGTATTTAAAATTTGACCGATCAGTAGATAAATATGCAAGAAGGGGTTGCAGCCGCATGAATTTTTCATATAATGCGGCCTCAACTTTTTGATGCGAACAGAGATGTGCGGTCATTTAGATTGAATGCGACATTAGCTCAGTTGATAAAGGTTGATAGACGATACCTTTGTTAATGTTGAAGGCAAATGTAGCAGCGATACAAAAGGCGACATTAGCTCAGTTGGTAGAGCGATACCTTGCCAAGGTATAGGTCATCGGTTCGAACCCGATATGTCGCTCCAAATTAAAATTTAGTGATTTGCCAAATCATTAATACAGATTATGCGACATTAGCTCAGTTGGTAGAGCGATACCTTGCCAAGGTATAGGTCATCGGTTCGAACCCGATATGTCGCTCCAAATTCTAGACTGTCACTGTCTTAAAATGTGAAATGCGACATTAGCTCAGTTGGTAGAGCGATACCTTGCCAAGGTATAGGTCATCGGTTCGAACCCGATATGTCGCTCCAAATTAAAACTTAGTGATTTACCAAATCATTAATACAGATTATGCGACATTAGCTCAGTTGGTAGAGCGATACCTTGCCAAGGTATAGGTCATCGGTTCGAACCCGATATGTCGCTCCAATTTCCTAAATATTCCACTATCACATGACTCAATTGACATTAGAACAGTTGAGAACTTGATATGGCGATACCTTATTTTTTGCCAAGGCATAGGTCATTGATCCAACCACTCCCGATCTAAATCATTTCGCTGTAATTCCGTTAAACTCTCCAACAGCGACTTTTTCACGTCATTCCCTCAATTAGCTCATCTATTCCTTTCTTGACTAACTACTATCCACTGCAAACCCTCTATCTTTGATTTATCATGTACAACCAAAGGCTTACGTTAACCTATTGGGTTAAGTGTTTTGAGATCTCTTTTGGCTTTTCTCTCTTACACAAAACGGTGTGATTGGATTTAGATGCGTGATCTGAAGCGTGTTTCTTCAAGTTTTCCTAAATTAGATAGCTTCGCGAAAGTTAAATTATGACCTTGTTCAAATATTCGTAACGCTTTTGCTCACATAATGAAGCTAGACAAAATTAATAGCGCCAAGTAGTTGGCCTGACAGTGGAGTGCATTATATGCGTATTCAACAATTACGTGATCTACTTGAGTATGTGGCAAATTGCCGCTTAGATATGGCGCAACTCTATGGCCGACTCAATAATCAAGCTGACTCGGCCCGTGTGAAAATGATGCTGGATTATTTTGAGTCACATCAAAAAACCATGGCGGAGAAACTGCGTGATTATATGGAAGAAGCGCCACATCGTATTCTTGATACTTGGTATAAAGACTTCACTTTTGAAGACTTTACCAAGCGTTGCCAAGATATTATGTTGCCCGCAAACATGAATGAAGACGATGTGCTCAACTTGCACTTAGACTTAGAAAATCGTCTGATTGGTTTGTTAGAAAAAACGGTTAACTCAACCACTGCCGAAGATGCGCGTAATGCGTTAGCTAATTTGATCCGCGTGGAAAAAACTCAGCAGCAACGTTTAGTCCATAGTACGATTCGGATGGACGATATCTAAACCGTTATTTCTTCTCGATTCCTAAAGCCAGCCGAGTGCTGGCTTTTGTCTTTGTATTATCTATGTATTGATGACTTTTGCTCTACTTGGCGCCATCTGGACGGGTAACTGCGTCTGAACTGATTTACGTCATAATTATCCGCTCTGATTCTTGCTATTTTCTTACTTTAATTGGCTGATTCTTTATCGGTCTTGCTCAATGCAGCTAAGACTCCTATGGTGAGGTAACTCATGGTGGAATGAAGTCGTTGGCGTCTAAGGAGATCCTTTATGGCACAAGATCTATCGCAATTCCCCAAGGCCTTATTTACCCAAGCACAGGTTCGTGAAGCTGAACTGAGCGCCGTGTCGCAGGGAGCTTCTAGCCTCTATGAATTGGTCGAGCGTGCTGGCGCGGCGGCTTTTGAGTGTTTAGTGAAGCATAACCCCAACGCCTCTTCTGTATTTATCCTCGCTGGCAGCGGTAACAATGGTGCCGATGCCTTAGTGTGCGCCCGTTTAGCCCGTGCCAGTGGTATGGCCGTTTCTGTGATGATGACGTCAGCGGCAGGCACGCCTGAGTGTCAGCAAGCATTGGCCCATTATCTTAAAGACGGCGGAGAGTTACTGCCGAAAGCCGTTGCGCCCATTCTTGCGGCCAAGATTATCGTCGATGGTTTACTCGGTACAGGTGTGCGAGATGCGGTGCGCGACGATATGGCTGAGTATATTAGTGCAATCAATGATAATTCCGCTTGGGTATTGAGCCTTGATCTACCTTCTGGAGTGATTGCCGATACTGGTGCAGTGGCGGGTGTTGCAGTGATGGCGGATGTCACCTTGTGCTTTGGTGGCTGGAAGCAAGGTTTGTTAACGGGTAAGGCGCGGCATTACTGCGGCGAACTTGAATTTGCCGCTTTAGGATTAACGCCATTCTTCCCTGAGGCGAGTGCACAAAGAGTCGGAAAAGAGACGCTTAAAGATTACTTTGACGCCAGAGCGCGCGATAGCCATAAAGGCCAGTCGGGTAAAGTCACTGTTATTGGTGGTGATATGGGTATGGCTGGCGCCGTGCGACTGGCAAGTGAGGCATGTCTGCGTGCCGGTGCTGGGTTAGTCACAGTGATCAGTCGACCAGAGCATCAGTTGACGGTAAATGTCTCCCGTCCTGAATTGATGTTTTGGGGTTGCGATCTAGTCGATATGGAAGTGTATCTGCGCTTAGGTTGGGCGCAGGTTATCGTACTTGGCCCCGGTTTAGGTAAACATGACTGGGGCTATAACTTGTTTAAAGCCGTGGGCTTAAGCGATAAACCCTGTGTTTTGGATGCTGATGCTTTAAATCTACTCAGTAATGAGCCGCGTCGGCAAACCAATTGGGTGCTAACACCGCATCCGGGTGAGGCGGGGCGTTTACTCGGTTGTTCTGTGGCAGAAATTGAGCAGGATAGGTTTGCGGCAGTGCGGGCTATACAGCAAAAGTACGGCGGTGTTGTGTTGCTAAAAGGCGCTGGAACCGTCATTTTTGATGGCAAACAAATGGTTGTTGCGCCTGTTGGTAATCCTGGGCTTGCCAGTGGTGGGTGTGGTGATGTGTTATCTGGTATTATAGGCGCGCTCATGGCTCAAGGAATGGATAACATGCAAGCGACTGTGCTGGGTGTTGTTGTACATGGTTGCGCCGCCGATCTTGCGGCAATACAGGGAGAACGCGGCATGTTAGCGAGTGATTTAATGTCTTTTATTCGCCAATTAGTGAATAGTGATTTACTCTAGGCGGTATGTGAGACTCAAGCGGGGCTGGGCTTTGTTCTGTTCCTGTACCTTTTTAGGCTTGAGTCGCTTCTCCATCAATAATAGCAGTGATATAAGCGGATATGACAGAGTTAACTTTTTTCTTAGACAACGAAGACGACACTATTGCGGTTGGGCAAAAATTAGCCCGCCATGTCCAAGCGCCTTTGACTCTGTATCTTACGGGTGATTTAGGTGCCGGTAAAACGACGCTGAGTCGCGGCTTAATTCAAGGTTTAGGTCATAAAGGAGCCGTTAAAAGCCCGACTTACACTTTAGTTGAACCATATGAGCTGGATGGTGTCGAAGTTTATCATTTTGATTTGTATCGTTTAAACGATCCAGAAGAACTGGAGTTTATGGGGATCCGCGATTATTTCACGGATAAGAGTCTGTGCATTGTTGAATGGCCAGATAAGGGAGAGGGTTTATTGCCCGATGCCGATGTCCATATGCATTTAAGTTATCAAAATAATGGGCGTGAAATACGCATAGAGGCCTTGTCAGAGCTAGGTGAAAAGTTATTAAAAGCGATAAAATAAAAACTAAAATGATAAAAAATAACCCCTATTTTCAAATTATTATTCTTTCTTTATGTTCTTTTTTATCTGTGACGGCCCATGCGGCTAATCAGTTAGAAAGCGTACGTATTTGGGCTGCGCCTGAGTCAACTCGAATCGTGTTTGACCTAAGCGAAGCGCCGGATTACACCTATTTCTCTTTAGATGGTCCTAATCGCTTAGTGGTGGATTTAAAAAAGTCCGCCACTAAAGTTGCGCTTAAAAATCTTGAAAACAACAGTAAGTTAGTCAAGGGCGTGCGAGTCAGTAAGTCGCCGACTAAGGGCGATTTGCGCTTAGTCATAGATTTGGTGAAGCCACTGAATGCGAGCTTGTTTTCGTTGCCCGTAACTGCGCCCTACGGCAATCGTCTCGTGGTTGATTTAGAAGATAAAACCTTAACAACCGCCACCGCAGTTGTGTCATCTACCCCTGTTAAAACGGTTACTCAAGCGGCAAAGTCATCCCGTGATATTGTGATTGCTATCGATGCGGGCCATGGTGGCGACGATCCCGGCTCCATTGGCCCTTCGGGCGTTTATGAAAAAAAGGTGGCCCTAGAAATCGCCAGACGCGTTTCGAGTAAAATCAATGACACGCCCGGCATGCGCGCTGTGATGATCCGTACCGGCGATTATTTTGTGAATCTGAATAAGCGCTCTGAGCTGGCCCGCAACAGTAAAGCCGATCTGCTCATTTCTATCCATGCCGATGCTTTTACATCACCCAATCCGCGCGGGGCCTCTGTGTGGGTATTATCTATGCGTCGTGCTAACAGTGAAATTGGCCGTTGGTTAGAGCAAAAAGAAAAACATTCTGAGTTGCTGGGCGGCGCGGGTGAGATTATCCAAAATACGGATAATGAACAGTATCTTGCAATGACCTTGCTCGATATGTCGATGAATAGTTCGATGGCCATTGGTCATTCAGTTGCGGGCGATATTCTTAAGGATTTAGGCAGCGTGACCGAATTGCATAAGAGTCGCCCAGAATCGGCGAGTCTAGCCGTGCTGAAGTCGCCGGATATTCCTTCAATTTTAGTGGAAACGGGCTTTATCTCGAATCCTAAAGAAGAGCGTTTGTTGTCGAGCAGTCGTCATCAAGAAAGCATTGCCGATGCTATTTACAAAGGTGTGAGTCGTTACTATCACAATAATCCGCCCGCGGATACCTTGCTTGCCCAGCGTGGCGGCGCAAGTTCTAGCAGTGCTAAATCGACAAAAGAGAGAACGCCAACCGCTTATGTGGGAAGTTCAACGGCATCGAATGTCAAACATAAAGTCAGTCGTGGTGAGTCTTTATCAGCCATTGCGCAGCGTTACCGTGTGCCTATGTCTAGCATCAAACAAGCGAATGGGATGAAGTCCGATGTGGTGCAGTTAGGACAAACGTTAGTCATACCCCAGAGTTAAATAGGAAAGCATGATGGGCATTCAGATCCTGCCACCGCAATTAGCCAACCAAATTGCGGCGGGGGAAGTGGTTGAGAGACCCGCTTCCGTAGTCAAAGAATTGGTCGAGAATAGCCTCGACGCAGGAGCGAGCCGAGTCGATATTGAAATCGATAAAGGCGGCAGCAAGCTGATTAAAATTCGCGATAACGGCTCTGGCATACCCAAAGATGAACTCGCATTGGCCTTATCGCGCCATGCGACTTCAAAGTTGCACACCTTAGACGATCTTGAAGCGATCCTCAGTTTTGGTTTCCGTGGTGAAGCGTTAGCCAGTATCAGCTCAGTCTCACGCTTAACGTTGACGTCGCGAACTGCAGATCAAACCGAAGCATGGCAAGCCCATGCCGAAGGTGCCGACATGGCGGTTAAAGTCATGCCCGCCGCGCATCCTGTTGGTTCGACGATTGAAGTGGTGGATTTATTCTTTAATACGCCGGCTCGCAGACGCTTTTTAAAGAGCGATAAAACCGAATTTACCCATATTGATGAATGGTTAAAGCGCATTGCATTAGTGCGCGGCGATATCCATTTTACACTGACCCATAACGGCAAGACGGTACGCAATTATCGTCCCGCCATGAATGAAGCCCAGTATTTACAACGTTTGACGCAAGTAAGTGGTCGCCCATTTGCTGAGCAAGCGCTTAAGATTGAATGTCAACACGATGATTTGCGCCTCAGTGGTTATTTACAGTCACCTTGGTCGCCGGTGATTACTGATACCCATTATTTTTATGTCAACGGACGGCTTATCCGTGACCGCTTAGTCAATCATGCTGTGCGCCAGGCCTTTGCCCAAAAAGCAGAACTGGAGCAACCCGGTTATGTGTTGATGTTGGATATCGATCCCCATCAAGTGGATGTAAACGTGCATCCTGCTAAACATGAGGTACGATTCCATCAGAGTCGCTATGTGCATGATTATATTCTGCAAGCATTGCAATCGGCGCTCGAAGAAGCAGGAGAACTTAACGTCGTTCACTCTAGTTCCTTGGATGAAGTTGAAGATGTGTTTGTGGATGCTCCAACAAGCGCAGTTGGAATAGCTGCCCCTTTTGCACTTGGTGCTGATACATTTGAGTCTGCTCAAGATGCAGTTGCCCCTGCCGTTCAAGTAAAATCTGCCAGCGCAGGACGAGAAGGCGCCAGTTTTAGCACTCAAACCAATGCCTTTGGCAGCATGGCCACGCCAAGGGACAGTAGTCGCAGCAGTTATTCTGCAAGTGAATCTCGGCAACGTACTGAATTACCGTCAAAAGCGGCAATTGCAAGTTATGGTGCTTTACTGCAAACACCTGCTTACAGTGTAAATAATCATGATTATCAGCCATCTCTGCCTATGCCTGCGATTTTAGATAGCCAATATTGGGTAATGGCGACGGCGGATAAATTGAGTCTATTACCAATAAAATCAGTAGCATTGGCGACGCGTTGCCAAGAGATTGAAGCTAAGCTAGCGACCGGATTAATTGGGCAGCCTCTACTGATGCCTGTGTCTGTCGCGGCCGATGCAGATTGGCAGGCTGTGCTCGATGAACATGACACGCTGATCCGCCAATTAGGTTTAGAACTAACAATTCGTTACCAGCAGTTGATTATTAAAAAAGTGCCCCCATATATCAGAGAGAGCCAGTTAGCCAAAGTGATCCCTGAGTGGCTACAATCGCTACGTTTTGAAACACCTGCGCCAAGCGCATTGGCATTTTGGTTGGCAAAACACAGTTTAACGGGATTCGTTTCGGCACCAGAAATCTGGGCAGCATTTTCGCAGTTAGCTGAAGAGAAAAAACAGCTTATTGCCAACAAAGCAATATCATTACCTTGGCAATCGTGGCTAGAAGAGCAAGCAAGTGAATAAAGAATTACAGCCTAAAGTGATATTTTTGATGGGGCCAACTGCCTCAGGCAAGACTGCTTTAGCATTAGAATTAGCCGAAAAGCATAACTGCGAAATCATTTCGGTCGATTCAGCATTAATTTATCGCGGTATGGACATTGGCAGCGCCAAGCCTTCCGCCGACGAACTGGCCCGTGGGCCACACCGATTGATCGACATTCGCGATCCTAGCGAAAGTTATTCGGCAGCCGACTTTAGAGCCGATGCGATAGCCGAGATAGAACAGATTGTCAGCATGGGTAAAACGCCAGTATTAGTTGGCGGAACCATGATGTATTTCAAAGCGTTACTCGAAGGTTTATCACCTTTGCCGAGTGCGGACGAGGCCATTAGAGCCGAGATCCAAGCTGAGGCGGATGAAAAGGGATGGGAAGCACTGCATGACCAATTAAGGGAGATAGATCCCGTGTCGGCAGAAAGAATTCATCCTAATGATCCACAAAGACTTTCAAGAGCGCTGGAAGTCTATAGAATAAGCGGCAAGAGTATGACTGAGCTGACTCAGACCAAATCTGCTCCCTTGCCCTATGACGTAGTGCAGTTTGCTATTGCACCGCGTGAGCGCAAAGTGTTACATGACTTAATTGCGCAACGTTTTGCGATTATGCTCAAGCAGGGCTTTCTTGAGGAAGTCACAGAGCTGAAAGCCCGTGGAGACCTGCATTTAGACTTGCCTTCAATGCGTTGTGTGGGTTATCGACAGTGCTGGCAATATCTCGATGGTGAGTTTGACTATGATACTATGGTCGAAAAAGCGGTTGCTGCTACTAGGCAATTGGCTAAGCGTCAATTAACATGGTTGCGCAGTTGGCCAGAGTTGAATTGGCTCGAAAGTGGTGCTGAGGGGAATTTAGTTACACTTATGCGTCAATGCCGCTAGCTTATTAGCCCTTGCTGTATAATACTAAAACTAAACAAAAAACTATCACTGATATCGATTTATTTTATATAAATTAAAAAGGAAATAATAAAATGGCTAAGGGGCAATCTTTACAAGACCCATTTTTGAACGCATTGCGTCGCGAGCGCGTTCCTGTATCAATTTACTTGGTTAACGGCATTAAACTCCAAGGACAGGTAGAGTCGTTTGATCAATTTGTCATTCTGTTGAAAAACACAGTGAGCCAAATGGTTTATAAACACGCTATTTCTACTGTCGTGCCAGCACGCCCATTCAACGTTACTGGTCACCAAAATGCCCAAGGCGGATATGGTGCTCAAGATGATGCGCCTAGTGGCGAATAAGTTTTATCTAAGGAGTTTACTTCTTGTTTGATCGTTATGAGGCGGGAGAAACTGCGGTTCTTGTCCATATCGACTTTTCCGATGAGGAACGCCGAGAAGATTTAGTCGAGCTGCAGCTATTAGTAGAATCAGCTGGAGCCCGATCAGTCGGGGTGATTACTGGAAGTCGACGTTCGCCGGATCGCAAATTTTTTGTGGGTTCTGGTAAAGCTGAAGAGTTAGCCGCATTAGTGGCGGCGACCGAAGCCAATGTGGTGATTTTTAATCATGCATTGAGTCCAGCCCAAGAGCGTAATCTTGAGCAAGTGTGTCAATGTCGAGTACTCGACCGTACGACGCTTATTCTCGATATTTTTGCTCAAAGAGCGCGAACTCACGAAGGTAAGTTGCAGGTGGAGCTAGCGCAATTGCGCCATATGTCGACTCGCCTGATCCGTGGTTGGACGCATCTTGAAAGGCAAAAAGGTGGTATTGGTTTACGTGGTCCAGGGGAAACCCAGCTCGAAACCGATAGACGTTTGCTCAGAGGACGGATTAAAAATATCAACAAACGCTTAGAGCGAGTTGATAAACAACGTGAACAGAGTAGACGTGCACGTAAGCGCAGTGATTTGTCGACAGTATCATTAGTCGGCTACACCAACGCCGGTAAATCAACGCTGTTTAATGCCTTAACATCTTCCGATGTTTATGCAGCAGATCAGCTGTTTGCCACACTCGATCCCACGTTAAGAAAGTTAGATTTACCCGATGGTGCCGTGATACTCGCGGATACAGTAGGTTTTATTCGTCATTTGCCCCATGATCTCGTTGCTGCATTTAAGGCGACTTTACAAGAGACAAGGCAAGCTGAGTTACTACTGCACATTGTTGATTGTGCAGATGAAAACATGGCGGATAATTTTGATCAGGTTCAATCTGTACTGAAAGACATCGAAGCCGATGAAGTCATGCAACTCGTGGTATGTAACAAAATCGATTTACTCGAGGATGTAACCCCAAGAATTGAATATAACGACATAGGCAAACCCGTTCGAGTTTGGGTTTCAGCACAGAAGCGTTTGGGATTTGATTTGCTATTGAAAGCCATCACTGAGCTTATCGGTGAGGTGATTAAAGAGCTAACACTAAGAATTCCGGCAACTGCTGGACATTATCTTGGCCAGTTTTATCGACTGGATGCGATACAGCAGAAAGAGTACGACGATCTGGGGAACTGTATTTTGTCTGTTCGTTTATCGGACGCCGATTGGCGCCGATTAGCTAAACAGAGTCAGGGTGAGTTAGAAACCTTCATCTACGAAGATTCGATAGATGAGGCTGTTTGTTAATAATCTAATTTATTTCATCCACTTATGGAGTGCTAAATGGCTTGGAACGAGCCCGGTAACAAGGGTAATGATCCTTGGGGAAATAAAGGTGGTAACGACAAAGGACCACCGGACCTTGACGAGGTTTTTCGTAATCTTTCAAAGCGCTTTGGCGGCAAAGGAAATGGCTCAGGCCAATCTTTTAGTTCGTTTAGCCTAATCATCATTCTTGCTGTTGCTTTGGTTGTTTGGGGACTTTCGGGTTTTTATACAATTAAAGAAGCGGAGCGTGGTGTGGCACTGCGATTTGGTCAACATAATGGCGAAATAGGACCAGGTCTTCATTGGAAAGCGACTTTCATTGACCAAATTTATCCCGTTGACATTCAATCGGTTCGCTCTATTCCTGCGTCTGGTAGCATGCTGACATCCGATGAAAACGTCGTGAAAGTTGAGCTTGATGTTCAGTATCGTATTTTAGATGCTTACTCATATCTATTTAGTGCCGTCGATGCGAACGCTAGTTTGCGTGAAGCGACTGACAGTGCACTGCGTTATGTCATTGGACATAATAAGATGGATGATATTCTGACTACCGGCCGTGATGCTATTCGTCGCGATACGTGGAAAGAGTTAGAGCGCATTCTTGAACCGTACAAATTGGGTCTTGCTGTTGTTGACGTCAACTTCTTACCGGCGCGTCCGCCTGAAGAAGTGAAAGATGCCTTCGATGACGCGATTTCTGCCCAAGAAGATGAACAACGTTTTATTCGTGAAGCTGAAGCCTATGCCCGTGAAATTGAACCAAAAGCTCGTGGTGAAGTTGAACGTATGGCACAACAAGCGAATGCTTATAAAGAGCGTGAAGTCTTAGAAGCTCGCGGTAAAGTGGCTCGTTTTGAGCTGTTATTACCTGAGTACCAGGCCGCGCCTGACGTGACTCGCAAGCGTTTGTATCTCGATACAATGCAGCAAGTGATGACAGATACGAATAAAGTGCTGATTGATGCCAAGAACAACGGCAACTTAATGTACCTACCGCTAGATAAGTTAATTCAGCAGAAGCCTGCGACAACTGAGCTGGAAGCTAAGCCACAGCAAAATGTCAATTCTTCATCTGTATCAACGACTCGCGCGAATGAGCCTTTGAGTGGACGTCCATCCCGCGATGATCGTACTCGCCAAGGGAGGGAGTAATCCATGGGTAGATTAAGCGTTATTCTTATCGCCGTACTCTTAGGTATTGGTTTGTCATCTTTAATGGTGGTGAATGAAGGCGAGCGCGCAATTGTGGCGCGTTTCGGGGAAATTTTAAAAGACAACGTTGACGGTAATCGAGTCACCCGCGTCTACGGTCCAGGTCTGCACATTAAAGTGCCTGTGATCGATAAAGTAAAATTACTCGATGCCCGTATTCAAACACTCGATGGTGCTGCTGATCGTTTTGTGACTTCAGAGAAGAAAGACCTTATGGTCGATTCCTATGTGAAGTGGCGTATTGCAGATTTCGAAAAATATTACCTGTCTACAAACGGTGGTATTAAGTCGAATGCAGAATCGCTATTACAACGTAAGATCAACAACGATTTACGTACTGAGTTTGGTCGTCGCACTATCAGAGAGATTGTGTCTGGTAAGCGTGATGAATTGCAAAATGACGCGTTAGAAAACGCCTCAGAAAGCGCCAAAGACTTAGGTATTGAAGTTGTCGATGTGCGTGTAAAGCAAATCAATTTACCTGCTAACGTCAGTAACAGTATTTACCAACGTATGCGTGCCGAGCGTCAAGCTGTGGCAAAAGAGCATAGAGCACAAGGTAAAGAGCAATCTGAAATCATTCGTGCAACGATTGATGCCAATGTAACAGTGAAGATTGCTGAAGCTGAGCGTAAAGCCTTAACCATTCGTGGTGAAGGTGATGCATTAGCCGCGAAGATATATTCTGATGCTTACAGCAAAGATGCTGAGTTCTTCGGCTTTGTTCGTAGCTTAGAAGCCTATCGTGCCAGCTTCTCAGGCAAGTCCGATATCATGGTGTTAGAGCCTGATAGCGAGTTCTTCAAGTATATGAAGAGTACTGCACCTAAGAAGTAATACGTTAAAAGTATTGATCTAATAGGCCCTGTTACCCAGGGCCTATTTTTTTATCTGGCGATTGTTAAATTAGATATAAAAGTTAAGGCTAATTTATATTAGCGATGCATGCTTTATGCCGATGTCACAGACAAGATGCTCAAAAAACCTTCCAAATGGATTAAAACGGCTTAATAGTTGGGGATTTTTTCGACTTTTTTCAAAAAACACGCAATCTCCCTAACTTACTTGCGTGTTTTCACTATGATCTGCTTCTAATTTTTAGCTATAATGAGCCCCGCTTCAAACTTCGATTTTTGACCCTAGTGATGACTAAGGGCCGAAAGTCTTTGAAATATAAAAATTCCAACACCCTCTGGGAGATAAGTGGATGAGCAATGCGCCAGTCGATACCGGACGTCGCAGATTCCTGACAGCCGCAACCGCCGTAGTAGGTGGTGCTGGTGCCGTCGCTGTAGCGGTTCCTTTCATCAAGTCATGGAATCCGAGTGCCAAAGCGAAAGCTGCAGGTGCACCGGTCGAAGTAAATATCAGTAAAGTAGAGCCAGGTCAGCTGATCCGTGTTGAGTGGCGTGGAAAACCTGTATGGGTTGTCCGTCGCACAGATGCTGTGATCAATGAACTGCCAACACATGATGATAAGTTAAGAGATCCTGCTTCTGCTGAAATGCAGCAGCCTGAATATGCAACAAATCCTTTGCGCTCAATTAAGCCAGAGTATTTTATTGCTGTCGGTATTTGTACCCACCTCGGATGTTCACCTACTTATTTACCAGATTCATTTGGTGAGCAAGTTGAAGGTGTCACTTCTGGTTTCTTCTGTCCATGTCATGGCTCTAAGTTCGATATGGCTGGCCGCGTCTTCCAAGGCGTACCTGCTCCATTGAACCTAGTTATCCCTCCACATCAATACGTTGATGATGGCACCGTGATTATCGGTGTAGATAAAGGAGTGGCGTAATGGTTAAGAATTTAATTAATTGGATTGATGCGCGTATCCCTATGACGGCGACTTATAACCGTCACGTGGGTCAGTATGCAACGCCAACTAACTTTAACTTTTGGTACTTTTTCGGTTCGCTAGCGATGTTGGTATTGGTTAACCAATTACTGACGGGTATCTGGTTGACGATGAACTATGTACCAACAGCAGAAGGCGCATTCGCTTCTGTTGAGTACATAATGCGTGACGTTGAATACGGTTGGTTGCTGCGTTATATGCACTCTACCGGTGCTTCAGCGTTCTTCGTAGTGATCTATCTGCATATGTTCCGTGGTCTGATTTACGGTTCATATCAGAAGCCTAGAGAACTACTGTGGTTGTTCGGTATGCTGATTTTCCTCGTGCTGATGGCTGAAGCCTTTATGGGTTACTTGCTGCCATGGGGACAAATGTCGTACTGGGGCGCGCAGGTAATTATTTCTCTGTTTGGTGCTATTCCTGTTATTGGTGACGATTTAACCCTGTGGATCCGTGGCGATTACGTGATCTCTGGTGCAACATTGAACCGATTCTTCGCACTGCACGTGATCGCACTGCCGTTAGTATTAGTGGTACTCGTGTTCTTACACTTAATTGCGCTACACGAAGTGGGTTCAAACAACCCTGACGGTATCGAGATTAAGAAGAACAAAGACGAGAATGGCTGGCCAGTTGATGGTATTCCATTCCACCCATACTACACAGTTAAAGACATCATGGGCGTTGCAGGCTTCCTGATTGTGTTTTGTTATGTGTTGTTCTTCATTCCTGAAGGCGGCGGTTACTTCCTTGAGAAGCCAAACTTTGAAGCGGCTAACCCGATGAAGACACCTGAACACATTGCACCTGTATGGTACTTCACACCTTTCTACGCCATTTTACGTGCCATTCCTGATAAATTAGCAGGCGTAATAATGATGGGGCTATCGATTGCTGTACTGTTCGTATTGCCTTGGTTAGATCGTTGTAAAGTTAAATCAGTTCGCTACCGTAGCACACTGCACAAGTTGAACATTGCTCAATTCGCAATTTCTTTCATAGTGTTAGGTTACTTAGGTGTAGTTCCTGCTACGCCGACGCTGACGATAGTTGCACAGGTGTTTACTTTTACTTACTTTGGTTTCTTTGTGGCGCTGTGGGTATACAGCAAGAATGAAAAAACTAAACCTGTTCCAGCGAGGTTGACACACTAATGAAAAAATTACTGATTGCATTAGTCACCTTGTTGCCGACGCTGGCTATGGCCGCAAGCGGGCATAAAATACATTTAGAAGACGCTAATGTTGACCTGCATGATAAAGCTTCTTTAGAGCGTGGTGTGGACCTGTTCCAACATTATTGTTCTGGTTGCCATAGCACTCAGTATCAGCGTTATGAACGTGTCGCTACTGATCTCGGTATCTCTATTGATGACATGCGTAACAAGTATATGTTCACCGATGCCAAAATTGGTGAGCTTATGCAAAACGCGATTCCGCATAAAGATGCTGCTAAATGGTTTGGTGCTACACCGCCTGATTTAACATTAGTTGCACGCGTTCGTGGCGAAGATTGGGTTTATTCCTATCTAAAAGGCTTCTATAAAGATCCTAGTCGCCCATTTGGTGTGAATAACACAGTGTTCCCATCTGTTGGTATGCCACATGTACTCGAAGAGTTGCAAGGCACACCAGTTAAACAAGAAGATGGCACTATTGTGGTGACTGGCGGTAAATTAAATGCGGAAGAATATGATCAAGCGGTTCGTGATATCACGGGTTTCTTAGTCTATTCGGCTGAACCTGTTAAGCTAGAGCGTCAAGCTATGGGTTGGTGGGTACTCGGATTCCTGTTTATATTCTTTATTGTGGCCTACCTCTTGAAGAAAGAGTATTGGAAAGATGTACACTAGGCACCAATAACGGGTAAAATGTAATATCCGCATAGTGTAAACGGGGGGCTTAGCCCCTCGTTTACTTTTGTTTTATTTCGATTCTGGAGGGTATCAATGGCTGTTGCTGCCAACAAACGCTCTATCATGACACTGTTTTCAGGTGCTGATGATCTGTATAGCCATCAAGTACGTATCGTGTTAGCTGAGAAAGGGGTTACTGTTGATGTTTTACAGGTCGACCCTAACGAAATGCCTGAGGATTTGCTCGAAGTAAATCCATATAACTCAGTGCCAACTTTGGTAGATCGTGAACTCGTTTTATACGAGTCACGCATTATCATGGAATATTTGGATGAGCGTTTTCCTCATCCGCCTTTGATGCCAGTTTATCCAGTATCTCGCGGCCAAAGCCGTTTGATGATGCACCGCATAGATACAGACTGGTATTCGCTAGTTGACCGTATCCGTAAGGGTGATCGTGTTGAAGCCGCTCGTAAAGAGCTGACTGAAAGCCTGATCGCTATTGCGCCTATCTTCGGTGAAGTGCCTTACTTCATGAGCGAAGAATTTGGTCTAGCGGATTGCTACCTTGGCCCATTGTTGTGGCGCTTACCTGTATTAGGTATTGAGCTAGATAGCCGTGTAGCTAAAGATATCAAAGCGTACATGACACGTATTTTTGAGCGTGAATCGTTTAAAGCTTCTCTAACTGAAGCTGAACGCGAAATGCGCATGGGTATGTAATGAAACCTTTGACTCCAAATCGTCCTTATTTACTAAGGGCTTACTATGATTGGTTGATGGACAACCAATTGACTCCTCACGTTGTGGTGGATGCCTTTGTTGAAGGCACTCAAGTACCGCAGCAATACGTGAAGGATGGCCAGATAGTGTTGAATATCGCTGCTGGCGCAGTGGGCAATTTGCAAATTAGCAATGAGTTTGTGGAGTTCAATGCGCGTTTCGGTGGTGTTCCCCAGCAGGTCATCTTGCCAATGGCGTCGATTGTCGCTATTTATGCCCGTGAAAACGGTGCTGGCACTGTCTTCGATATTGAAGATGCTTACCTAGTGGATGATGAAGTCGATTCATCTTTATCGGTTGTTGAAACAAACGATAAAGCGCCTGAACCGACTGATGAACCGCCTAAGCGTCGCAGCCATTTAACCGTCGTAAAATAACGACCGCTAAATAGCTGTGGTGAAATGCCCAAGTTGTTTTAAAACTAAGCCAGTCCTATGACTGGCTTTTTTGTCGCTGTATTTTATCGCCGTAATTGGCTAAACCTTGAGGATAAGGTGTGGTAGCATTTGCGCCCGCATTCATCCGTCGGATATGCGTTACCTTTACCCATTTAGGCCAATGGATCTTGTATGTTGCTAATGATCGATAATTACGACTCTTTTACCTTTAACTTAGTGCAGTATTTTCAGCAGCTAGGGCAAGAGATAGTGGTTAAACGTAATGACGAAATTAGCATCGCCGAAATCGAGGCGCTTGCGCCTACTCATCTGGTGATTTCGCCCGGCCCTTGCACTCCCAATGAGGCGGGGATTTCCCTTGCGGCGATTAAACATTTTGCCACGCGCATGCCGATCCTAGGTGTGTGTTTAGGGCATCAGGCGATGGCGCAGGTTTTTGGTGCCAATGTGGTGCGTGCCTCGCGGGTAATGCACGGCAAGGTCAGCGCCATTGCGCATACTGGCCAGCGGTTATTTGAGGGATTAAATCAGCCCTTAACCGTCACACGTTATCACTCGTTATTGGTGGATGCAGTGCCTGAAGGTTTTGTTCTCGATGCTTGGTTTGATGATCCAATTCACGGCCGAGAAATTATGGCCATGAGCCATCAAGACTTACCGCTGTATGGGGTTCAATTTCATCCCGAATCGATTCTTACCGAGCAAGGTCTCGAACTGTTAGCTAATTTTTTAGCGCAATCGGCTATGCCAGTATAATTTCCTCGCCCTGAAAACTCCTCGTCCTAAAAACTCTCCGCACTATATTCGTACTATCAATTTCTGTTACAAGATTTATCCTTTTTTTAAGCAAGTTTAGCGATTAACTATGCTATAACTGCGGCAAAACTACGCGAATAGGCAAAACCAGCAGATAAACTAGACTGGGTCATGTAGCCGTTGCGATAACAATAAAAGGAAGGACAAATGAGAAGCGTAATGCGAAATTTGGGTTTAAGTGCGTTAGCGGTTGCCGTGTTGGCAGGTTGCGCTGCGACATCGACTGAAACAGCAGTTCCTGCATCATCCCCGCAAGCATTCCAAGTTCCCTTAGCCCAACCGCCACAGGTTTCACAGGCGCTTACGCTTAATCAAATTATGGCAAATCCCGATTGGATGGGCGTTTTCGCCAAAGAGGCATACTGGAGCGACGATAGCCAAAGTGTGCTGTTTGCCCGCCAAGCGAGTGCTTCACCTCTGCGTAGCTATTATCAGCAAGGCATTAATGACAGTCGCGCCGTCGAGCTAGCGCTTGATAAATTACACGCGGCAGATCAGCAGTTTGGTGTGTTTGATCGCACTAAGTCCCACAAGGCTTATCTGTATCAGGGCAATATTTTTGTTAAGCAATTAAGCACAGGTAAAATCAGCCAGCTGACTCGCCAGCGCAGTGCCATCGATGGCGTGCGTTATCTCAATAATGGCGATATCGCCTATTGGCAGGGCGACAATGTTTTCCAAATTCATCAAGACTTAGGCTTAGTCGAGCAACTTGCTGAAATTAAAATGGCGAAAGCCCCAGAAGGTGTAAAAGAGCCAACGTCTTACATTGCTAAGCAACAGCACAGATTAATTAAGTATGTGGCGCTGCAGCAAGAGAACGCTAAAGCCAAAGCACAGTACAAAGATGAATTGCAAAAAAGCGACCCAACGCTTGCCGCCAGCACTTGGTATTTAGGCGATAGCGAAGTCGTGTCAGAGCTTAGCCTGTCACCGGATGGCCGCTATATTTTACTTGCTCTGACCGACAAGAATTACACCGGCAGCAGTGAACACGACATCATGCCTAACTACTTAGGCAGCGATGGTTATATTGATCCTGTACCCGTGCGTGCACGTGTGGCTGAAGATACGCCGCCAGGGCAACGCTTTGTAGTGCTTGATTTAAACCAGCATAAACAAGTCGATATCACTATCGAGGGCCTGACGGGTTTTGATGAAGATGTGCTCGCCAAAGTGAAAGCTGAGAATGCTAAAGCGAAAGGCGAAACTTACCAAAGCACTAAAGCGCCACGCAAAATTCAGCTGATGCAAGATTGGGGCTGGACCCAGAGTGCGATTCAGTGGCATGAATCGGAAGATAAATTGGCTCTGATGCTAGAAGCTACCGATAACAAAGATCGCTGGATCGCCAGTGTCGATCTCGCTAAAGGTAAATTCACCACAGAACATCGTTTGCATGATGATGCATGGGTGAATTATGACTACAACCAATTCGGTTGGTTGCCGGGGACGGATTCTCTGTACTATTTGTCGGAAGAATCAGGTTATTCGCAGCTCTATGTGAAAGGACTCGGTGAAAAGCCGCGCGCCTTAACCCAAGGCAAGTTTGTTGTGAGCGACATTACGCTGTCACCGGACGCGAATTATATCTACTACAAAGCTAACCAAACTCACCCTGGTATGTATAACGTTCACAGGGTGAACTTAGCCACAGGTAAAAATGAGCAATTAACGCAGTGGGATGGCAACTTAGATTACAGCCTAAGTCCTGATGGCACTCAGCTATTACTTAATGCCTCACGCCGTACTCAGCCCAATGAGCTGTATGTTCAACCCATTGGCGGTGAGTTAAAGCAGCTGACGTCTTACACCAGCGATGCCTTTAAAAATTACCCATGGCAAGCGCCAGAAGTGGTAGCAGTACCTTCAAATCATGGCGCCGGCAAGGTGTACGCCCGCGTTTATTTGCCACAAGGCTATGATAAGTCCCGCGCCGAGAAATACCCTGCGGTGATTTTCAACCACGGCGCAGGTTATCTGCAAAATGCTGACTACGGCTTTAGTGGATACTTTCGCGAGTTTATGTTCCACAACCTGCTGACTCAACAAGGTTATGTGGTAATGGACATGGATTACCGTGGCTCTAAAGGTTATGGCCGAGATTGGCGCACTGCGATTTATCGCAATATGGGTCATCCAGAAGTCGAAGACTTAAAGGATGGCGTTAGCTGGATGGGAGCCAATACGAATGTCGATACGCAGCGTGTCGGGACCTATGGTGGTTCCTACGGCGGATTCTTAACCTTTATGTCATTGTTCACTGCACCAGATCTGTTCCAAGCAGGAGCCGCACTGCGTCCTGTGGCGGACTGGGCACATTATAATGCGCCTTATACCTCTAACATTTTAAATACGCCTGATGTCGATCCTATCGCCTATGAGCGCAGCTCTCCGATTGAGCATGCTCAAGGATTAACGAAACCACTGCTTATTATGAGTGGAGTTATGGACGACAACGTCTTCTTCCAAGACAGCGTGCGCATGGTGCAGCATTTGATTGAACTGGAAAAACCGACCTTTGAAATGGCGATTTATCCTGTCGAGCCCCATGGTTTCCGTCAGCCTTCTAGCTGGTTAGACGAATACCGCCGTATCTATAAGTTATTCGAACAAGAACTCAAATAACTCAGCTCGATTTCCTGTAAAGGCCTCTATGTGAGGCCTTTTTATTGGGTAACTGAGTAGGAAATATCCGATATAACACTATGTTTGTGTTCTGCGACTTTGCGTTATTGCTAAGATTAAGTGTATGTGCTGAAATTGTAATGATTTTGAGAGTTTGATTGTTTTGACGTCACTCAGGCATTAGCGATATAGGAAAGATTTATAGTGGCGATTTCGGTTGCGGGCGGTGTAAGACCCGGCAAAATTATAGAGATAGAGCACAGACTCTACCAACAGTTGATCCTCGGAAAGCATAAAGCGAGCCCGACTCTTTTGGATGACCTCGACCTTGAATTAGAGGCCGATGCGAATAAGTTAGATGTTGAGCGCGAAGCGATTTTGGCACGTTTGATGAAACAAATTAAAGCCAAAGAAGTGTTCGAAGCCGTGTCGAGCCAGCTGCATGAAACGGTCAATAACGCCATCGAGCATCAACTCGCGTCCCCCGAACTGGTTCTGGCTAAGTCAGAGATCAATGAATCGCAAATTCTGTTGCTGGAATTACTGCTGGCAAAAAATCTTGATGCGACGCGATTAAGACCGCTTATCAGCAACTTAAGTTGGTTGTGCCGCGACTTAACCAATATGGTCAACAGCCCGTCTTTTCGCGCTCGCCGGCCTCAGAGTTCAGATGTGCGAGTCACTGATATTAAATTGGTGATGAATTACATCGGCATCGAAAACCTGCGAACGATTATCCCTTATTTTTGCCTGCGTAATTGGCTGCCGAGCGCCAATGCTAAGTTGTTGTGGACTACCCGTAAATTGTGGCGCTACAGCATAGTCAGTGGTATCGCGGCCAATGCGTTGGCTCAGCTTCATAATACTGACTCAGCCTTAGTTTATAGTAGTGCCTTGCTCAATCAATTAGGCACCTCGGTTGTGCTGAGTTTGAGTGCCCGCTTATTCGATCAAACTTGGGGCTCTTGGATAAGGGAAGCCAGCAGCAGCCGTGACAAGGAAGTGTATGATGCTGTGATTGCCACTGAGTTTCCGGCCAATGCTGTGTTTGAACAAGTGTTAAGCCATGGTCATAAACTTAACTGGCAGCTATTAGAGTTACTTAAGTTTGAAGCTAGCCCTTTGACTGGGTTATTGAAGGAGTTAGACCTGACCTTAAGCTATCGAGAATTGTCACCGCAGGCTGCATTAGTCGCGCGGGCAAACTGTTATGCTAAGGTGGTGTTGCTCGAAGAAATGCGTCAAATCGATCCCCAAGAAAAGCGTTTAATGTTCGATTATTACGAGTTAACTGAGCAAGAAGTGCTGCGCTTAAAAGCACAGAATTATAGGAAGTTAGATCTGCTGTAATCCACGACCTGCGACTTGAGCGTCGGGATGGCGGCGTTTAAGTAGAGGAAGGGATATGCCAAGCTGGCAAGCATCTGTACTGAATACTATTTTATCTTATGTTGCTAGGCCATCCATCAGTCGCGGCAAGGCCAAAGTCCCCCTAGCGCAAGTGCGTAAAAAGTTGTTTGATCTCGATAAACGTTGGCTTCCTTGGCCGGATAAGTTAGTCAGTGCCACCATCCCTTTGCAACACTCTAGCTTGCTGCATTATGTGCTTCTTGATCAACAAACTCGCATTGGCAATCTGTTTTATATCCGTGGCGGAGGTTTTTGTTTTAAAACGCCCCATGCCCACGCAAGACTGATCGCGGATATCAGCCAACGTTGTAAATTGGATGCCTATATTCCTGATTATCGTCTCGCACCTGAGCATCCTTTTCCTGCGCCATTTGATGATGTGCTTGAAGCCTATAAGCGATTAATCGCGCTTAGGGGGGCTGAGAATGTGATCCTCATGGGCGACTCTGCTGGCGGCAATTTAGCCCTGAGTTTGTTGCTGGAATTAAAGCGTTTAGCCCTGCCATTACCGACGGCCTGTATCTTGTTATCGCCCGCGTTGGATTTAGCACTAACCGGAGATACTGAGCTGATACTCGCAGCTGACGATCCCTTCTTCACCATCGAAGCTTTGCTGCGTTTACGTGGCGCCTATCTTGGGGGGGCCGACCCCATGTCAGCAAAAGTTTCACCCTTGCAGGGGGACTTGGCAGATCTGCCGCCTATCTTAGTGATTGCGGGTACGCGGGAGCTGTTATTGCAGGATTCTGAGCGCTTAGTCGCTCAAGTCAAAGCCAGCGGTGGCGAGATAACGGGCTGTTTTTACCCTAACATGCCCCATGTGTTTCCCTTGTTCAATTTATTGCCCGAAGCCCTTGAAGTGAGGTCGAAAATTAGCCATTTTGTGCTTTCACACTTGATTCGTTAAAATGGTGTAGTTATTCACATTCAGTGAATAGCTAGCAAAATGAGGGGTAAATAACTTTTTTTCTGACTAATTATGCTGAAAGCCACGGTCATAAACGCTTGTATAGTTCTTAAACTGCAATCTTTATGCACTTTGGGTGGAAGTGCGAGGATTGATGTTTGTGAAAAACTGGTATTTTGATCACATTTTCGCTAATAATGGTTATTAATAGACACAAGCAATCCCAGTATCACTAACTCTAGATAAAGATACCTATGGGACTCTGACGGTGCAAGGCGCCGTTAAACAAACACAAAGGACGAAGAAGAATGAGCGTTGATATGAAGTTAGATCGTGCCCAGTTTGACGCAGTGATGGTGCCTAATTATGCGCCTGCTGCTGTGATCCCTGTTCGTGGCGAAGGAAGCCGAGTTTGGGACCAAGAGGGTAACGAGTTTATCGATTTTGCTGGCGGTATTGCGGTAAATTGCTTAGGTCACTGTCATCCAGCCCTTGTGAATGCCCTTAAAACACAAGGCGAAAAATTATGGCATCTGTCAAACGTAATGACGAACGAGCCTGCCTTAGAATTAGCGACTAAATTAGTCAACAGCACGTTTGCCGACAAAGTGTATTTTGCCAACTCTGGCGCCGAAGCCAACGAAGCCGCATTGAAACTTGCCCGTCGTTACGCCTTAGAAAAGCACGGCGTTGAGAAAGACGAAATCATAGCGTTTGATAAAGCCTTCCACGGCCGTACATTCTTCACCGTTAGCGTTGGTGGACAAGCTGCCTATTCCGATGGTTTTGGTCCTAAGCCACAGAGCATTACTCACCTGCCATTTAACGATGTTGCTGCATTAGAAGCTGCAGTAACGGACAGAACCTGTGCCATCATGCTTGAGCCGCTGCAGGGCGAGGGCGGTATTATCGATGCCGATCCTGCATTCCTAAAAGCCGTGCGTGAACTGGCTAACAAGCACAATGCGCTAGTGATTTTTGATGAAGTGCAAACAGGTGTGGGTCGTACTGGCGAACTGTACGCTTACATGGGTACTGAAATCGTGCCTGACATTTTAACTACAGCTAAAGCACTCGGCGGTGGTTTCCCTATCGCAGCTATGCTGACAACGGCTGAGATTGCTGAACATCTAAAAGTGGGCACTCACGGTTCTACCTATGGCGGTAACCCATTAGCCTGCGCTATCGGTAATGCTGTGTTAGACGTAGTGAATACCCCTGAAGTGTTAGACGGCGTTAAACATCGCGAGCAGTTATTGCGCGATGGTTTGAACAAAATTAATGAAAAATATCATGTATTTTCAGAAGTACGCGGTAAAGGTTTGCTGTTAGGGGCTGTTCTTAATGAACAATACCAAGGCCGTTCACGCGACTTCTTGGTAGCCTCTGTCGCTGAAGGCTTAATGAGCCTGATGGCGGGTGCTAACGTGGTGCGTTTTGCTCCTTCTCTGGTGATCCCTGAGGCAGATATTGCTGAAGGTCTAGCTCGTTTTGAACGTGCTGTGGCGAGCATAGCTGCCGCCTAAATGACCAAAGGAGTGCTGAATTTATTCGCACTCCTTTTTTGTCAGGGAATACTTACGTGCATCATTACCTGTCTTTTTGAAGAGAGGCGCCTTGATGCACGGCAAGCCAAAGTGAGGAGACACTAAGATGTTAATCATACGTCCTATTCAGGCTGGCGATTTTGAAGCCTTATATCAAATTGCCGAAGAGTCTGGTCATGGTTTTACGTCATTACCCGTGAATGCCGATTTGCTCAGACATAAAATTGCGCGAGCAGAAGCCTCATTCGTCAAAACCGTCGATGCGCCCTTCGATGAAGGTTATCTGATGGTGCTGGAAGATACCGACACCCGTGAAGTGGTGGGGACGTGCGCTATCGAAGCGGCCGTGGGAATGGAAGATGCTTTCTACCATTATCGACTCGGTACTGAAGTCTATCATTCCGAACAAATTGACGTGCGTAACGAGGTCGAAACCCTCACCCTTTGCCATGATTACACTGGCGCCGCCGAAATGTGCACCCTGTTTTTGCGTGAAGCGTATCGCAAGGGCAACAATGGCCGCATGTTATCCCGCAGTCGCTTTCTGTTTTTAGCGCAACATGCAAAGCGTTTTGGCGAAACTGTAATTGCCGAAATGCGCGGTGTGAGCGATGCCGATGGTCATTCACCTTTCTATGGCTGGCTGCAAAAACACTTTTTAGGCATTGATTTTATTCAGGCGGATTATCTTTCTGGTTTGGGTAAAAAGGCATTTATGGCCGAAATGATGCCACGAAATCCGGTATATGTTTGTCTATTGCCGGAAGAAGCGCAGAAAGTGATTGGCGAGGTGCATACCAATACCCGTCCCGCATTAAGTCTGCTGCAGGCCGAAGGCTTTCGATGCCGCGGTTACGTGGATATTTTTGATGGTGGTCCAACGGTTGAGTGTCGTTTATCGGACATTCGCGGCGTGCGTGAAAGCCGTTTATTAACCGTCGATATTGGTGACATGGTCGAAGCCGACACTCAATTTATTATCTCAAATACTCAATTAGCCAATTATCGAGCGACGTCTGCCGCACTGGCTGTGGACGATAAATCCGAACACATCATTATCAGCCCTGAGCTGGCAGCGGGTTTGTTACTCGCAAAAGGCGATCAAATCCGTATTTTGGCAATGTAGGAATAGCAAATGACACATTATATTCAAGGTCAGTGGCATGATGGCAAAGGTCATGACGTGGCCTCAATTAACCCAGCCAATGCTCAAACTATTTGGACAGGTAAAACGGCTACAGCAGAACAAGTTAACGCCGCCGTTGATGCCGCGCGCGCCGCGCAGTTTGATTGGTTTATGTTAGGTTTCGATGCACGCTTAGCCATAGTCGAAGCGTATCGCAGCCAACTTGAAGCCAACAAAGCGGAACTGGCTGAAACGATTGCCCAAGAAACGGGTAAACCTCAGTGGGAAACGGCGACCGAAGTCGGCGCTATGATAGGCAAAATTGCACTATCGGCCGCGGCTTACAATAAACGTACGGGCACTGAAGCCAACGATACGCCAGCGGGACGCGCGGTTATCCGTCACAAACCCCACGGTGTTGTGGCGGTGTTCGGTCCTTACAACTTCCCCGGTCATTTGCCGAACGGTCACATAGTGCCTGCGCTGCTGGCGGGGAATACGGTCATTTTTAAACCTTCTGAATTGACGCCTAAAGTTGCTGAGCTGATGGTTAGCCTATGGGATAAAGCGGGTCTGCCTGCTGGCGTGCTCAACTTAGTCCAAGGTGAAGTGGATACGGGTAAAGCACTGGCTTCTCACCCGCAGCTCGATGGTCTGTTCTTTACTGGCAGCTCACGCACAGGTCATTTTTTACATCAACAATATGCCGGTCATCCGGGCAAGATTTTAGCACTTGAGATGGGTGGCAATAACCCACTGATCATTAAAGGTGTGCAGGATATCAAAGCTGCCGTGCACGATATTTTGCAGTCGGCTTATATCTCCTCTGGCCAACGTTGTACTTGTGCGCGCCGTCTATATGTAGAGCAAGGCGAGCAGGGCGATGCCTTGATTGCCATGTTAGCCGCTGCGGTCAAACAGATTAAAGTTGGCCCTTGGAACGCGCAGCCACAACCTTTTATGGGCTCAATGATTTCTGAAACTGCCGCCAAAGGTATGGTTGCGGCGCAGACAAATCTGCAGAATTTGGGTGGCGTATCGTTAGTCGAGTTAACCCATTTAGAAGCGGGTACGGGCTTAGTCTCTCCTGGCCTTATCGATGTGACGGCTATTGATGTCTTGCCGGATGAAGAATACTTCGGACCTCTGCTACAGCTGGTGCGTTATAGCGATTTCGATCAGGCAATCAAACTGGCTAACCAAACGCGTTATGGTTTGTCAGCGGGTTTACTGGCCGATAGCCGTGAAGATTATGACTATTTCCTTGCGCGCATTCGTGCAGGGATTGTTAACTGGAATAAACAAATCACTGGCGCATCGGGCGCGGCACCTTTTGGTGGCGTAGGTGCATCGGGTAATCACAGAGCGAGCGCTTTCTATGCCGCCGATTACTGTGCTTATCCCGTCGCTTCGGTCGAGGCCGATGCGGTGAGCTTACCTGCGACATTAAGCCCAGGTTTGAGCTTGTAAGCGGGTAGAGATTTGACTTTAATGTGGTAAAGAGTACGTGGTAAAGAGGAGGAAGGACGAATGTTCTTCCTTTTTAATAACAAGCAGTAACGTAACTTGAGCTTCTACTGTGGGTATGTGTGACGCTGCAACAGTGGCATTTAGGTCGTTACATTTAGTGTTCGCGGCAAAATAACAGCAATAACCGCAGCACAATAAAAGGAGTTTTTATGCATACCGACATCAACGCGTTATTTGCCGCCCTGTGGCAAGACTATATTCAAATGACCCCTTCTGCGGCAAAAGTGCACGCGCTGCTGGGCCATGGTAAGCCAATCATCAACGATCATATTGCCTTGCGTACTTTCAACATCGCTAAGGTGAATTTGGATGTGCTCGCTAAGCATTTCACTTCGTTAGGTTATGTACCTTGCGGTGATTATAAGTTTGAACAGAAAAAACTGATCGCTAAGCATTTTGAACACCCAGATTCGACTCAGCCTAAAGTGTTTATCTCTGAACTGTTAGTTGAAGAATTTAGCCCAGCGCTGCAAGACACCATTCGAGGCTTAATCGCCCAAGTAGATGTTGCGGCGACAACGGCGGACAACTTTATTTACTCGGGTCGCCATTGGTCTTTAGATTCTAAAACCTATCAGGATTTATTAACTGAGAGCGAATATGCGGCTTGGGTAGCGGCTTTTGGTTATCGCGCTAACCATTTCACTGTGTCTATCAATCACCTCGACGGTTTTGAAACCTTAGAGTCAGTGAATGATGCCCTGAAGCAAGCGGGCTTTGTGCTCAATGGCTCAGGCGGCGAGATCAAAGGTTCGCCAGAAGTGTTATTAGAGCAATCGTCGACTATGGCCGATAAGATTGGCCTTGAATTCACCGATGCGACAGTGGAAATCCCAAGTTGTTTCTATGAGTTTGCGCTGCGTTATCCTATGGCCAATGGTGAGCTGTATACTGGCTTTGT
Source organism: Shewanella vaxholmensis (assembly GCF_031932135.1). NCBI lineage: Bacteria > Pseudomonadati > Pseudomonadota > Gammaproteobacteria > Alteromonadales > Shewanellaceae > Shewanella > Shewanella vaxholmensis. The sequence goes on from NZ_JAUOEV010000006.1 coordinate 156,522, forward strand.
GGCTGCGTCTGCCGACAAGATTTTTGAAAGTACTAACGTGAATAAGGCTTAACGTGAATAAAGCCTAACGTCATCAGACATTAAGCATAAAAAACGCCATCAATTCGATGGCGTTTTTTTATGAGTATTTTAAAGAGAGCATTTAACGCTGAGCATGTTAAGCGAGACTAACTGAAGGTCAGTTCTATCCTCAGTCCACCTAAGCGAGTGCTGTGGTTAAACTTAAGCCCAATCTCATATTGTTCGGCAATTTCCTTCACTATCGACAAGCCTAAGCCGTGACCCATGACAGACTCATCTAATCGAGTGCCCCTTTGGGTGAGCTTATCGAGTTCATCATCGGCAACCCCTGGACCATCATCATCGATACAAAGGCAGAGACGCTCCTGTTGGCGTGATAACTGAATGCTGACTCGGCTCTGGGCCCATTTAAAGGCGTTGTCCAGCAGATTGCCTAGGAGCTCCATGCCATCTTCCCTGTGGATCGGCAGCCTGAGAATATTAGGGTCGAGTTCGAAATCACATTCGATGGTTTTATTGCGGTGAACCTTGTTTAAGGTGTTGGCTAGGCTGTGTAAATCCCTTGGGATCACCAATTGCGCCGCAGGAAGCATATCGCCTGTGATCCTTGCCGCCGCCAGTTTGCGCTCGACCATCTTGTGGATAGAATCCAGCTGTTGCTGCAAGGCAATGGCGGTTTCAGGATCTTTAAGACCAAGGGCTTCGACCTGTTGCTGCATCACGGCCAGCGGGGTTTTAAGCCCATGGCTTAAGTTACCTAAGTTATTGCGGCTACGCTCAATTTGCTTGGCTGTGTACTCGAGTAACTCGTTGTAAGTCTTCGCTAATGGTTGCACTTCGGGGGGAATGTTATTCAGCTCCAGCGCGTTAATTTCGCCTTCTCTTAGCCGAGAAAGCGCGTGCTGAATATGTTTAACTGGCTTAAAGGATTGGCGCAGGATCAGGAAGATCCCCGCGATCATAGCAACCAACATCGCCAGATTGATCCCAAGCTTAGTGCCATAGACTTCGCTAAACACGCGTCTGCCGATACTCAAATCTTGGGCAACGGTTAAGGTGGCACTGACATTGGCGCTACTGGAATTTAATCCCAGTGATAACAGCTGCATATCGTTATTTTTTGGCCCTTTAGCTTGCCAGACACGGGTTTTATTTGGCGCGAGTGGCTCGATATCTAACTGCATATCCCACAGGGAGCGCGAGCGAATGACTTCATTGGGCAGGTTAAGCTGGAAATAACGGCCTGAATAGGCGGGCTTGTAGAAACTGGAAAGCTGGCTTTGATCTATGCTGATATCCCCATCGTGGATATGGGTTGCCAACATAATATGTTCGAGATCTTCTTCTAAGCGATTGATAATAGAGTCATGGAAGGCCTGACGCAGCATGGACTCAAATAATATGAGCCCAATGACTGTGCCTATTACCAGTAAGCCCGTTAACCATAAACTGAGCTTAGTGCGGATCGAGATCATTCAATAATGCCGTGGAAAATATAACCTTGGCCGCGACGGGTTTCAATAGCGGTTTTGCCTAATTTTTTACGTAAGTGGGTCACATAAACTTCGACCACATTACTCTCTTTCTCATCGTCAAACTGATACAGCTTATCGGTGAGCTGTGTCTTAGATAACAGCTTCTTAGGCGACATCAGGAAGATTTTTAACAGTCTGAATTCCATCGCCGTTAGCTCAAACAATTGGTCTGCCACTTTTACCGTTTGCTCGGCTTCATCTAAAATCACGCCGCCATAGCTCAATTGCTTGCTAGAAGTATTTAAACGGCCATGGGCACGGTGGATAAGGGCTTGAATACGGGCCAGTAATTCCTGTGCGTGGAAAGGCTTGCCTAAGTAATCGTCGGCGCCAGCATTAAAGCCTTCGACTTTTTCATGCCATTGGCTGCGTGCGGTCAGCATGATGACAGGAGTGCTGATCCCTTGATTACGCCAGCCTTCGAGTAGTTCGAGGCCGTTGCCGTCGGGCAAGCCGATATCTAAGATCACGCAATCGTATTGGGTTTCTTTGATCAGATAATCGGCTTCAAGCGCTTTGTCTGTAATATCGGTCACATAGCCAGCGAGTTTGAGTTGTTTCTCCAGCTCGGTGACTAGCATTGGGTTATCTTCAACGAGTAACAGTTTCATGTTTTCGACATTCGCTCGGTAATGCTATTGAGTGATCGGCTTGGCCATTGGTTGCATCAATACTGAGATTGACGATTTGGCCACGCTGAACTTTGATTTGCAAATCATAGCGCCATTTATGATCTTCTTGATAGAGATGAGCATCAATTAGTTCACCTTGGCAAAACTGATTAACTACGGCGAGTGTACCGTTTAAGGACAGTATTTGCCCAGAGTTGACGAGTGCCTTGGCTTGATAGTGTTCTAATTCAATAGGTTCGGCATTCAATTGCATTGGATGCGCCAGCGTGAACAGGCTGAAAAAACAGATTAAAAACAGCCGTTTCATTTGAGCTCTCCAATAAAAAATGGCCTAGAATTTATTCTAGGCCACTTTAATAAGGCAGGCTTAAATCAAGCTGAAGACTAACTTAACGGGTACCGTATACCACGATGGTCTTACCATGAGCTTGGATCAAATTCTGTTCTTCTAACATCTTCAAGATACGACCCACAGTTTCCCGTGAACAGCCAACGATTTGGCCTATCTCTTGACGAGTGATCTTAATCTGCATGCCATCAGGATGCGTCATAGCATCAGGCTGTTTCGCCAGATGTAACAGCGTTTGGGCAATGCGGCCAGCCACGTCTAAGAATGCGAGATTACCCACTTTCTGGCTGGTGCTTTGAAGGCGATAGGCCATTTGCGCAGACAGTTTCATCAGAATTTCAGGGTTAACTTGAATTAACTGTCTGAATTTCTTATATGAAATCTCAGCGATTTCACAAGCTTGCTTAGCACGAACCCATGCAGTACGTTCGGCTTGCTCTTCAAACAAACCTAGTTCACCGATAAAGTCACCTTGATTCAGATAAGAAAGGATCATCTCCTTACCTTCTTCATCTTTAATCAATACCGCTACAGAACCTTTTACTATGTAATAAAGAGTATCTGAATCTTCACCAGCATGAATAAGAGTGCTCTTTGCAGGGTACTTATGAATGTGACAGTGTGATAAAAACCATTCCAAAGTTGGATCAGGTTTTGGCTTACCAATCAGAGCCATGTTGGTGTTCCTCGATTGATTAAAACGAAAGTAAGAGTATTCTAAATAAGCATTTTACGTCAATTAAACTAACAAAAACTTGATGGAAGTCTTACTTTAGAATAAGTGAATAAATGCAATTAACCATCTAAAATTAGAGCTTATTTTGCTACTTTAGTGATTTAAGTCAACTAAATCGGCGTGAAACTCGCTGGATTCACTTAACTCTGTCGAGTTAATCACATCTTACCAGTCTAATTAAGCCGTTTTATTATAGATTATGGATAAAACAGGCCCCTAAATTACAGTATAAGATGTTTCACTTTTTAAATTCGGCGCTTATTTGCTTCAACTTCCCCCATTATCCTGAGGTTTGTGTGTATTTAGGCTCGACTTATGGGGTTAATTCTGGCTAACTTTGTGGGCAGTCGCTTTCAAGAGAGGTAAGCAAGTGAAATACAGATTATGGGTTTTAGGTGCAGGTTTAAGCTTAACAATCGGGCTGAGCTCTGCGACGCACGCATTTTCTATCCCGCAGCCTGCTGCCGAACTCGCGGCCAGTAAGTTTGTGCATATACAGGTGACGGCAGAGCAAGGCGACGCCGATGCCCAATTTTTGCTGGGATTAATGTACCTTTCTGGCCGTTTTGTGGCGCAAGAAGTGCCCTCTGGTTTGCACTGGATTTCACTTGCCGCCGAGCAGCAACATGAAAAAGCCCAGCAAACCTTAGCCGACCTATCTTTTGAAGGCCAATTGATCAAGCGTGACTTATCCGTGGCCGAGCATTGGTATCGAGCCTTGAGTGAGCAGGGAAGTCGTTGGGCACAATTCCGTTTAGGTTTTATTTATGCTTCTGGCGGCGATGGTGTGCAACGTAATTGTGGTAAAGCGGTCGAGCAATTTTCCCAAGTGGGTGATGATGTTGCCTTAGGTAATGTGGCGTGGATTTTAGCGACTTGCCCCGAAGCTGAGTATCGCGATGGCAATAAAGCGGTCGAGTTATCCTTAAAGTTACTCAAAGTGAATGAGAACGATCCGACAAATTTAGATAATCTGGCGGCGGCTTATGCCGAAGTCGGCGATTTTGGTGCGGCAATTTCGACGCAGCAAAAAGCGATAGAAGCGTTAAAGATGAGTGCCGAAATGACCAAGACAGATGAGTTTATGCAGCGCTTACAAACCTACGAGCAAAAGCGTGCGTATCGCGAAACCTTACGCTTACTCGAATAAGGCATTGGTTATTGGAGCCCTTAAAGTAAGCCCTGTTGGTTTATTCGCGCTTTAGTTGATGCATATAATGATAAATTGGAAAGCCTGAGTTAATACTCGGGCTTTTTTGTTTTTAATTCACGCTAACCGAGCGTCCAAGAATCTAGGATGTGGTATTCCACACCCGTGCTTGTGCTTTTTGAATGATATAAATGCAAATGTTCGGGCGTTAGCGTATTCATCTCCTTGAGTTGCAATAAAGCCGGCTCATCTCGTGTCCATTGTTTGGCCTTCCTAAATAAACTAATGTGCGGGCAAAAGTGGTGTTCACTGCTATGTAATTGCAGGCGGCCTGCTATTGCTTGCGTCTGCTTAGCTAATTGCGCTAACGGCGGATCAACTTCATCGGCTTTTAAGCAACAGACTTGGGCATTAGGCCATAAATCGAACTGGTTAAGTTGAACACTGAATCTTGGCTTAGCTAAGCGGTCAAGCGCATCAAGGAGGGAGATACGTTGATCGTCGTCCACTTGCCCTAGAAAGCAGAGCGTTAAATGCATATTGTTGACACTCACTGCTTTCGCCTCAGGATTAAGGTGGCAAAGCAGTTGTTGCTGTAAATCACTCAGCCTTGCTTTTTGTGTAGTCGTAGGCGCGAAGCCGAGAAATAGCCTTTGTTGCATCGGTTTATCGTCCTTTGTGGGGCTCAACACGGATTATCTCAGGGAACACTTTGACGGTTAGCGTCTTTGAGCGTTAATCTAGTTGTTGAATTTATCGGCTAATTTACGACTCAAGCAGACGTTTAATTCACTGTGAGCCTATACTCAATATACGTCGATAATACCTTAAATGGATTTTTAGGTAAGGAAGTCACTTTTCATGTCAGTAGGTTTAGCAAATCCACTCCAACAGGCCTTAGTGAGTATTTTTAGTGAGTCTCCACTAGAAACCTTAGAGCAAAATGTTGACCGAGCACTTGAGACCATCACATTGCAACTGCATTGTGATGGGGTATTTGTATTGACGGGCAGCCAGTCTCTGGATCGTTTACGCACGCGTAATTTGTATCTAAAACCCCAATTTGCTAAAGGCCAGCAAACTCGAGTTTGGCCCTTAGCGCGCATGCCATTCTTTCGCTCACTCGTTCGCACCCCAAGACTATTAAATCTGCCCGATGTGAATACCTTACCCGCCGATGCACAGGCCGAGCGAACGCTATTAAGAGATTGGGACGTCAAAAGTTTATTGGTATTGCCACCTGTGGTATTTGGCGAAACGCGTATCGCGTTGGGCGCGGTGAATTGCTCTGAGTGTTGCGAATGGAGCGAAGAGTTTATTCAGGAATTTAATCACGCCGCTGTGATGATTGGCTCGGCGATGGAGCTGACGCGTATCGCCCTGAGTATGCTCGCCAGTGAGCATAAATATTGTGAAGTCTTTAATCAGTTGCCCTTAGCCTGTGCCTTGCTAGATAAGCATGATCAATTGACTATGCTCAATAAAGTCGCCCTGCAAACGCTACCAATCCAACATGGTTATGACTTATTCGACATGGTACGTGAGGAAGAGCATGCCATGCTCACCGATACCTTACATGTGGTACGTGAAGGTGTACTCGGTCACGCTTGGTGTGAGTTACCCTTAAAATCTATCCATCAATTGGCTTGGTTGAAACTCAGCTTTAGCCAGATCAGTGGCGATAAAGATACCTTAGTCATGATTGCCGAAGATGTCAGTGAAAAGTATCGCCTAGCCGATGAGCTGTCATTCCATGCCAATTATGATGCGCTCACAGGATTGCCCAATCGGTTACATTTCGAAGCCCTATTAGAAAATCTGCTGCACGCCCACGACGACATGCCAATATGTGTGGCGTTTCTCGATTTAGACCAATTCCAAGTCATCAACAATATCAGTGGCCATCAGGCAGGCGATAAGCTGCTGTGCCAAGTGGCATTGCGCTTAAAACAGCTCGTGCGTAAGGGCGATATTGTTGCCCGTTTAGGAGGCGATGAATTTGGTATCTTAATGCATTACTGCAATGTGGAATCGGCGAAACAAATTGCTAAACGTATCTGTACCCAATTGGCGAAGCATGAGTTTATTTGGGAAAGCCGTAGTCACAATGTCAGTGTCAGTATGGGGATTGCCAAGTTAGATAAAAAAGCCGCCGACATTTATACCGTAATGAGTCAGGCCGATGCTGCGTGTCGCTTGGCGAAGGATCAAGGTCGCAATGGTTGGCATTTATACAGCGCGAGCGATCCTAAAATGAACCGTCTCTATACCGAGATGATGGCGTCTGTGGATATCGTTGGCGCACTCGCGTTAAATCAATTTGAGCTTTATTTTCAAAGCATAGTGCCATTAAACCGTGAGGCGTCAGGTCTGCATTTAGAGATCTTACTGCGCATGGTGCAGGCTAACGGCACTATTGTGTCTCCCGCCATTTTCTTACCCGCCGCCGAGCGATACAACTTAGCTTCTAAGGTCGACTTGTGGGTGATCGATAATTTACTCAAGTGGGGCGGTTGCCATTTAGATATCTGGCAGCAATTGGACCTAGTGTCGGTGAATTTGTCGGCGACGTCTTTGGGCGACCATGAGTTTATGAACTGGCTAGAAATGCGTTTAATGGCCGAACCTGAGCTGGTGGACAAGCTTTGCATCGAAATCACTGAAACCGCAGCCGTGAGTCAGCTCGATCAAGCGACAAAGTTACTCGATATATTGCGCCCGCTCAATTGCAAGTTAGCCCTCGATGACTTTGGGGCTGGTTTTTCTAGCTTTGCCTACCTTAAGCGCCTCAATGTGGACATTGTGAAGGTAGATGGTCAATTTGTAGTGAACATCTGCGAAGACAGTGCGGATCAGGCGATTGTTAAGTCGATTTGCCAACTCGGCCAAGATATGGGCTTTGATGTGGTTGCCGAATTTGTCGAATCCCAAGATATTGGCCGAAAACTGCAAGCTTTAGGCGTCGACTATGCCCAAGGTTACGCCATCAATAAACCGATACGGTTAGCTGAATTGCAGTCTGGACTCAGTCAGCCTTGGCTCGAAAAACGTGAGACCTTTGCGGCCTATCCCCTACTATAGTGTTTGGTACACTTATCTACTGAGCTGGATTATGTTGCAGTGAAATGGTACTCACCGTCGATTGTTAGTACACTGACGGCCTGTGTTGGCCGCTGATGTCTTTTTCTTGAACTCTCTACCTATTCATAGCTTATTAGCACCGCTGCGTGCGGCTTTTTCTAGTCACGCTCAAGTGATCCTCGAGGCACCGACAGGTGCGGGTAAATCTACCGCGTTACCTTTGGCTATGTTGGATTGGCCAGAAATCAGCGGACGCATTTTAATGCTCGAACCGCGGCGTGTCGCGGCGCGCAGTGTGGCGCACTATATTGCCCATTGCCGCCAGCAAAAGGTGGGGCAAGAAGTGGGCTATCGCGTGCGCGGTGAAGCTAAAGTCAGCGCTAATACCCGCTTAGAGATTGTCACCGAAGGCATACTCACGCGGATGATCCAGCAAGATCCCGAATTAACTGGGATTGAGATGATCATCTTCGATGAGATCCATGAACGCCACCTCACTACCGATTTAGGCCTCGCCTTAGCACTCGAAGTGCAAGCTTCACTGCGGGACGATTTAAAAATATTGGCCATGTCGGCAACCTTATCTGGTCTTGCCTTGGGCGAATTGATGCCAGAGGCCGTGACCTTACACAGTGAAGGCCGTAGTTTTCCCGTTGAGGTTGAATATCGCCCTGTGCCGACGCAGCAGCATTGGATCGATCACCTTGGCCGCTGCGTACTCGATCTAGTCTCGGCCAGTAGTGTCAGTGTTGATAAAACGGCTAGCAATAATGCCGTGCTCGTTTTCTTACCTGGAAAAGGCGAAATCTCACGACTGCAGCAGTTTCTGCGTGAGCGCTTAGCCCAAGATGCCTTTCTGATTTGCCCCCTTTATGGTGAGCTTTCAGGCGCTGAGCAAGATAGCGCGATTGCGGCAACTACAGATGGCAGGCGCAAAATCGTGCTAGCGACTAACGTGGCGGAATCGAGCTTAACTATTGAAGAAATAGGGTTTGTCATCGACAGCGGCTATAAACGTCAGGCCAGTTTTAACCCTAAAACTGGCGTCACTCGTTTAGGCTTAAAACGTATTAGCCAAGCTTCGGCAACTCAGCGCAGTGGCCGCGCCGGACGTTTATCTGCGGGCGTGTGCGTGCGTTTGTGGAGCCAAGAAGAACATGGCCGCATGCTCAGGGCCGATGAACCCGAGATCAGCCAAGCGGATCTGGTGGCTATGGCCCACGATTGTGCTTACTGGGGCGCAAAATCCTTCAGCGACTTGATGTTGTTAACGCCGCCACCGAGTGTGAATGAGGCGCTGGCGTGGAAATTATTGCAGCGCTTAGGCATGGTCGATGGTGACAATAAACTCACTTCCCACGGTAAAGCGGCCTATGAGCTGGGGTGTCACCCCAGGCTTGCCCATATGCTATTGGGCGCGAAAAGCTTAGGCGCTAATTATGAGCAAACTGGGCAATTGGGCAGTTTGGCCTGTTTGCTGTCGGGGATTGTAGAGGCGCGCGGTTTGCCTAAAAAGGGCGCCGATATCATGAATTACCTGCACTTTGCCTGTCAGGGGCAAGCGGGACAGCAGGCAAAACAGTGGCAGAAAAAGCTCGGTTTAACTGCTGACTTAGTGAAGGTCGCGACCCATGCTCACCACAGCGATGTGGGATTATTGCTGGCGCTGGCGTATCCAGATCGCATCGCCAAAGCGCGCGGCGTTGAGGGCTATCAATTAGCCAATGGCACTGGTGTGGTGCTGACGGCCGAAGATGCCTTGTCGCAAACGCCTTGGATGGTGGTGGCGGATTTCCAAGAAACCGAAGGCCGAAACGCCGGACGGATTTACTTGGCGAGTCAGTTTCAGCCGAGCTTGTTCGATAGCGAGCTAAAAGACTTGCTGGAAATCCACGAGATTTGTGGTTGGGATGAGGGCAAAGGCCGAGTCATTGCCGAGCGCCAATACAAGGTCGGACAAATTTTAGTGAAAACCGAGACGATTGCTAAGCCTGAGCGCAAGCAAATTGTCGCGGCCTTACTGGCTTATATTCGCCAGCAAGGATTACAAATTCTCAATTGGAACGCTAACTTAGAGCAGTTTCAATACAGGCTTAAACTCGCGACTGAGTTCGACGCGGGCAGCGGCTGGCCCAAGGTCGATGATGGGGCGTTATTAGCGAGCCTAGAAACTTGGCTGGCGCCTTACCTCGAAAATGTGAATAATCTGCCGCAATTAGTTAAGCTCGATTGCTTTGGTTTTGTGGCAAACTGTTTGAGCTGGCAGCAGAAACAGCGACTGGACGAGTTATTGCCAACCTCTTGGCCGTTAGTCACCGGCACCTCTGCGCCAATCTTATACGATGAGTCTGGGCGTGCGCTGCTGCGGGTGCGTCTGCAAGAAACCTTTGGCATGGCGCAGAGCCCTATGCTGGCGCAGGGCAAGCTAAAGGTGACGATGGAATTACTTTCTCCCGCCCAGCGTCCATTGGCTTTGACGGCGGATTTAGCCAGTTTCTGGCAGGGACCTTATGTGGAAGTGAAAAAGGAAATGCGCGGCCGATATCCAAAACATCTGTGGCCGGACGATCCTGTGAATACACTACCGACAAAATTTACCAAGAAGAAAACCTTGGGTTTAGCTCAGCCATAGCGCAGTAGCGCTGGTTTTTAAATCGCGTGATAACACGCCTTGATTCGCACCTCGCTCACTGTTGTGCCTGTGGCTGATGTCTTTAAATGCATGAATGATGAAGTAGATATGACGACTAAGACGACAAAAAAAACACCCGCTTCCCGTAGGGCCAACAATGGCCGCGGTTTATTTCGACGAATGTGGTCAATCACTTGGAAATTAGCCTTAGCCGGATTAGCTGTAGTGACGTTCTACAGCATTTATCTCGATCAAATTATTGCGCAAAAATTTGAAGGCCAAAAATGGCACTTGCCCGCGCAGGTGTTTAGCCGTTCTATGGCGCTGTATCCCGGCGCGGCGGTCAGTCATCCGCAAATGATGGCTGAGCTTAAGTTGCTCGGCTATCGCAAAGTCGCTAACCCACGCCAAGTGGGAGAGTTTTCGGCATCGAGCACTCGTATCGAATTGTGGCGTCGACCGTTCTTGCATCCAGAAGGCGATCAAGTCGAACAAAGAGTCATGATAAGCTTCGACAGCAATGGCGTCAGTTCGGTCACCCGAGTGTCGGACAAACGCCAGCTTGCTGTGTTCCATCTTGAGCCTGTGTTGCTCGATCGCATTATTACTGGCGACGGCGAAGACAGGTTGTTTGTGCCGACCGAAGAAATGCCTAAGTCGATTGTGCAGGCGTTACTGCTGGTGGAAGACCGTAGCTTTTACGAACATCATGGGGTGAATCCTTTCGCGATTGCTCGCGCGGCTTTTGTGAACATTAGCGCCGGTCGCACTGTGCAAGGCGGCTCGACGTTAACCCAGCAGTTAGCGAAAAACTTTTTCCTATCCAGTGAGCGTTCATTACTCCGTAAAGTGCGCGAAGCCTTGATGGCAGTGATTATCGATTTTCGTTACAGCAAGGATGAAATCCTCGAAGCCTATCTTAACGAAGTGTATATGGGGCAGGATAAATCCCGCGCCGTTCATGGTATGGGTTTGGCTTCACGTTTCTATTTCGGCCGTCCTATCAGTGAGTTGACTATCGCTCAGCAGGCATTTTTAGTGGCGACGATTAAGGGACCGTCTTACTACAATCCATGGCGATATCCGGAGCGCATTCAAGAGCGTCGCGATCTGGTATTGCGTTTACTCATGGATGCCGGCGATTTAACCACGGCCGAGTATAAGGCGGCGGTAGAGTCACCTCTGGCTATCCGTAATCTGAATAAACCCGCACATCAAAAATTGCCTTCTTTCTTCGCTCTAGTAAAACAGGAGGTGAACGAGCGTTATGGTGATGCGTTACTGAAGCAATCTGGGGTAAAAATTTATACCACGCTGGATCCTATGGCCCAAGAAGCGGCAGAAAAAGCGGTCACTCAAACCCTTAAGAGTTTAGATAAGAGTAATAAGTCATTACAGGTGGGCATGGTAGTGACCGACAAATACACGGGCGGTATCGCGGCAATGGTCGGCGATAAAACCCCTGGATTTGATGGCTTTAACCGTGCGGTTGAAATTCGTCGTCCGATTGGCTCGTTAATTAAGCCCTTTGTGTACGCCACTGCACTGGCACCCAATAGCCAATTTACCTTAGCTACTCCCCTTAAAGATCAGCCTATTACCTTAAAAAGTGAGCAAGGTAAGACATGGTCACCGCAAAACTTCGATAAGAAGTTCAGCGGCCAAGTGCCTTTGTTAACGGCGCTGAAAAAGTCGATGAACGTCCCGACAGTAAATCTTGGGATTGCGGTGGGCGTGGATGCGGTTGCGACAACCTTAGCTAAGTCGGGCTGGCAGGAGCCGTTAAACGAGTATCCTTCTATGTTACTTGGCGCCGTCAATGGCTCGCCATTAATGGTGGCGCAGGTGTACCAAACCTTAGCCGATAGCGGGGTTTACCGTAAATTAACCACAGTGACGGCTGTGTTGGATGCTGATAAAAATCCATTGCCCGTGACGCGATTGCCTAAAGAGCAGGCCATCTCACCCGATACTGACTTTTTGATCCAGTACGCTATGCAGCAAGTGGTTAATACGGGCACAGCGACGCGCTTAGGCAATGCCTTCCCAGGCGTTGGGCTGGCGGGGAAAACAGGTACAAGTAACGATAGCCGCGACTCTTGGTTTGCGGGCTTTGATGAGCGTAACGTCGCCGCTATTTGGGTGGGGCGTGATGATAACGGCAAAACCAGCTTGTATGGCAGCAGTGGCGCCATGGCCGTGTATCTTGCCTTCTTGAAAGAACGTCCACCTATTAGTCTGCGCTCTATCCCAGTGAATGGCGTCGTGAAGGGCTTTTTTGACCGAGATACCGGAGTGGCCAAAGAATCGGATTGCAGCAATGTTGATGCGCTTCCGGCATTAACCGCAACTTATCGTCCGGTGAATAATTGCGGCGAGCCTTTGCAATGGTGGCAGAAAATACTCGGCCAATAGGCTCGAGAATCGACCAATCACGCATTTGTGCGTTGAATATAAAATCTTAAGTAGTAGAACCTATGCGAATGGAAATGGCGTTATCGAGAGTACACGCGTGACGCCATCTTCCCTTAGCCTAGGTCGTTAACCCAAAGTGAGAAATAACATGTTTAAAACCGCTGCCGCCGTGCATATTTTAGTGAAACACAAAGAGCAGGCTGAGGATATCGTTAAGCAGCTGAATAATGGCGCTAATTTTGCGGTACTCGCCAAGCGTTTTTCATCTTGCCCTTCGGCCAAAAAAGGCGGTGATTTAGGCGAGTTTAAAAAAGGCCAAATGGTGCCACAGTTTGATAAAGTCGCTTTCTCGGGCGAGTTATTAGTGCCGCACATAGTTAAAACTAAGTTTGGCTGGCATGTGGTTAAAGTGCTGTATCGCACTTAATACCGCAGCAATAAGTCGCAATGTAGCGTCTTATAGCCGCACGTCATTTTCGGCTAATTAAATGGATTGGAATATTAAGGAGCGATGGGCATGACCTTTAGTTTTAATACCGAAGATGCGAGCCAAGTTTGCGTGGGAGCATTTGCGCTGGCGGTGCCCGTGGCGTTTTCAGAGGAAGCCTGGCACCTCGGCGAAACCTTGCCTGTGCTCAATATCGCCATGCTCTTTAGTTTATCTTTGTTATTTCTAGGGGTTTTTACTTACCACAGCGTGTTCCAACAGAATATTCGTGCCCGAGTCCCTGTGTTTATTTTCCGCATCATGGTGGCGTATTTGCTCACCGCGCTGGTGGTTTTCCTCGTCTTGCTGTGTCTCGATAAAGTGCCATTTTTTGAAGACCCACTAACCTCGATCAAACGGATCATCGTCATCACTATGCCTGCCTCCATGGGCGCTATTGTTGTGGATAGCTTCGATAAGGAATGATGCGCCTTAGCTAAACCTCATGACTTTTGTCACTGGTGGATAAGCGTTATTTTGCGCATACTCATTGCCATATTCTGACTTTGAGCTATATCTAGAGTCGAAATAAGCCTGATTTTTTAGCCTGATAACAATAGCGCCAATCGATAAAGGAAATGACTATGAATACCGGAGCCCTCGCTTTACTTATCCCGATCCTCGCCATTGTTGGCGGATATGTGGTGGCGATTATGAAAATTCGCGACAAGCAAGGGGTGTCCAGCCGAGCGCAAGAGGCTGAAAATCAAGCCATGCGGGCCGAGTTAGCCACACTGCGTCAACGCGTCGAAGTGCTAGAACAACTTGTTACTGACGATAGTTTTCAATTGAAGCGAGAATTTAAACAAGTCTAACTATTTGTTCCTTATCCAATGGAAGACGTTAGCCTGTTAACCTAAGTTAATACCATTGTAATGTGTTTGGCTTTACAAATGTGGTCATGGTGTTACTTTGTACGTCTTCCGTGGGATCAAGTCATCGGGTGAGTTAAATACCTAATTTAAGGTAGACTCGTGATAATTTTGTTATCCATCCCTGTATTGAGTTATTACAAATAGAGTTTATATGTTTCTAGCGCCTTATTTTTCCGAGCAAAATCAAGCTATTTCCGTATCCGCACAACAAGCCAGCGACTTCGCGAAGAAAATTGCGCAGGACTTTAATCCCATACACGATGTGGGCGCAAAACGCTTTTGTGTGCCGGGAGATTTACTGTTTGCCTTAGTATTGACTCAATATGGCCTGAGTCAGAGCATGAAATTTAGCTTTGCGGGTATGGTGGGCGATAGCGTCGAACTGCAATTCCCAGAACAAGTGAGCGAGAGTTTTTCGATTCGCGATAGTCGTGAAAAAACCTATCTTAATGTCAGCCGTCATGGCGATGTGAGTTGTTGCGATGCGCAGACCGAATCCTTTATTCGTCAATATGTTGCTTTCTCTGGGCATAACTTTATCGATATTCTGATCCCTTTGATGAAACAACATCAAGTGATGATCAACCCAGAACGGCCTTTAGTGATTTACGAAAGTATGTCGTTTGACTTAACCACCCTCGATTTTGTACAAGTGACCTTATCACTCATTGGCCAAGATTTAAAAATCGACGGTAAACGTGGCGATGTGACATTGCACTTTGAATTACACAGTGGCGACACTTTAGTTGGCACAGGTATAAAAACCTTAGTGATGAGCGGATTACGTGCTTACGATGAGGTTCTTGTACAGCAAATGCGCGCCACCTATGAAGGTCGTAAAACTGATTATTGATTGACGTAAAAGCAATAGGTTGGCGTTTTGTCTTTTAGATAAAGCGCCATGCAATCCTTGATAGCGCGACGAAATAGCTTACATATTACTGTTAATCAATCGACAGTTGAGAGACTGTTTTTGAAACGTTTTCTGCTCCGTTGCGTATTTCTCCCATCACCAAAGTTACCTCGGCTAATTGCTTTTTCCCCTCCTGAGCAATAGATTCAACTTCATTCATCATGTTAGTTGCGCTTGTCGTCAGTTGGCTATTCTTAGTGACGACGGTAGCTATTTCACTGGTTGACTTACTGGTTCTCGCCGCAAGTTGTCTTACTTCATCGGCGACAACCGCAAAGCCTCGGCCTTGTTCCCCCGCACGTGCGGCCTCAATTGCGGCATTTAATGCCAGTAAATTAGTTTGATCGGCAATCGAGCTAATGGTCGCGACTATGGCTTGAATACTTTGAGATTGTTCATTGAGTTTTGCCATAGACTCGGTGGTTTTATGGGTCTGTTCTGCGATAGCATTTGAGGTATTGACCGTAGCATCGAGTAACTTAACACCTTGTCTGGCTTGCGTAAGAGTTTGTAGTGAAGTTGTCAGTGCTATGTTAGCGGCCTCTTGGACTGCTTGGTTTTGTAAGATCCGTGCACTTACATCACTAGCAAATTTGATGACTTTTCTGACATGGCCATTTTCATCAAGGATGGGGTTATAAGCGGCTTCTAACCAAATGGAGTTGCCATAGGCATTCTTTCGCTCAAAGAGGCCGCTTTTAAACTGTCCTTGTTTTAGAGCATCCCAGAAATGAGGCTGTTGTTGATAGAAATTATCAAAACAGAAAATACTATGGTGCTTACCTACGACCTGTTCTTTACTGTAATTCATCACACTTAAGAAATTTGCATTCGCGTGAGTGATAACCCCTTCAGGGGTGAATTCAATAATCGCTTGTGAGCGATTCAACGCGTTAAAAATGGCTTCTTGGTCATCAAGTTGCAGCTTATCTTTAGTTATGTCTGCAGCGATTTTCATTATTTTGATCACTTTCCCATGCTTTTTTATTGGGAAATAAGTCGCTTTAAGCCATATCTCTTTGCCATCCTTACGAATACGACAGAAATTACCTTCTTGAAGGTTTCCAGATTTGAGATTAACCCAAAATTGGCGATATGTCGGAGCATTGGAATATTCTGGCTTACAGAACATTTTATGGCTTCGGCCAACAATTTCGACTAACGAATACCCAATGATATTTAAGAATAATTTATTAGCATTTAAGATTTCGCCTTCAGGTGAGAATTCTATGGTAGCTACACTATTATCAATAGAATCGACCAGAGACTCGGACTCTAGTAATTTAGCCTCGTTTGCTTCAAGGCTTCTCCGCAATGATGAATTAAACACTAGATGCACCTCAACTAAGTTGTTACTTGGTTCAAATCTTGGTGAAGACTTGATGGTATTGTGCCAATTGGGTTATCGGCGATGAAAACTCTGCAATAACTATAGCAGTGTTCTATTTTAGTTTTTGAAAAGTGAGATTTGCCGAGAAGAGATAAAGTGTAATCAATCGAGATCGTCAGTATCTAAAATATTATTCACTTAAGTGCTTAGAGTTGGGTTTTGGGGTATATGCATGATGAATCCAATACGTTCATTCGCTAATAATGGTTCATTTTAGATAAAAAAAGAGCTGCAGTTGGCTAATGCCATTCACTTAAGAAAACCTTATAAAATAAAGGGCTACAGAGATTAATCGAAATCGTCCTGTAGCCCTTCTGATATACGGCTAAGTACTCATTTACTGCTTACTTAACTCCACTATATTTTGGAATAAGGTGTGAGTATAAACTTGAGCGATTGCTCAACGGTATGTAGTCATTAGCTTAGTTTTTCAATCTTAGCTGGCAGCCCTTGTCTGGCCGAAGCGCCACTTGCCCAATCCACCAGCGGGTAGCGGCCGTGGCGACTCGGATCAAACAGATTCAAGTCGTTCATATTGATGCCGACTCGGATCCGCGGATTGGCGGCGATTTTAAGGTTGTCGATCACTACGTCCCGCGCGCCGAGTTCCTTATGACCATAACCGTGTTCGATAGCGATACAGTCAGGGTGCACTCCGGCAACACATTCCACTAAGGCGATTACACTGCCGTTGGGCGTGCTGATCTTGACCGTGTCACCAGTGCTTATCCCAAGGCGACTGGCGGTCTTCTCGTTCAGTCGTACTGGATTATTAGGGTGCACTTGGCGCAAACGATCCGAGCCAATACTCATAGAGCTCATGGTGTGGGATTTGTAACTACTGATCAGCAAAGGCCATTGTGATTTATTAAATGCCTTATCGAGCGGCGTGCCATCGGCCAAGGCGGGTTGATATAAGCGCGGACAACCACTCATAAATTCCCCTGTTAGGCTGTTGCGACGACTGCCGACGTCGGGATTCCACAGCATCATAGGTTTAGGCCAGACTTTACTCGGATTCCCCGCGTCATCGCGTGCGCCGCGCATTTCTTCAAAACGGCCGCCGCGAGCAAATAAGTAACTCACTTTTTTGACTTCATCAGGCGTGAGTCTGGTATTGAGCTCACTTTGAATGCGGCTTACACCGCTAAGATACATGTCCTCGGCGTTGATATCGGCGACGGCTTTACCCAAATAGGCCACGTTGGCGGCGCCGTAAAGTGAGTAATCCGCTGCGCGCGTTAACGGGTGTAAGCTGCCATCGGCGGCCTTAACGGCATTTTCGCCAAAGCCGGGTAGTTGCAACTTCATCGCCACTTGGCTCAAGAAAGACTCCATGCACACCACATCACCATTGGCCATTTTCGCGACTCTTGGCTCGACAATCGGCCAACGACCTGTGGCAACTTTGGTTAGTGTGCCTTGCCATGCTGAGGTCCAGCCCCAAGACTCGTACGTTAAGGTGTCGGGCACTATGTAATCCGACAGCGCCGAGGTTTCGTTGATAAAGCTGTCGATGCTAATAAACAGCGGTAGCACTTTAGGATCTTTCAGTTGCTCACCAATGGCTTCCCCTAAACCCGCTTGACCATAAATCGGATTACCCATGTGGTTAATCCATGCTTTGAGTCGATAGGGATAACCGTGCACCGCCGCGGTTAAATGTTCGCCCAATAAGGGCGATGAAATCGGAAACCAAGGCTCCTTAGCAGGATAAGGCGATTCGCCCGCTTCGACTTTACGGCGATACTCTGAGGTTTTCTCGTAGGGGAATTTAGAGCGCGATAGGAAAACGCCCTTAGGTTCGACCATGCCGTCAAACTCCTGCAGATTATACCTTGGGCCTTTACCAAAGGCGGGGAAGGAACCGCCGGAGGCTAATGCGCCGCCCTTCAAATTGATGTTACCTATCATGGCGTTGAGCATCATGATCGCCCACGCGCTATAAAAACCATTAGCGCTCATTGTGCCGCCGTGGGAGATCACCGCAGCCTTAGTGCCATGGCTGGTAAATTTATCCGCAAGGGCGATAATCTGCGCTTCGCTGATATCGCATTCCTTGGCATAGTGTGCCATCTCGAAGCTCTGCGCCGCTTCACTTAACAGTTGGAAGCTAGATTTAACCGCAATCATCCCCTTAGGTGTGTCGACGTTTTGGTCAACGTCGAGCTTGGCTTTCAGGCTTTGGCTCGCCAAAACTATCTTGCCACTCGCGGCATCGACAACCAACTGCGAGTCTTGCTCGCCGTAGGCTTTGCCGTCGAAAGGTAAGCCAAGATCGCTGGCAAAGAGATATTGGCCATATCTTGGATGGGTAGGTTCGCTGACGATCAAGAATCCTGCGTTACTGAAGCCACGGTAACCTGATGCTTTTGCGGCATCGACATTGGGCGCACTCAAAAAATCGGCGGCATAGCGCTGGTTATCAATAATCCAGCGCAACATGCCCATGGCTAGGGCCGAGTCGGTGGCGGGGCGGATCGGCAGCCAAGTATTGTTACCCGCACAAGGTTGATTCGAGGTATTGGGTAGCATGGGCGACACCACCACATAACTGAAATTGCTGTTATTCACCCGCGCGTTAGCCAGTTGTCTCGCTTGGCGTTTAAAGGGATTGCCCGATTGCTGCGGCGAGGTGCCGATAAAGAGTAAAAATTCGCTATGGTCCCAATCGGGTTTTAAGTGGGCATATTTTTTCAAATCATCCAATAAGGCTCCGGCGCCAGCGCGGTAGGTAAACCCGCAATAAGCACCATGGTTGGCAAAGTTGCGGGTGCCAAAGCTGTTGAAGGTAAAACGTTTGATAATGGCATCGCGGCCTTCATCTGAGGCGTTCGAGACCAGCAACTGATTAGCCTTAGGGCCGTATTCTGGATTATTGGCATCGAGCGGCGTGGCGATATCTCGAATCGCTCTTAAGCCTTCAACTTGGCCTTCGCCAAATAAATCACCGCCTTCGACGACTTCATTCAGCAACTGCTCAAAGCTAATGCTCTGCCATTGGCCACTGCCGCGCTTACCCACGCGCTTAAGACATTGGGTAACACGATGCGGGCTATCCAATTGTTCTAACATGGCATTACCGCGGGCGCAGGCGGTGGAACGTCCCTGCAGCCCCTGTTCTTGAAAGGCGCTAAGCCCAACAAAGGCGGTTTTTATTGGCGTATCGAAATCGATATGTTCCCGCGATGACAACGGATGATAAGGGTTGCCGCTGATACGGATGATCTTATCGGTTTTTTGATCGATACGAGCGCGCACGCCGCATTTGGTCCAGCAACCTAAGCACATAGTATTGGCGATGCGTTGATCGTCATTGCTGATTAACTGACCTGACTGTAAATCGACTTTGTATTCAGGCGCTAAGGAATTGCCATGCAGTGGATCTTGGGTCGGTTTGCCTGAAGTGCCATTGACGACACCTTTGCCCATTTGCGCTAACGTATGGCTATAACCCGCGGCAAATAATCCCACACCACCCGTGACAGCGGCCCCTTTGATAAAACGACGTTTACTCTTATCCATGATGGACTCCTTAATTCTGTAAACTAATTGGGTACTCAGCGAGCAAGTTTTGCTGCAGGCGTGTGGCGAATAAGTTCGGAGACCAGCGCCATTAATGCTAACCAGAGGCCGAAGGTACCAGCTATGCCTAATAGCCCTTCAGGTCCCCAAGGCAGTTGATAGAGATAAGTCCCCGCGCCGTATTTAGGATCGGTTTGCGCTTGAATTAGCACTATCCAGCGAAATCCCCACGCAAGGTGAATGGCCGTGAGGCTGACGATTAGCATTGCCATATTGGGTAAGTGACGAATGGCGAGCATCAGTGCCAGCACGGCGAGTGTGACCAGTACCCAAATTGCAGCAAGTTGCCAGCTTGGGCTGGTTTCAAGCAATAATGCGGCTTCGGGGGCCGAGCCCTTATCGAATAACGCCCAGCCGATAAGGCATAGGGCGAATAGACCAAAACTTGCTCTTACCCAGAGTAATAGGCTGTCTTGGGTGCGCTGTTGGTAGCCCTTTAATAGTCGATTCAATACCACCAAAGTGCCGCAGGCGGCGAGCAGGGCACTCATTGCCATCAAAGGTGGCAGCCAATAGGTATGCCATAGTGGCCGCGCCTTAATGGCCATGGTTTCCATGCCAGTGTAGAGGGCGATACTGCAGGCACTCAGGGCCGTGAACAGTGCGATCGGCTTGATGAATTTGTCACTGTTCCAATCACCGAATCTCAATAATTGGCCTATTTTATTCACCCAATCTGAGTCTTGATTCGTGGTGTGCTTAGGCAGATATTGACGCAGTAGCAGCCAAGCAAACACTGCGCTGGTGCCCGAGAATACGGGCAGTAAAAAGGCGCCATACCACATCCAAGAATCAGGGCGAACTTGCGCATAAAAATGCCAAGCCCGCAGCGGTTGGTGTAAATCGGCGAGTAAGGCGATAGGGGCGACTATGCCTGCGGTTAACATTAAACAGGCGCAGAGTTTCAGCAGTCTGTCATCGGGTTTCGCGTGACTAAACAAGTGTATTGTCGCGACCCACACACTGGCATAGGCCAGACCCATCATAAAAAAGTATTGCACCGCCCAAGGTAGCCAAGTAATGGCGATATCTGGGGTAAAGATTTCTTTAATGACCATGGTGGATCTCCTCGCCAGTATCGGTAAGTAAGGTTCTAACGGGGGCTTGGCCGCTAATCTTGTCCTCAAAAGCGCTGCTCATGCCGATGTAGAACACGCGCGGTGAAGTGTTGGCCGTGGGTTTGAGTACCTTTATATCGGTTTTATTGTTGGCGAGCAGTTGGCTTATCTGGCTGTGGGGATCGTTAAGATCGCCAATCACACGGGCTTCTCCCACGCAGGTTTCGACGCAGGCGGGCAGTAATCCCGCATCCAACCTGTGGGCGCAGAAGGTACATTTGTCGGCGGTATTAGTATCGTGGTTGATAAAGCGGGCATCGTAGGGACAGGCTTGCACGCAATAGCCACAGCCAACGCACCATTCATTATTGACGACTACTATGCCGTCCTTACGCTGGAAGGTCGCGCCCGTAGGACAAACGGGAATACAGGGCGGGTTTTCGCAGTGATTACAAAGTCTTGGCAGCATTAAAAACGCAGGCGGCGTGGTATCTTCCTGCTGCGAGACTTCATACTGCTGCACTGTGGTGCGAAATTGCCCTAGGGGCGGTTGATTCTCGATAGTGCAAGCGACGGTACAGGCTTGGCAGCCCACGCAGCGGCGTAGATCGATCACCATGCCGTAACGTTTAACCACTTGGCCTTCGCTGGCACTGTGCACTTGAGGGCTGCGCTTATCATCTTGTGCATACACTTGCACCACAGGGATCAGTGCGGCGCCAACACTGACGCTGGCCATTTTGCCGAGAAACTGACGTTTACTCTTGTCCATACAGATTTCCTTCACTCTTGCAGATGGCGAATAAACTGGCTCATAGACCTAGCGTTAAGGTTTATGGCGAGGTTTAGAGGCATTCTGTAAAAGGCGAGGCGGCATAACTATAGTGGTTTTCCACATATCAGGCGTGGGTTTGATCTAGCGCAACAAATATCCGTTAGAATAGCCTTCAAAATGATAGGGTTTTATTTTTTACGGCTTTTAAACTTAAGTTTGGCCTGCTTCCAATTTGAATTGGACCTACTTTTAACTGAATTTGAGCTTGAGTTGAATTTGAGTGATTGGGGATAAAGGATTGCACTTCACGTTATTTAGGATGATGAAAACAGTGTTTAGCTCAGCGATGTCGCTCAAGCGGCCGTTACCGATTCAAGGAACAGTGCCTAAGATGGCACCTCGAATGATTTTAAGGATGACACTAGCCGTGGCGTTAGCGTGCTTGCTCGCTTCGGCAAACGTGTTTGCCGCCGAGCCGCAGAATCAAAGCGCGCCTTCGGATGGAATGGACGCAGAGGCTATAGCTCAAGTCGCTACCGAAGAGCCCGGTTATCAAGTGGTCGATGTGGGTGTGTTAGCCATCCGCGGTTATAAGGCGACCATCAACCGCTGGCAGCCGTTAATGGGTTGGCTCGAAACCCAAATTCCCAACAGTTACTTTAGGTTACATCCTCTCTCCCTCGATGAGTTAGCCAAGGGCGTTGAAACCCAAGGGCTCGATTTTGTGATCACCAACCCAGGGCAATCCGTGTTGCTGGCGCGGCAATATTCTCTCACTTGGTTGGCGACCCTGCGCAGCCCGTTAAATAATGGCGCGGCGATGCAAGTGGGTTCGGCGCTGGTGGTGCGCGCCGATTCACCCTATCAGACTTTAACGGATCTCAAGGGGCGTCGACTCGGGATTGTGTCGAAAAATGCCTTCGGCGGTTACTTGACCTTAGTGTACGAAGCGCAGCTAAAGGGCATAGATTTGCCTCGCTTTGTGGGTGAGATTATTCCGCTGGGGTTCCCGCTAGATAATCTGTTGTATCAGTTAGATGATCAAAAAAGTGGTAATGATGCGGCGAAAGACAGTCGACTGGATGCGGCTGTAGTGCCTGTGTGTCAGCTTGAGCAGATGCAGGCAGAAGGGCTGATTAATATCGGCCATTATCGGGTGCTCGATAACCAAACTCCGGTGGGATTTCATTGCCAAGTCTCGACTCGTCTTTATCCCAACTGGTCCATGGCGAAGACCAATCGCGCCTCGCAATCTTTAGCTAAAAGCGTGACCCAAGCGCTGCTGGCACTGCCTGAAGATCACCTCGCCGCTAAGACGGCCGATTCTGCGGGCTGGACCACGGCCGTGAGTCAGCTGGCGATCGATCAACTGCTTAAAGATCTCGATATGCATCCTTTGCAGGCACCATGGTGGCAAAGGGCGTGGCAGTGGGTCAAGTTACATCAACAATGGGCTTGGTTTGTGCTGGCGATTCTGGTGCTGCTCAATGCGTACCATTTCTGGTTAGAGTATCGCTTTAGTCGTCGCGGCCGCGAGTTGATAAACACTCAGCGTCAGCTCACTGAAAACCGCGCGCTACTGGAACATGCCCAGCGTATTGCAATTGCGGGTGAGCTTGGCGCGAGTCTCTCCCACGAACTGAATCAACCTTTGGCGGCGATTGGCCATTATTGTCATGGCGCCGAAGTGCGATTACAGCGGGGGACTAGCCCTGAGGAACTGCAATCGGTATTGACGCTTATCCAGCAGGAAGTCACACGGGCCGACAGCATTATCAGCCGTTTACGCAACCTGTTGAAGAAGCGTCCTGTGTCGAAACAACCTTTGTATTTGCATGAGTTGGTCAATGAGACTGTGCCGCTGCTCGCCTATGAGTTTGAACAACATCAAATCAATCTTGCCGTGAATGTGAGCGGCGAACCCTATTTACAGTCCCTCGATGAAGTCGGCATGCAGCAGTTGTTGCTTAACTTGCTGAAAAATGCCTTTGACGCCTGCGTTCAGCGGCTAGAGCTTGAATCCAGTGGCACAGAACAGATCATCACGCAAAAGCCCTATGCGCCGACGATCGATATCGATCTTCGCTACCAAGAACGCACACTCTTGCTGACAGTCACGGATAATGGCACAGGGTTAACCGAAGAGACCAGCCTGCTGATGCAAGCCTTTTATTCCACTAAATCAGAGGGGTTAGGTTTAGGCTTAGTGATTTGCCGCGATATTGCCGAGAGCCATGGCGGGACGTTTAGCCTAGAAAGCGCTATGGGTGGCGGTTGCCAAGCGCAGGTGGCTATACCGCGTAAACCTAAACCTAATGGAGCACAATAATGAGTCTTGAGTTACCTGTGTATTTAATCGATGACGATGACTCAGTGCGTCGTTCTTTGCGTTTTATGCTCGAAAGTTATGGCCTCAAGATCACCGACTTTGATAGCGCCGAAGCCTTTTTTACCGCCGTAGACTTAACCCTGCCGGGTTGTGCGCTGGTTGATGTGCGTATGCCGGGTTTGAGCGGCCCGCAGTTGCATCTTGAATTAGTAGCCAAAAATAGTCCGTTAGCTCTGATTTATCTCACCGGACATGGCGATGTGCCTATGGCGGTTGAAGCACTTAAACTCGGTGCGGTGGATTTTTTCCAAAAGCCCGCCGATGGCGCTAAGTTAGCCGAAGCGGTACTCAAAGCACTGGAACATACTAAGGCCCATCATCAAGACAATCAGTATCTTGAGACGTATCAAGCGCTCACACCAAGGGAGAGGGAAATACTCAACCTGATTGCCCAAGGGCTGAAGAACCAAGAGATCGCCGATAGCCTCTGTATTGCCATGCGTACGGTCGAGATCCACCGTGCCAATTTGATGAAAGGCATGCAAGTAGGATCGCTGGCGGAAATGATGCTGATCTATAGCCGGATCGCCGAACGCCTGCGCCTTGAAGATAACCGCTAAAATTTACCTTTTACTGCGCTAATTGCCGCTTTGTTAGCCGCCTATTTTGGCTAAGTTGTCGTATCATTGGCGGTTAGTATTGGCTTTGCTAGTAGCTTAGTTCTGGGCTTAAAGAAGAGCTTAGTTCTGGGCCCAATTCTGGGCGTAAAGATTGTGAGCCATGGCATTAGTGCAGCGCCGCTTAATTGCCAATACACCGCGATTGCCTTATTTTAGGGGCACTATTTTTAGGTCATGATTTTAAAATCACTTTTTACAGTGCTTTTTTAAGGTCTGTGGCCCTCTTGGATTGTTTTGCTTTGTCCTGTAGAAGGCTTCTGCAGCTCAGATAAGACGCTCCCGTTTGCATAAGGAATGAAATGGCAAGCTTGATTCGTATTGTGCTGATTGATACGCACCTTCCGGGCGTTGTGGAACTCGCCCTCAATGGCCATACCAATATTTGTGGTACTAACGCCTCGGGTAAGACGACATTACAACGTCTAGTCCCTGTTTTTTATGGCGAATACCCAAGCCGCGTGGTGCCTTCGACCCGCGACAGTTTCGAGCGTTGGTATTTGCCACACGATTCAAGCTACATCATTTACGAATATCAAAAAGCCGATGGGTTACTGTACCAAGCCGTGCTGGCCTCGGCGGGCGATGGCAAGGGCGTTAACTATCGCTTTATCGCCAAAGGTTTTGAGCTAAGCGATTATATTAAATCGCAAAATGGCGACACTATTCTGTGCCACACCATGGCGGAATTAGGCCGTGATTTAAAACGTGCCGGCATCGCCACCACTAATTTGCTTAATACCCGTGAATATCGCGCCATTATTCAAAACGATCGCACCCTATTAAGCACGGGCAGCAACCGCAGCGAACTACGCGGCTATGCCCGTCAATTTGCCCTGTGTGAGGGCGAACATTCCCTGCGCCACATCGAAAAGCTCGCCAAAGCGGTGCACTCCAAAGAAGGCAAGATGGAGACGGTCAAATCCATGATCGCTGCCATTTTAGAGGAAGACGGAGTTAATCCGCCCAGCTCACGCTTAAATCCACAGCGCGTTGAGGCGTGGATCCGTGAAAGCCAACTTATCCAAGGGTTTGAAGTCATTCGCCCTGAGTTTGAAAAACTAGAGCAAGAATTTAACCAACTGCTCAGCGCCGAACTGCGCTTATCGAGTTTGTCCCGCGGTTATCGCAACGATGAAACCTTAGAAGCCGATCGCCAAGATATTCAGCAAACCTTATCTAAAGAGCTGAATTTAAAACTCAGATTGCTCGACGATGAATGGAAAGAGCAGCGCGATGAGCTCAACCTCGACTTATCCGCAGCCAAAGGCGATGTGGCAAAGTGCGAGTACGAACTCGATGCCATTGAAGATCAGCACAGCGCCTTTTTAGATGCCAACATAGAGCAAGCTAAGGCCGATCTTGAGATGCTGCCAAACTGGCGCACCGATGTTGAAAACCTAAGTGAACGCCATAAGCTGCAAACCGAGAAGCACCAAGATATCGAGGCGGCCTACAATGCCCGTCGCAGTAAGATTGGCGAGCAGTTAAACCGCGAGCTAGAAGGTTTGCATGCCGACCAAGATAAGCAGCGCGAAGCCCGCGATAAGCAACGCGAAGTCGCGCGCACCGATATCGACGCTTTAGAGTTGCAATGGCGCAACCAAATGGATGCGGGCAAGGCCAGCTTTAGCGAGCAGGAATACCAATTTAAACTCACTGCCGCCGAACTTAAATTACGTGTCGATGGTGTGACTTACACCGAAGAAGAAAAGTTAAGCCTAGCAATTTTCGACGAACGTATTCACCGTGCCGACGAAGAACAAGAAAGCTGTAATGCTAAGGTCGAGCGCTTAAGTAACGATGAACGCAAGCTCAGAGCCAAACGTGACCAAGCCAACGAAGCCTTGCGTATCGCCACCTTAAGGGTGAATGAGCGTCAAACTGCGCTGGATGAACTGCACCACATGCTGTTTCCGCAATCCCACACCCTATTGGAGTTTCTGCGTAAGGAAGCTCAAGGTTGGGAGCAAAGTTTAGGTAAAGTGATCGCGCCTGAACTACTGCATCGCACTGATTTACATCCCAGTTTAGTTAGCGAGTCGAGCGAAGCTTTCTTTGGCGTACATTTAGATCTTAAAGCGATCGATGTGCCTGAATATGCCGCCTCCGAGCAAGAGCTGCGGATTCGGTTAAGCAAAGCCGAAGAAGCTCACACTAGCGCCCAAGAAATGCAGGCCGAGGCCGAATCTCAGTTAGTGGCGATTAATGGCGAGTTGGATAATCTCAGCCGTGAACTTACTTTTGCCCGCACAGCGTATAAAAATAGCCGTGACGATCTGCGTCGCCTATTCGATGAAAAGCGCAGTGAGCAAGATAAAATCAACAAAGCATTGAGCGAGCGCAAAGCCCATGCAGGACAAAGACTGACTCAGCTGGATGGCGAGCTGAAACAGCTTAAACATCAGCACGAACTCTGGCTCGAAGAGCAAAAAGAGCAAGCGCTCGAAGCGCGCATGGAAAAACAAGCCTATTGGCAGGAAGTGATCGGCGCGCTCGACAATCAACTCGGCCAAATTAAAGCGACCATTGAAGGCCGCCGCGAAAGTGCCAAAATTGAGCAGAAAGCCTGCGAGACCTGGTACAAAAACGAGCTTAAATCCCGCGGTGTGGATGAGGAGAATATCCTCAAACTCAAGCAACAAATTCGTGAGTTAGAAACCAAAATTAGCCGCGCCGAGCAGCGTCGTAGTGACGTACTGCGCTTTGACGATTGGTATCAACATACTTGGCTGATGCGCAAACCTAAACTGCAAACTCAGCTTGCCGATGTGAAGCGCGCGGTCTCGGAAATCGATCAACAGCTTAAGGCGAAAACTCAGGATGTTAAGGCCCGTCGTCAACAACTTGAAACCGAGCGTAAAGCGTCCGATGCGGCGCAGGTTGAAGCTTCTGAAAACTTAACGAAGTTACGTGCCGTAATGCGTAAACTCGCCGAGCTTAAGTTGCCGACCAATAACGAAGAAGCCCAAGGCAGCCTAGGCGAGCGTCTGCGCCAAGGTGAAGATTTGCTGCTGAAACGCGATTACCTGATGGGGTCAGTGAAGCAATATGTAGAGCATTTCGACTCAGTGATCGCCAGCAAGTCAGGTTCTGGCCTTGCCGAAACCTGGGAGCGTGCCCGCGAAGAATCGAGCTTTATCAACGACAAAGGCATTCGTCTGCTGGATTACCGCAAGTTAGTGCCACAGCTTGAGCAATTGCTGAACGTGATAGTGCCGCAGTCGATTACTGCGCTGCGTGAGCAAGGACGAATTTTCGGCGTCGACTTAACTGCCTTCTATGATGTATTAGCCGATATCGACCGTCGCATCGCGTCCCAAAGTGCGCGTATTACCCGCGAAGTGGGTGAAGAGTTATTCCTCGAGGGCGTGTCTGAATCGGCGGTACGTATTCGTTCGCGCATCAGCGAGTTAGAGTTCTGGCCTGAGCTTGAACAGTTCGTCAAAGCCTTTAAACATTGGAAAGCCGATGGCTTTAATGGCTTGCCCGATGAGGATTACACCAACAGTATGCGCCGCGCCTTAGACATTATCGGCCGCGCCGCGTTAACGGGGGGCATCTCTAAGTTGCTGGAAATCGAGCTGCGCCTTAAAGAAGGTAACAGCGATCTGATTATCCGGACCGACAGACAGCTTAACGAATCCTCAAGCCACGGTATGGCGTATCTGATTTTGTGTAAGTTCTTGCTGGCATTCACGCGCTTGCTGCGTGGCCGCGCCGATGTGACCATTCACTGGCCAATCGATGAGTTGGGCACTTTGCACCATACCAACGTGAAGAAGATTTTCGATGCCTGCGAAAACAACAATATTTGTGTGCTGGGGGCCTTCCCGAACCCAGAGTCCGAGGTGCTGAACTTGTTCGCTAACCGTTACATTATCAACAAACAAACCAAGAAGTTGCAGGTGGTAAAACCTAAGGTCAACCCGATTGCCGATATGTTGAGTAAACGCCTGAGCAAGGAGGCCATCTAATGAGCGATGCAACTCAAACCGTATTAGTCGGTACTGGCGCGTTAATTGAGCTGTTACTCAAGGGCGAGTTTATTTGCCGCACCACCAATGAAGAAGGCTGGCGCGCCCTTAAAAATAACAGCACCCGCGAGCGGGTCGAGGCCTATCTTAATCAAATCAACCGTACCGTGGCGTCTGCCGCCGAAGGTGATGTGTTCTTCTGCGGTTATTTGCAGCTTGGCGATAGCGAACGCAAAGTGATTTCATCGCAGTTTAAAGATATCTGTCAGGCATTGATCCCGCTGGTGGAATGGTTGGTATTAGTGCAAGAGGCCAGTGGCCAAGATGCGCCGCTGAGCGAAGGCGCGCCCGTGCGTTTAACTGAGCTGCAAAGCCGTATCGAAGACACACCGGCGTTTCGTGAACAGTTAGCCAAACTCAGCCAATATCGTTTATTTGGCTCGACCAGCACCAACAGCGATGCGCAAATCAAATTAGTTTTCAAACGCTTAGTCGAACTCGGCTATTTAGTTCGCCCCAATGTGGAGAAACAAATCTATATTGCCACGGGCAAGCTTGATTATCTGTATGAAGTCATTCGGTTTATCGACGAAACCGAAGGCTTGAGCTTAGAAGCGCAGGCAGAAACGGCGACTCAGCGGGACTTAATCTAATGTTGGCACGATTAAACCTAGGTAAAAGCTGCGACCAAGGAGGCCGTGATGAGCAGTAACTTACATCAGGCGGGGGTTAAGCTGCTCAAGCAGTTAGGTCGCCATGCTGACATCATTATGGACGCCTATTTGGCGGGTTCTCTTAACGAGGATGCCCACGATCCAAGCGTGGTTGAAAAGCTTAAACAGGCCGGTATTTTGTGGCGGCCAGAGCCAGATCAAGAGTTGCGGCTTAAGCGCTCCGTGCGTGCCTTACTCGAAGAAGGCTTAAGCGACGAGCGCAATCGCCAAATCGACTCTAACGTTGGCTCGGCTTTAGCAACCATTAAAACCTTGGCCGACCATTACAAAGAGGCGCGTCATAGCTCAGATTACAGCGCCGCCGAGGCCTATTTATCGGATTTGAGCGAGCATGTTTATAGTTTCGCCGATAGTCTGCGTTATTCGATCCGTGTGCTCTGGGGGCGGATCAACAACGAGTTCGGTTATGTGGGTACGATCAACGCTAAGATCCGCGAAAACGAATTAGCCCAAAGCCAAGTCTCTGAATTGCTTAATGGCTTAGAGATGTTCCAGTTTAGTGAGCTAGGCGAAATCGCTGGCGATATCCGTGAGCTGCGCAAACTATTAGTGACGACTTTACAAGAAACCATGAGCGACTGCGCCCAAGAACTGAGCGTAGTGCAGGGACGTTTACTCGAACTCTTAGGTCGCTTTAGGCAAATCCGTGGCCGTACCCGTTTGCTCAAGGGCTGGTTGCTCTACACTGATTTGCATCCGGATTATCGGCCTGCGGACCATGTGTCCCACAAGGACATTCCGAGTCTTTTCAATCGCGCCGAAGTCTTGCTCGCACCTGCTGCGGTAGACGTGCACAACGCCAGCCAAGAGTTGGAGTTAATGGGTATCGTCGCGCATATCAAGGCTATCAGTCGTCATCCCGTGATTGAAGCGGTACGTGAGCGAGATGCGTCAGTGTCACTCACCCAAAGTGAAGACTTCGATGTGCCCGATAATCCACTTAAGCAGGCGGTGGATACCTATTTTGTCGATGTAATTGAGTCTGGTTTGCGCCAATCGGCGCTGGAATATCTGCTGGATAAGGCCTTGCCTTGGGAAGCCGAGAGCTGGATTTATCAAGTGATTGGTGGCTACGAAGGTCTGCCAGATGAACATAAAGCCTACTTTGAGCTTGAGCCATTAGGTGAGCCACATCCTATCTATAGCGGTAACTTTATCATTCGCGATGTTGAGTTATGGCTCGCCTAGGCCAGCAACAACTGCAACTGTTGGAGAAGGCTTTTATTAAGCGTTCTCCCAATGTTAAGCTCACGGCTAACTGGCGCGCGATTTACCGCGAGTTAGAAGTGGGCGAGTTAGACGAGTCTGAAAAGTATCTGTGCTTCGCGTCCAAAGACTTTGATCTGTTAAGGCAAGGCGTATTGGCGCTAATGGGACTTGATCTCCGGGATCTGGATTTCAATGTCGATCGCATGGCGATGTCCGCCAAAAGTCATAATGAGAAGCTCGCTAAGATCCGCCCTGAAGCCGAATACGTTTTGATGAAGTATCTAGGTTTTGAATCGTCGCCAACTGGGATTTCAACACGCACATCACTACGTATTCCTTTGGATGAAGCGCAAAAGCATTGCCATGAACTCAATGTCGCCGCCATCTTAGTGGTTGAAAACTTGGATGTGTTTGACGTTATCCATCAAGCGCGTTTGCCACAGGATTTAACCCATGTGATGGTTATCTACCGAGGTAGCGGTCATCATTCCCCGATTGGCGTGCGGCATTTTTTGCGCTCAATGGTAGGGAAACTGCCGATTATCGCCTTTACCGACTTAGATCCCGCAGGACTACAAATCGCCCATACCTTAATGGGTGTGACCCATTGCCTTGTGCCACAACTTGCGCTGACAGCACCTGCTGAGTTATTGGCAATAGCACAAATTAATTCTACTGATGATTTCGACAAGCAAGCGAAACAGGCTAAGTATTTGCAAAATGCCGAGTTAAAGAATTGGCAAAAATTAGCCGTTTGGCTAAATCAACACCTTATTAGTATCAAACAGCAACACCTGCTGGCTCACGGACTTGAACTAGTGTTAGTGCCATATATTTAGCCATCACGCACTTTATCTCTCTGCTTCACACTAATTATCCAGTTTTAAATTCCGTTATAATTTGAATTTTAGTCATTAAGACTGAGGTCGATTTTCTAATTGTTTTTAATATGTTTTCATTGTGATTTATTGGTTTTAATTCTGTTTAAATATACGGTTTAAATAAGTCTTTAGTCTGCTCATTGATTGAACATAATTATTTTTTATCATTAAAAATCAAATGAATGCTAATTTTCCGTGATGCGGTTAGCTTAATTCAAGATGAAAAAATGAAATTTATTCATTGAATTAACGGCTAGCATGTTTCACTATCCCCTGCCTAAGCCAAAAATGGATTGGCAATTGTGCTCATCATGGAAGATGAATAACAAAAAAACTACATTTCTGGGGAAACCACAAGCATGATGAAATCACTTTCGACGCGGATCTTTATAGGTCTGTTTGCGGGTCTTATTTTCGGCACAATAGTGCAGTACTTCTTAAACGATATCGGCTTTTTCTCGGGTAATTTAGTCGATCTTGCTGGCGGCGCTGGCACTATGTTCGTCAATATGATCATGATGCTCGTCGTGCCATTAGTGTTCGTGAGTATTGTTTGTGGCGTCTGTGAGCTGCAAGATCTCAAAAGCTTTGGCCGTTTAGGCGGTAAGACCTTCGGTTTCTATATCATCAATACCTTTGTGGCGATCGCGACGGCATTATTAGTCGTGCTGTTACTCGACCCTGGTAAAGGTGTCGATATGAGCAGCACAGACGGCGTGGCGATTACTGCGACTGAGCTGCCAAGTTTGATGGCATTAGTTGTCGACATAGTCCCGCGTAACCCTGTGGCGGCATTTATGTCGGGCAATATGTTGCAAGTGATCTTTATGGCTTTAATGCTTGGTGGGGTGATTAAGTCACTCGGTGAGCATGTCGCTGGCGCTGTGCAAGGTTTTCAAACCACGAATAAAATCATGATGAAGCTGATTTCTGTTGTCATGAGTCTAGCGCCCTACGGTGTATTTGCCTTGATGTTCAAGCTCGGCGCGACCTTAGATGCCGGCGTGTTTATGAGCGTAGTTGAGTACATGGTGCTGATCCTCGCGCTGCTACTAGTGTGGATTTTTGTGGTTTACCCAATGGCGGTGGGCATATTCACTCCGATTTCGGCCAAAACCTTCCGCGAGAAGACCCAAGAGCAAGTGCTATTTTCACTGTCGACCGCAAGCTCGAATGCGACTATCCCTGTGACTATGCGTACCTTAACCGAAAAGTTAGGTGTGAATCGCGCGGTAGCAGGTTTTGGTGTGCCGCTTGGTGCGACAATGAACATGGGCGGCGTGGCGATTTATATCACTATTGCCATCTTCTTTGTCGCCAACGCCTTTGGCATGCCTATCACCTCTGAGCAATTGCCTTCGCTGTTATTTAGTATCTTCCTACTTTCTGTCGGTGCTGGCGGTGTGCCTGGCGGCGGCATGGTGATGATAGGCGTGTTAATCCATCAAATGGGTTTACCAATAGAAGCTTTCGCGATAGTCGCGGCCTTAGATCGCATTATCGATATGGTGCTGACCTCTTGTAACGTGGTAGGTGATGCTGCGGTATTAACCATAGTAGACCAAACTGAAAAAGTGCATCAGGTTGAACTAGCGAAGAGCTAATCTGGCCGTAACGTCATATACCATAAATGCAAATAGCCACTGTCATCAGTGGCTATTTGTTTTTACGATTTGATTAAATGCTGATTGAGGTGACTACTTGGCACAATCTTGTTTCAGTCTAGCTTAAAAAATAGCTTAAAAAATAGCTTAAAAAAGGCTAGTAAAAAAGGCGGCTAGTAAAAAAGGCCACCCAAGATAAAACAAGAACATAATGCACTTTCTGTTGGCATTTACAGAGAGTAAAAAAGGCCACCCAAGATAAAACAAGAACATAATGCACTTTCTGTTGGCATTTAAGTGACAAAAAGTCACTTAGCCGTTAAAAGGCTAGCGAATTAGGGTTACAAAGGATGATGACTGACTAAATTGACCTATTTGGCTGAAAAAACGATATTTTTAGTAAAAAAAGCCCAACCCATTGCCTCGTTGGAGGTCCTGAAGGAACGAGCAATGAAACAGGCTTGAAATCAGCCAGCGTTAAGGTACCGGCAGCATTTAGCAAAGTGCCGTCGTCGCTTCTCTAAATGCTCGCAGTAATCGGTCAGTTCTTGCAGCGTCCCCACTGGACCATGAAATAGCTTGCCAAACTCTGTGGTCAGTTTTAACCAATTTTCATGGGATATATTTAATCTTGTCAGTAAGTTGGCGCTATTTTCACTTATTGCACCACGCTTGTCGTTGCGGATGATCCGCCCTGTATCCTCAACTAACTCAAGATAATCCTTGAGTGTAAACGCGATTCCATTAGGTTGGTTATCGCGTTCATTACCAATGAAAGGCAGTAGATTGCTAGGCTGATCACCTTTCAATGCTGCCCGAATACGTAGCTGAATGCTGGTATGGTCTGATTGTTCTGGCGTGTCAGCCATTTTGGCTCTGATGGGATTCAAATCAACATAGGTCATACAGGCTAAAACAGCAGCTTCATCAAGAAGAGCCTGTGATTTAAAGCGGCCTTCCCAGAAACGACCACTACAGTTATCTTCTTGATTTGCTTGTCTTGCTATCGGTTCGTTTAAGCAACGCATGAACCAACTGATATCACATAAACGACTACGGTAAATTGCTATGGCATGCTTTAGCCTGAGGACTTGGTGAGGTTCAATCAACTCACCTTTAGCGAATTTTTGCGTTAATTCATCGCCTTTGAATAGCTTATGCCACTGCTCAAGCACTTCGCGATCAGTCCAACGATTAGCACGGTCGATATCCACCCGTAACACCACATGTAAATGATTCGACATCACCGCAAAGGCCGCTACATCAATAGC